>CAIPHR010000028.1 GCA_903864905.1 uncultured bacterium
AAGAAGGTAAAGCTGTGCAGGTAATGAATCTGTCTACAATCAAACCACTTGATGAGATAGCAGTCGTAGCAATAGCCAGGGAGTGTGGTGCTATCGTAACGGTTGAAGACCACCAAGTCGCTGGTGGTATGGGATCAGCGATAGCAGAGTGTCTCGCTAAGCATTTTCCAGTACATATGGAGTTCATAGGTATACATGATCAGTTCGGACAATCTGGAACACCTATAGAATTGACAGATCATTATAAAATGAATGAAAAAGATATACACAGGGCAGCGCAGAGAGCCATGTTGAGAAAATAGTTTGATAGTGTTATCATATCTAACGAATGAGTTTAGTCGATCTTTTCGCAAAGAGACACAAGGACACGGCGATTGGACAATCGCTGAAAATGGACCAGCGAAAAAGTCATCAAGGCTTCAAGCCGTATGGTGGAATATTTCGCCAGGAACAAAATGAAAAGAAGTCCTCTGATAGCAGCGAAATGAGCAGAATCGTTGAGAGGATGATCGGCTAGTTTGTAGTATTAAGCCCGCGGACGTATATCGTTGTCCGCGGGCTTTTCAATTATTTGTATGCTTTGAAATATATCAAATCAAGGGTATATTATAAGTACATGAAATATTGATATATTTCGGTAAATTTATGGAGCAATCACAATTCAGAATATCTACCACGTATAAACCAGCAGGTGATCAACCATCTGCTATTTTGGCTATAAATAAGGGTTTGGAACATGGTTTGGATCGTCAAACATTATTTGGTGTTACTGGCTCTGGTAAGACTTTTACCATGGCCAATGTCATTGCGAACTATGGTAAGCCTACTTTGGTCATTGCCCATAACAAGACTCTCGCAGCTCAACTTGCGCAAGAATATAGAGAATTTTTTCCAAATAATGCGGTTCATTATTTTGTTTCATACTATGACTACTATCAACCAGAAGCATACATTCCTTCAAGTGATACTTATATTGAAAAAGAGGCAATGATAAATGAAGAGATAGAACGTCTACGTCATGCTTCAACTCAGGCGCTACTCACTAGAAAGGATGTTATTATAGTTGCTTCGGTTTCATGTATTTATGGTTTGGGTAGTCCAGAAGAATATGTAAAAGTCAATCTTAAACTTTCGATAAACATGGAAATATCGAGAGCTGAACTAATAAGAAAACTTATCAATATACATTTTGTAAGAACCAATGCTGATTTGAAGTCAGGGAATTTTAGGGCCGTAGGCAATACTATCGAGATTATGCCAGTTAATGAAAAAACTATATATAGACTAGAATATGAAGGCTCATTCATAAATAAAATTACTGAGATAGATCCAGTTTCTAGGTCTATACGTGGGGACCATAAAGATGTATTCATATTTCCTGCTAAACATTTTATTTCTAGTGAAACACAGAGTAAAAAAGCTGAGAAAACAATAAAAGCTGAACTTGATAGTCAGATAAAGAAATTTGAAAAAGAAGGTAAATTGTTAGAGGCAGAAAGATTGAAAAGGAGAGTTAAATACGATCTAGCCATGATAAGAGAGATTGGATATACAAATGGTATTGAGAATTATTCGAGACATTTTTCTGGTAAGATGCCTGGTGAGCCACCTGATTCACTACTTGCATATTTCCCCTCGACTACTCTCGGGGTAGGCCCACATGCAAAAAGAATACCTGATTTCTTGACCATTGTTGATGAATCACATGTCACTATTCCACAATTGAATGGAATGTATGCTGGTGATGCATCTAGAAAGAATACTCTCGTTGATCATGGGTTCAGACTACCGTCTGCCAAGGATAATAGACCTTTGCGGTTCGATGAATTCCTAGAAAGGATCGGTCCAATGATCTATACTTCTGCTACTCCTGGAAAATATGAGGCGGAAACTGCACAGAAAGTTGTTGAACAGGTTATCAGACCGACGGGTTTGATTGATCCAATAGTTGAAATTAGACCTATAATGGAATCCTCAGACTTTCACCCTCGACGAACGGTGTCGGCTTCTACTGAAGCCGCACCTCCTTCTCGCTCGTCTTCACTCGCTCCGAAAGTCGTCGCTGATGAAAGTCTGAGGATTCCTTACAGGGGCCAAATATTTAATTTTATTGAAGAAGCTGAGAGAACCATAAAGAAAGGCGATCGTGTATTAGCAACTACTCTGACCAAGAAAATGGCTGAAGATCTTACTGAATTCTTGAAGGAAAAAAAGATCAAAGCTGCATATCTGCACAGCGATATCAAAACTATAGAACGCATTACGATACTTACTGATTTTCGAAAAGGAATATATGATATTTTGGTTGGTGTCAATCTATTACGTGAAGGACTGGATTTACCAGAGGTTTCTCTAATAGGAATTCTTGATGCAGACAAAGAAGGTTTCCTTCGTTCAGAAACTGCTCTTATTCAGACTATTGGTCGTGCTGCACGTAATGCGGCTGGTAAAGTTATTCTTTATGCTGATAATATTACTGGATCCATTGATAGGGCTATTAAAGAAACTGAAAGACGCAGAATTATTCAAACTAATTATAATATAAAGCATGGTATTACGCCGCAGACTATCATAAAAAAGATTCATGATATCACTGATCAATTGCGAACTGAACATGATAAAGCTGTTGGTGAACTTGTAAAGATAGATGAACAGATGGCAATCTCAAATCCACGCCTGCTTATGAAACAAAAAGAAGCTGCTATGGAAGAAGCGGTGAAGGCTCTCGACTTCGAAACTGCGGCATTGATCCGTGATGAGTTGTTCAAGCTACAAGAGAAATATGGGAAAGAGATGAAATACAAGCTAAGTAGGAATTTGTTGTAAAAATATGATAATATTTTACTACTAATTACTAGTACAATTTTGTCTATATTAGACCATACTGAACTAAATAATAATCCTAGCAAGTTATCTTTAAAGCGCTATAATACTCATATGTTATATATAATCATTATTGTCGTCGTCGTTCTCCTTGCATTATCATTAAAAGTAGTAAAGGAGTATGATCGCGGCGTTATCTTCTTCTTGGGAAAATGTACTGGTGTTCGAGGTCCAGGATTAATCATTCTTGTGCCAATCTTTGAACGCATGACCAAGGTTACTTTGCGCACTATTACTATGAATATTCCTTCGCAAAAGATCATTACTAAGGATAATGTATCTATTGATATTGCTGCTGTCGCGTATTATCACATTGTTGATCCAAAGAAATCAGTTATTGCTATTGAGGATGTATACAACGCAGTGAATCAAATAAGTCAAACAACAGTCAGAAATGTTGTTGGACGATTCTCATTGGATCAACTACTATCTCAAACAGCAGATATAAATGTCCAGATCAAAGACGTCATCGATAGTCATACTGAACCTTGGGGCGCACAGGTAACTGCTGTTGAGATCAAAGATATTACTTTGCCTGACAATATGCAGAGAGCAATGGCTAAGGAAGCTGAGGCGGAACGTGAACGCCGCGCCAAAATCGTTGCTGCTGAAGGTGAATTCCAAGCTGCACAGAAACTCGGTGAAGCTGCGGATCTAATTTCACAGCATCCTGTTGCTCTACAATTACGTACTCTTCAAACTATGGCTGAAATTGCAACTGAGAAGAATTCTACTATTATTTTCCCAGCGCAATTCATGACTACGGTACAGGAAGCTTTTATGACGATTAGAGGTGATTCAAAAAAGATGAAAGGTGAGTGAAGTGAATTTATGTAATTTTTCCATGAATAATCCTTACAGCTCTTTTCTAGTCCATTTTTGAATCCTGCGGAATAAGTTGTTAATCACCAAGTTGTATTGTATTTTCAATTCTGCGAAATAAGTTATCAAGTACCAACATACATCAAATTTTCAATCCTGCGGAATAAGTTGTTAATCACCAAGTTGTATTGTATTTTCAATCCTGCGGAATAAGTTGTTAATCACCAAGTTGTATTGTATTTTCAATTCTGCGAAATAAGAACATAAAACTTACTCTCGTAAATGTACTTCCCAAAAACGATTCTCGAATTGAAAATACAATACAACTTGGTGCTTTAGAAAAGTACGAATTTGAAACACTAATCCCAGTTATCCACAACATTTTTGCAATACCTATGTATGATATAATTAGATCATTAATAATAGTCTCTCTTTTATATACCAAACATTTAAAACCATGTCACGCATACCCATCTTCTCTCTCATCATCTTCCTTTTCACTCCACTAACCGTATTTGGTCAGACAACCATACTGAACAATACAGATGCAAATCAAGCACCCATAGTTATAGCTTCTGTATCCATAGACAATTTCCAGTATACATATGATGAAAGTACTAGAAAGCTACGTATAGACTTCATATTCACCAATGAAGGTCAATCAATGAATGGAGTCAACTATTCTCTGTCTATATCATCATCAAATGGCGCAGAGAAGAGCTATATATACAACAAGGACATATACCTCGCTTCCAATGTAAACTCACCACAAACCATAGAAGAAACAATACCTAGCTATATCTACGGTAATGTCACTATCTTAGTACAAGCCAAGAACTCTAGTGGCATACCACTAGTCACTCGTATACGAGACAATATAGATGTCAAACAAACAGGTGACACACTACACCTAGATAGTCAATCTTGTTACCTCACCGTATCAACTAGTACAACTAAGTACAATCTAATACAAGGTGTAGATATAGATCCTAGTGAACAACTATTACTAAACTGTAACGTTATTAACCCTGCAAAGAAGTCATACACACTAACACCGAGCGTAAAGACATATGAAAGATCAATTTCAGGTCCTTTTGTTGAGGAGTCAACACTTTCTACAGTATCTGTTAAGAATGCCACCTCTACAATCAAGATATCAATACCTCTACCTACAAAACCTCAAGCATATAGCTCAGTTATATCCATATCCAATCTAGATCAAACAATTGGTGATGTATCCTTCCACTATGTAGTAAGAGGTGAGAGTGGCACAGTCCATCTAGTACAAATGGACAAGAAGTCATACTATGCCAATGATACAGCCAAAGTCACCCTACTCTGGTCTCCTAGAGCAGATATATTCCCAGGAGCTAGAGTTTCTTCTGCCGAACAAACAGGAACACTACTAGGTAAGCTATATATGAGTCAGGATGGCAAACCATGTGCAGATACAACTTCATTCGAACCATCAAAGTCTCTAGAACAGACTCTGAACATCATAGTTCCCATGAAAACCAACTGTAATGGCTACAATACTCGTATAGAGATCAAAGATACCACTACCAACAAGACAATAGTTGATATGTCATTCGATACACCGAAAGACAATACTCCACAACCAATTAACTGGATACAATATGCTATAGCTCTAGGAGTTCTCATACTTTGTATCATATTGATCATTGTACTCATCAAAATCAAGAAGAAACACATAGATTCCAAACTAGTACTGTTACTCGTCATGCTTGCTGGAAGTCTAGGAGTTGCACAGACTGCGAGGGCTATTACGCTACTTGTTTGGCAGAGTGGTTATATAGGTTCCACCGTAAGTTCTGAGGTTTATGGTCCAGTAAACACCATTTCCTCAAATTTATCAAATTACCCAGCCTCTTCTAGATACATTATTGGAACTAGTCTTACGGTTCGAACTTATACAACTGGAAACTATATAAGATGTGGTAATGGGGGTTTTATGTTTACCTATTCAAAAGTAACAGTGACTGGACCTGGGTATAGTAGTTCGTCTGGAGGAAATTGGAGAAATTGTGGGGGTATGTTATTCTTTGGTGCGGCGCCAACATGTGTTACCGATTTCACGTGGACCCCTCTTCGAGAGGGAAGATATACTATAACTGTGGATTATTTGTTGAAAGATGTAGAGATAAATAATGGTAACGCTTCACTGTCGGCTACTGCGCGAGAGGTCAAGTACATTGATGTTGAAGCTGTTCCACCTACTCTTGATGTGAGTTTTACTGGTACTGGTAAAAATGGTGGTAAGGTTAAAATATCTACACCGGTAACTACACCAGGATATTATTGGGGAAATACCTATAGACAACCAACTACAAGAATATCTGAAACAATATGTTCTGGACCAAACTCTTGCAAGTATCGTCCGAACAAAGGTTCGGAAGTGACTATTACTAATTTTGTTGGAGAGCTTATCAATCCTATTAGTCTTCGTTGTGAAAATGCAGGGGATAATGTATTTCATTTTTCTGGCTTACCGACAGGTGGCATTTCACCGTATACTTATATATTAAATGGTATTTATAAGTCTTCAACACTGATATCGAACAGTAATGTAACTAGAACAATCTACAGTACTCCTATTACTAACCTTACCCCCACTAAACCATTTATTAGTGGTACATCTGGACGTTACAATATAACTTGGGATATGGGTGGTGCATATTTGCAGGTTACATCTGCTGATGGTCAAATCGCTAAAGTTCCTTGCGGACCAACAAATTCTGCTCAAAGAGAAGTTCCATCTTCGCCAGTTACATTTAATGGGTGGGGAGGAGATTGTTCAGGTACTGGAGTTTGTGCCTTGACAATGAGCCATGATATGAGTGTTTCTGCAGATTTTATTATCCCTACAGATAATCAATCTATACCGATTGATAGGAACCTTAGCTCTACATTTGGCGCATGTAACACGCATACAGTCAATCTTTCTTGGAAAGCATTACGTGATGATCTTGGGTACAATATTGCACGTAGTGATGGAGATAACATTGTTACAGCAAGTCTTCCCCCACATGATGGACCGTTCCAACAAGATGCGGACAGGTACAAGTATTATTCAGATTCAACTGTAACAGGTGGTATAACATATCTATATGAAGTATCTGTACAACTACCAAGAAATGTTGTATCAGCCTCCTCGACTATTCAGGTTATGTATCCTAAAGATTCTGATGAATGTCCTGGATCAGACAATGATCCAACTGTACAACTACGAGCAGATCCTACTATAGTTTCTGTGGGTTCAACATCTACATTGATATGGAGCTCTACGAATTCTACATCATGTGTAACTACGGGTGATTGGCCAAATAGTTATATAGGTAGTGTTAGTACTACGAGTGCTAACATTGGTTCCCAAGGTGGACTTGATACTGATCCATTAAATACAGCAAGAATTTATAACTATCATATTCAGTGTTTAAAAGGTGGTGCAAAGAGTGATGTAGCAAATGCAACTGTGGAGGCTACAACTACTCCTATTATTCAAATGACTTTATCATGCACAGCAAATAAAACTTCAGTTGGCTACCTTGGAGAAAATGTTACATTCACAGCCACAGTTAATACGGCTCAGCATGCAAATGAATATTCTTGGTATTTGGGTGCAGGTGGTGACGGAAGTCAACCTACGTATATTGGTACAACAAGTAGTAATACCATAAATGAGATAATAAATTATAAAGCTGGTGACACACCACCATTATTCACTGCTGTAGATATTGGCCCAAGGAATAGATCCGCAAGTAGTCAATGTGGCGCTATACCTCAGACTGTGGTTAATATGACATGTGGTATATATGCAGATTCAAATGATATAGAAGGAGACTTAAGTCCTATTACAACAAGTCAACATTCTAATATTCGTTGGAATTCAACGGATGCAATTAGTTGTATTAATCCATCTGGTAATCGTAAACAAACAAGTGGTAGTATGCAATTTACTCCAGTTGCATCAAACGGATCTGGTTGGTATAGATTTGATTTGAACTGTACTAATCCAGCAGCAAATAATAATCCATGTACTAATCATGTTGATGTCAAGGTAATAGCTACAGAAGCTCAAGGCGATGCCCGCTTATGGTTCGACTCACAATTCAGGGGACAAAACACTGCGCCAACAACAGCAGAAATAGCAAAGAAGTCTGCTGTTACTGTCCCAGTCGGAGTTCCGGTTGCAATAAAGTCGTTTTGGAATAGTGGTGTCATAGCATCATGTAAAGGTGCGAAAATATCTGGACCATCGAATACTGCAATGACCAGTTGGGTTAACCAATCACTTACCAATGCTGGTGGCAATAATGCTGGCGCAGCATTCACACTGAGGGGGCTCACTGTTGGTACATATATATTAGGACTGGATTGTAAAGGTATCCCAATACAAGATCCTGGTTCACCATCACAACCAGCCCCAGCTGGAGCAGATAGTGCCGCTGCAGTAAATATGGCTCTAAACACATCGCAGGCTCCTACATATTCTATACAAGATTTTAAAAGTCTCAATCAGATACGTCTCATAGTTACGAAGTCAACCTTACGTGAGAATTAGGTTTTATTCAGTTTGGCAGCTAGATAGTGCTAGCTATGCCATTTGACTTGAGGACTAGATTTTGATAGTCTATATGCTACATATGGATACAAAAAAGACTATAGATTCGATGTTTACAGCTGGAGCCCATTTCGGACTTGGCAGATCACGTAGACACCCAACAGTTGCGCCGTTCATTTTTGGTACAAAGAACAGTACAGATATCTTTGACCTAGAAAAGACAGAAGCATTACTCAATAAAACGAGGTCATTCATAGCATTACTAGCAAAAGAGGGAAAGACTGTTCTATTCGTCGGTGGAAAGAAAGAGGCTTCACAGATCGTCAAGAATACAGCTCAATCACTCAATATGCCTTACGTTGATGGAAGATGGATAGGTGGTACGATCACAAATTTTGGACAGGTTAGGAAGCGTATTGAACGCTATGAAAAACTCACTTCTGATAAAGAAAAGGGTGAATTGGCCAAATATACAAAGCGCGAGAGGATGCTTATAGACAAAGAGATAGCTTCTCTAGAGAAGATGTTCTATGGCATAGTATCACTCAAGAAAGCTCCAGATGCTCTATTCATCATCGACCCTAGACGCGAGAAGATAGCATTGAAGGAAGCAACAGATTTCAATATTCCAGTGATAGCGCTATGTAGTTCAGATTGTAATATAAGCGATGTCAAATATCCGATCGTTGGAAATGATACATCGAGAACAAGTATTCAATATTTCCTGAATGAGATTTCTACTGCATACCAAACAAGTAAAAAAGCTCAGGTTACTGTCTAGTTTTATTATTTAAGATTGACAATTTTATGACATCAGCAAACAGTTCAAAGCCAATTGTTATTACAACCGAACTGATCAAGGAATTACGTGATCAAACAGGTATTTCTATTATGCAGTGTAAAAAAGCCCTAGAGGAAGCGGGTGGTGATATGGAAAAAGCTCAAGTAATATTGCGCAAGAAAAGTGGTGAGATATCAGCAAAAAAGGGAGATAGAACATTCAAGGCTGGAACAATCCAGTCATATATTCATGCAAATGGTAATGTAGCTACTATGGTAGAGCTCAATTGCGAGAGCGACTTTGTATCTGGAAATACAGAATTTATAGCTTTGGCACGTAATATAGCCATGCATATCACAGCAACGAATCCAAAATTCTTGAAAAAGGACGATATAACAGAGGATGATAAGAGAGCAGCAAAGGAAGTCTTCGAAAATGAGGTAATAGGCAAGCCAGAAGCAGTAAAGAAAACTATTTTAGAAGGTAAGCTCAATGCTTATTTTGCTGAGATGGTACTCATGGATCAACCATTCATCAAGGATGCTGGAATGACTATACAACAGCTAGTTGATGCTGCTGTACAGAAGTTTGGTGAAAAAATGGCGGTAGGTAGATATATTCGCTACAAAATTCTAGAGAGATAAATACAATTATGTATATTACTATATCAATATTCTATATATCATTGGCAGGCATCATAATAATGCCACTTTTGAAGCGTAATGAGATGAAAACTGGTAAAGCAAATATAATTAGCCGACTAGGACGAGGTACAGATCATATATTTCAACATATATTTACAACTACGCGTAAGATGCTATCATATCTGAACAGAAGAACATTCGTCGCTGTAGCAAATCTGATCGCATATCACGTATTATATTGGATACGAAAGATCTATGTCGGTATCAAGCATCTTTTTATCTCCAACCCACATGGTAAGAAGCTTATAGACGCTGTGAGAGGTAGAGGGGAAGTGAAGGATCATGGAGCGTCATTCTATTTGAGAAGGATATCTGATAGATAATACTGCCACCTTAGCTCAGTTGGTAGAGCAACGCTTTTGTAAAGCGAAGGTCCCCAGTTCAAGTCTGGGAGGTGGCTCCAAATGATTATTTGGAGTTAGGAATGCTCTTACTAGTCGAAGCGGTACTTGTTGCCATAAGTTCAGGAAGGATTTTCTCAATCTCCTCTATTGAATGGAAACCATTGAGTGTTTTACCTTTGATGACTACATTTGGAAATGGGTCTGCTATCTTATGAATATTCGCCAATGTCTTGACTGCAGAAACATCTAGAGCATGATCAAATGAATATACACGCAGAATATCTGGATGACGCTGTCGCAGATACGTGAGAACCTGAGCCTGCTTGTCACAATCAGGACAATCAGATTTGTAGAAATATAATATTGTGATAGGTCTAGATGGGCATTTGGCAACGGCAGAATTGCTGAGCAAATAGTCTCTAATTTCGAGCAGGGAATAGTATTTCTTTAGTGTTATAACGTCAGCATCATTACCTTTTCCTATATTTTCCATGTATGAGAGCTTATCTGACAGATTACCAAGTTCTTGACCAATAGATGAATTGAATAGATCACTGCATGCAGCATCACGCAACAAGTTGAATTGAACATCAGACGATAATAGATTGATAGATATAGAGTCCTGGATATTACGTAATTCATCAACTCTTTGACTATTGATCCACGAGCTTATAAGCAAAGCAGTCACTACTATAGCTGCTGTAAAAATAAAGGTTACAATGTATTTTTTCCAATCAAATGTATGCATATATATTATCGCCAAGACAGCTTCTTCTGTAACAAAACATTATAAAGTGATCTCATCATCCACAATGGAGCTATAAATGAATATAAGCATATATATGTCACTACCTCAAGTATCTTGGCTCTATTACCAGATGACATATATGAACCAATAATGATAAATGTTAGAACTAGTGATATTGCTACGATGACACAAAATACTAGTGGACTAGTTTGTAGAAAAAACCAATTGAATGAAGGCCATGACCAATCGAACATATTTGTACCGATCGACATGTATCGTACATACATAGAGTGAAAAATATTGATGATATCATATGCCATGATAGACACGATATATAGTACAGACATAGCTGAAAGTATCATGAATGGTAATACGAACATGCCTATATTGCCATAATTGACATTGAATAACATAGACCTATAATCCCTCACATTATTGAGAAAACCTGATGTCCATCTAACTCTCTGTTTGTATAGAGTTTTAACATTTTTTGGTGAAGAGGTAAAAACTATAGAATCATGCGCACTGGCTATTTTCAGGCCATTGAATTGCATACGCATTGCCATCTCCATATCTTCAGTATTGTGAGCTTCCTTGTAATATCCTATAGTTTCGAAAACTTCTCTTCTAAAAATTGAGAATGGACCTGGTGTTACATATAACGCATTCATCTCAGCTAATATCGTTCTCATAAATGAACCTATAATGTACTCAACCTTCTGCATTCTCTGTATTATAGTTTTTGGTTCGAATACCTGTAATGACGGTACAACAGCCATGATCTCTGGTTTATTAAATTTGGAAATAATCCGCAATAATGAATCAGGCCTAGCGTATGAATCAGCATCGAGGCATCCAATGTATTGCGAATCAGATTTCTTGATGGCTAGATTGAGAGCTGTATGCTTGCCACCATTATCCTTATAAATAATTTCAATCTGTGAATTATTGACATATCGCTCTAGCACATACCTAGTATTATCAGTAGACCCATCATTGACTGCGACTATCTTTAATCTATCTTTTGGATATTCTAAAGCAAGTAGTGAGTCCAGTGTTTTACCTACAGTAAATTCCTCATTGAAACAGGGTACAATGATCGTAACACTGGGTAGATCATCATTAAAATCAAATTTTGATGAATATACGCTATTGATCTTCTTCCTACGCTCAATATAAGTTACGAGGAGTAGGATTTCGAAGTATAAGGACATAAATAGTACTGCCAGAGTGATGATGTCTCGGAATGAATTCATATCGATAGTATCGCATTTTTCATAGCATTTTCCAAGTTGAACGTGTTAAAATAGACTAAATGGAAGATAACCATAATAAATTGTTGGTAGTGACTATCATATGTGCTGTGATCATGGGTACTAGCGCAATAACAAAAGTTATAAGTATCGATAAAGCATCACCTAAACCAGCGATCAATATTTTGACATCAAGTGATCTTGAAATAAAGGAATCCAGTAGTTTTAGAGAAAATACTGACACTACAAATAGTAAACAAATAAAAAAGGTCGCTCCAGTTGTTTACACAAATGGTATTTCTGCATTGGCATATATAGCAGCAGGAGTAAATAATGATGTGGTATACCTAGAACATTCGTCAGCAAAAGTATTACCAGTTGCGTCAATGTCCAAACTCGTAACTGCTTTTGCTGCAACAGATATATTGTCAGCTAGTACATCGATCACTATTACAGAGTTAGAAGCCAAGGCGCCTCCAGATGGTAGTGGTATCAGAGAAAATGAAACATATAGTCTAGGTGAATTGCTCTATCCATTGTTATTGAATTCATCAAATATTGCAGCTGAGGCTCTAGCTTCATCAACAATGAGATCAGAATTCCTAGAACTCATGAGTAGTTATGCATGGGAAATAGGTATGAGCACGGCACATTTTGCAGATCCTTCGGGTGTAAGTCCGCAGAATAAAGCTAGCAGTCGAGATTTGCTAGCTTTGGCAAGATATCTATATAAATTTAGACCAGATATATTGGCCCTAACACGTAATGGTACTTATAGTGTATCAACGACTACGGACCATGATGCGCACCAATTTACAAGTACACACCCATTCGTAGCAGATAAGAATTTCCTTGGAGGCAAAACAGGTAGAACACCAGAAGCTGGAGATACAATGATGACTATCATGAATATAAATAGTGTACCAGTCGCTATCATAGTTTTGGGATCGAATTATGGTGAGAGGGGTGATGATACAAAAAGAATTATTGACCTGATTCAGCCAAAAGTATCACCATAGTATTTGATAATAATATGATATAGTGAAATATATGTATAAATACATTTTAAAGCCAATATTATTCAGATTTGATCCAGAAGATATACATGACCTCTTTATTATAATTGGGAAATTTCTAGGCGAATATTCTATTACACGATTTGTTACTAGGATGATATATGGTTATAGAGGTAAGGATATTTCAAAAACAGTTGATGGTATTCTATATAAAACACCATTCCTATTATCAGCAGGATTTGATTATAATGGACAACTTACAAAAATTCTTCCAGAAATATCTTTTGGTGGTGAAGAGATTGGTTCTGTCACGGCAAAGTATTGTGAAGGTAACCCGAAGCCTCGTCTTACCAGATTACCGAGGTCAAAGAGTATTTTGGTCAATAAAGGACTTAAAAACGATGGAGTAGAAAAGATAATTGAAAGATTAAAATTTTCTTCTGAGCGAAGAGATGTATCTCGAAGCGAAGAAATAAGATTCATTGTGGGTATCTCCATAGCCAAAACCAATTGTAATGACGCGGCAACAACACAGGGCGCCATAGATGATTACTTTTACTCATTCAGACGTTTGAATGAAGAAAATATAGGAGACTACTACACCATCAATATTTCATGTCCAAATGCGTTTGGTGGGGAAGCTTTCATAACTGCTCCATTACTCGAACAATTGCTATCGGCGCTCAAGAAAATTCCTTGTAAAAGACCAGTTTATGTAAAAATGCCTATTAATATTCTATGGGAACAATTCTATTCCTTATTGAAAATTATTGACGCATTCAAATTGGCAGGTGTTGTTATCGGTAATCTCAATAAAGACTACAGTTCATTGGATTACCGTGATGAGGCTCCAAAAGACTTTCATGGTGGTCTTTCAGGAAAACCATGCAGAAATCTCTCCACCGAACTTATAAGAAAGACAAAGCAAGTATATGGGAAAAGATTTACAATCATCGGGGTTGGTGGAGTCATGTCGCCGAAGGATGCAAAAGAAAAGTTCGATGCTGGAGCTGATCTCATACAGCTTATCACTGGAATGTTATTCAATGGGCCAGGACTTATAAAGAAATTGTCAAAAACTCATTCCATATAATATTGAGTTGTGGCTTATAGTTATCAATAAATTTGAAATGGGTAAAAATATGCGACCAATAAATTGGTCGCATACCATACGATGAAATATTTATTATTGAAATAAAGATCTAGTGTTCTGTAAATTTGCTCAGTGACACATTCTCGCAGCGAAGTATCGATTGCACTGATCTCTGTTCTTGATGCTTCTAATCCTTCTCTGAAGCATAGAGCGCTGTTTTTCGACCTGCCGCATGACCTTATTGATGGCCAACCTCATGCACTGTATAACTCGGTTGATGATGATACCTATTTCTTCATCAATCGATGCGATAACAACTGGTATGAACGGTCCTGAACGGTGGGCCCTCTCAAACTTCCTCTTTCCACGCGTGGAACTTTTGACTTGCAAAGGTATCTCCAAGCCGTTCTCGAACCGAACAAGGAAATCGATGCCCCTACGATCGAGGCCCGAATTGGGATATGCGTGCATGTAACTCTGTATTCGTGGCAGCTTGTCATCCGATTTCCTACGGATCACTTGAATAGCTTGTTCAACCAATGCTTCACTAGCAACACCGCGGTGTTCTCTATTCATATTTCAATTGAGTTAACTATGAAGATGAGGTAATCCCACCTTTTCTGCCGCAAGTTTATCACCGTATAAATATATATCAATAGCTAGCACTGTGTATAAGTAAATATGAACATGGTACAATAATCTTGTCCGATTTATTCAAATGAATTAATATTTATAAGATTATGAAAAAAATACGAGTTGCAATCAATGGTTTTGGCAGAATTGGTAGAGCATTTTTGAAGGTTGCTAGGGAAAGACAAGAAATTGAGATCGTTGCCGTGAATGATTTGGGGGATATAAAGAATTTTGCTTATTTATTGAAATACGATACCGCTTATGGTGTCAGTCAATTTGATGTTTCTATCAATGAAAAAACAAATTGTTTGGTTGTTGATGGTGCAGATATACAATTTCTGAGCGAAAAGGATCCAGCATTGTTGCCATGGAAGAAACTTGATATTGATGTAGTTATTGAGGCTACTGGATTATTCGCTTCCAGTGACAAAGCTCAAATCCATATTGATGCTGGTGCAAAGAGGGTAGTAGTTACTGCGCCAATAAAGGATTCGCCAGATTCCAAAGTAAAAGGTGAAACTATCCTTATGGCTATGAATGAAGCAAAACTTGAAAATTGTCAGATATCTTCAAATGCTTCTTGTACTACCAATGCTGGTTCACCACTTATTGCTATTCTCGACGAGACGCTCGGTATAGAAAAGGCTTTGTTGAATACTGTTCATGCTTATACTGCTTCGCAGGCTCTTGTTGACGGTCCATCGAAGAAGGATTTACGTGAAGGTCGTGCTGCTGCGCAGAATATCGTTCCTTCTTCAACTGGCGCGGCTATAGCTGTTACTCAGGTTATGCCAAAACTGAAAGGTTTATTTGATGGTATTTCGATCCGCGTTCCAGTCGTAACTGGTTCTATAGTTGATGTTACTTTCATTTCGAAGCGTGATACTACAGTTGAGGAGGTTAACAATCTTTTGAAAAAAGCAGCCGCGGAAGATCGCTGGAGAAACATATTCACGACTACTGAGGAACAGCTCGTTTCGCATGACATTATCGGTAATAGGCATGCTTCGATAGCTGATCTAGCTTTTACTCGTGTGGTTGGTGGCAATCTTGTCAAGGTTCTGGCTTGGTATGACAATGAAATGGGGTATACGTATACCCTGGTGGAGCATGTTATTAAAGCGGGGAGGTTGGTATAATATGAAAAGGTATATACTAATCGTCATAGTGGTTGCAATCACAGTAGCAGCTATATATTTTTTTGTGTATGGTAAGCAACATAACAAATGTATTGTAGATAGGGTGGGTGATTGCGGACTAATCAGATAATATTTATCTGGTATCGTGATGAAGTCAGAGATCTGCATCAACAAAAATGATGAGAAATATATTGCATAATATGTTATAATATACCTATGAAATTTAGACAATCACTCTTCTGGGACACGAATCCCGAAAACATAGATTTGAATAAGAATGCTCAATATGTCATTGAGCGCATTATGGACTTTGGTCGTGATGATGAGGTGCGATGGTTGTGGAATTTTTATGACAAGGTTCTCATGAAGAAGGTCGTTGCAAAATCACGATCGCTTAGGCCTGAGACAAAAGCATTATGGACACTACTTCTACAAACAACTTAAAACTACATCTGGATATTTTACCAGTGAAAACAAGAAAAGCTCTGGATTTTCTTTCCAAAGAATCGTGGCTGGCACAAACAAATTGGTATTTAGCTGGTGGCACTGCCCTAGCTTTACAAGCGGGGCATCGTAATTCTGTAGACCTTGATTTTTTCACTCACGATAAGGATTTTGATAATGACGAACTACTGGAGCATTTTACATCTGGATCAGATTGGCATACGGATCTTAACAAGAAGAATACAATTTATGGGGAATTTTTTGGTGCAAAAGTTAGCTTCATTGCCTATCCATTCTTTGTTTCCGCAGAAAAACCTGTTCTATTTGGATCGATTAAAATACTTAAGCCTGCTGATATTGCTGTTATGAAAATTATTGCTATATCACAGAGAGGCAAAAAGCGTGATTTTTTTGATTTGTATTGGCTGGCGCACCACGGAGAACCTCTGGAAATATCGATACCAAAGCTGAAAACCCAATATCCATTTGTAGCACATGATTACCATCATATTTTAAAGAGCCTCGTGTATTTTGAGGATGCAGAAAGCGACCTGACACCAGAAATAAATTTTAATGCGAGCTGGATGGAAATTAAGGAGTTTTTTACGAGAGAAATTCCAAAAATAACTAGGAATCTTGTTGATTTAATGTGATAACGAAATGGGGTATACGTATAATAGGCCATATTAATTTTTTGAGATCACTTTGTAGTACTTATTTTATACATTGAGATAATACTTAATTGGAGCATGTTATTAAAGCGGGGAGGTTGGTGTAACTATTATTCGAATAATCTAAAAATATGAAACATAAAAAATATTGGTTGCGTGGATTGATTATTGGCATTATTGTTTATATCCTAATTGTTGCATATTATTTTGTAATTAATTTATCTGGTGAGTTACAAGTACCATGGCCATTCTTTGCGACAAAAATCATGTTGGTCTTTATTTCCCCGGCTATTCTGTTAGGGTTATTAATTGGTT
Source organism: uncultured bacterium (assembly GCA_903864905.1). Classification (GTDB taxonomy): domain Bacteria; phylum Patescibacteriota; class Minisyncoccia; order Phycocordibacterales; family PALSA-1337; genus C7867-002. Next base: position 17,429 of record CAIPHR010000028.1, read on the forward strand.
GGCTTTGGGGAAAGGTGAAGAAGAACTAGGTTGGTATGGTATCGCGATGAAATCAGATATATGACCATCAAACAAAATATTCTAATATCGCTTACTATTCTAATTTTACTAATTGGTGGTATATTTATCTATAAGTACACTTATTTGAATAATTCCAATATTATGAATCAATCAGACATCAAACTTAATGCCGAGCAGACAAAACATGAAGTTGTTGACATTGCCCAAAATGAGTTATTCAAACATTATCCAGAAGGTATGCGTGATGGTAAGAAGTATGAATTGACACAAGTAGTTCCTATTACTGGTTCATCAAATTGGAAAGTCGTATATAGTATAGCCAATTCTTTAGATACAAATGTTGAGATCACGGTTGATCCGGTATTAAAGAAGATTGTAAGTTATCAAGATCAATGGTCGTAAGTAGTATTATTTAGCTATTAAATGGGGTATACGTATACCCTGGTGGAGCATGTTATTAAAGCGGGGAGGTTAATATAAAAATTATGAATAATAAATCATTAAAAATTCCTCGCACTGTATTCAAAACATGTTTAGCCTATTTTATAATAATCTTTTTTGCTGTTGTTATTATAAAGATGGATATCGGTGGCATTGGTATACTTTTTGTTGGAGTACCTCTTATAATTGCATATGTATCCACGCCATTTGTGCTGATGCTCATGATTTTTTCAGGTATTTATTTGCTAATTAACAGAAAAAGATCTGGTTTAGTATAAAAATGAAATCAGATATATGGCGACCAAATAAAATTTTAATATAATGAAAAAACTCCTAGTTAGTATATTTGTATTCAGTGCTATAATTTTAGCTATAGTTTTATCAATTAAATTTTCATCAACAGATATGAAATTTCAAGCACCAGATCCGCAACCTCTCCAATTTGATGATATATCAGTAAAGTTTGGTGCAAGTGGGACAAGTGGGATAGGAATGTCGATTACACCATTAGAATTAATTGAGGATAATAGATGTCCTAAAGGAGTAGACTGCGAATCGCCGGGATCAGTCAAAATTAAGATTCATGTATCAAAAAATGATACGGGTCAGGACTACATCTTAGAGCTTGCGCAAAAAATGCAAACTTCCTATGGGGATATAACTTTAGTCGAGGTTCAGCCAGTTAGGGTAAGTGCAAATAATCTTGAACATGGTCAATATATATTTAGATTTAGTATACAGTACTAAATATATACGTAGTTATGTTGAAGATATTATAAAAGCGGGGAGGTTAATCTAGGTTATTAATTAACAAACAATAAAATGAAATTAAATAATTTCTCGGTCTTGATAATCGGTCTTGTCATCGTGATCCTCGGTTGGTTAAACCTGTTTTCTAAAATCGGAATAGTAGACGGTATGACCAATGGTATAATAACTGCGTTTATCGGGTTCCCCTTAGTTCTAATCGGACTTATCATTGTTATCAATAAAGTTGTAAAGAACAAAAAAAGCGGCATGGTATGACAATGAGATGGGGTATAATTATATAATTAATCAAATATGACAAAAGAAGAAAAAATTGAAGCCATAGTGGCAGCATCGTTTACGCCAGCTGATAAAGAAGAAATTGATAATGATAAAGAGTTTTTTCATGGTATTACATTTCAAGATGTTGTGAACTATTGCCTCAATGGAAAAGTAGAAATTAGAGGGTATTCAAAAGTTCCAGGTATGGGGGATGGAACATATATTGTAGAAGGTGATGATAGTATGTGTATTTATTATACTCAAGAGAGAGGAGTTGTAGGTGATGCCAAATTATTGCCACTCAAAGATGCTCATATGAAATTTTTGAGATTACTCTGTAGTACTTATTTTATACATTGAAGTAGGGTATAACTCGAATTCGAGACTGATGGGTTGATATGATAAATAGATCATATGGTATAATAAATACATATTATTTAACTCCATATTATGAATCCAAACAATACACCACCTGACAAAGACCTTTCATCACAACTCTTTCCAAATCGTCACCCGATTGTGCCAATTCCTACACCACCTGTAGTACCTAGTGTGCCGACACCGACACCTACAGCTACACAGGCACCTATACCTGTGGTTGCACCTACAATTATTGCTGCACCAACAGCTTTACCTACACCTACACCTACACCTATTCTAGCACCTATGCCAGAAATAGTAGTTGCTTCAAATACAGATTGGCAACGACTAGCATCTCTTTCATTGATGGAAAAAGTAGAAACTCCAGTAACTCCAAAAATTGACCCAGCAAGTCCACTGATCAATTCCATCAATATGGCAGTAAGGCCTTTGAATCAGCCACCAAGAATTGAACAGCCGACAGTACAAGTGCCAGTAAGACCTATACAACAGCAAAGTATGAAGTCAGGTAGGAAATCTGGTATGAAATGGGTAGCCTCTATATTAATTCTCATTATATTGGTTGCTGGAGGCATGGTTGCGTATGCTTATTATGAGAAAATTGGTCCTTTTACTCCCAATCCTCCATATAATACCAATACAATGGCATCAAGTATTTTTGCCGGAATAGGAAATATCGGTGTAGCTTCATATTCTCTACATATGAATGCTGCATCACAAACAAAAGAAGCTGATGCAAAGCCTTTCGAGCTTGCAGTAGACAATTCTGAACAAACATTAGCCTATAAAAAGGACATAGATACAGTACGTGATATACAGGTAATTCTAACGTCAATAGAGACTTATTTTAGTTCGAAGAAAAAATATCCAAGTACACTTCCAAAAGATATCACTATTTCTTCAGAGAGACTTTCACAGTATCAATATCAAGCATCTTCAAGTTTGAGTGACTATACATTGACCGTACATTTTCAATCAGTAGCAGCTATAAATTCTATTATAAAGAGTATAAATATGTATAGTTCAAATGCAAGTACAACTAAGTTTGTGGCGTCAGGAAAAACTCTGACGTTTACAAAAAATATAATGAGTTCATACCTCTATATTTCATCAGAACCACCACAGCCATTTCTTGCAAATATATTAGGTATGCAAGATTATCTGGACTATATTCCTAGTGATTTCATGCTTGATGGAACACTCTCTGGTGCTACAGCTAAAACAGCTAGTAATCAATACGACAGTCAGATCAGAATTTCGGGCAGTGCGAATTATTCTGATATCAGTGCGGCAGTCGACGCGCAATTCAAGAAAATTGGAAACAATATATATATAATGGTGAGTAAGTTTCCAACTATAGTAGCAAGTGTTTCAAAGATCAAAGACAAATGGATAGTTCTCACACCACAAGACATTGCAAGTTACGCTTCCGGCTATATGGGTGCTACATCAGGAACTCCAAATGATCAGATAGAAGCATCGAAAGGGGTAGCAATTCAGGCTATCAAAACATTTCTAATTGTCGCTGACCTCAATCAGGCTTTGATAGTAAAAAATAAGCCAGCTATTGAGCTCATAAATGGTATTCGCGCATATCGTTATGAATTGGAATTCAATAAACAAACTATGCCAAAATTCTATAGTGACCTCACAACTCGATTCGCTTCACAATTTAAGGACAAGAATCCTATGGTATTTGATCAGGGAACTCTAGACTATTTGAAGAGTAAACAATTTAGCGATGCTTTTGATTATTTTAGAAATAATACAACACTTGTCCTATGGGCCGACAGTACAGGTATACCAGTACAGGTAATGTATAAAATACGAATGGTACCAGGCATCAAAGCAAAAAATTCTGATAGACAAATAGTTCTAACAACTACACTTTCATTGAGTGATATCAATAAGACGATAAATATCGAAACACCAAAAGATAGTATGTCGATGGAGGATGCAATCATAGCGATAACTGGACAGAGTAAAGAAGAATATATATTTAATAAGCAGCAAGCATCTATTACGACAATAAGAACTATGCTGGGTAACTTCAAAAGTATCGTTGGAATATACCCAGAATCTATTGGTGAGCTTATTAAGGAGACAAAGGGTGTGAAGGGTACATATACACCGAGAGTTACAATACTTCCAGTAGATGCATACACTGGTAAATCATTTGATTATACAAAAAGTAGCAATGATTATACTCTGAAATATAGAGTAATCTTACCAGCGTATGCCACAGGTACAATATCAGTCGGTATATATACGTTTGATTATGCAAACAGAGCTTCTGTAAAATTGCCACTCATACTAACGGCAGTTAATGGTTTGAATACAGCTGATTCAAAAACTGCATCACTTGAAGCTGTTAGTCAGTCAAAACTTGATACTGATAAAGATGGTGTACCAGATGCGCTCGAGAAATATCTAGGTACGAATCCAAATAAAAAGGATACTGATGCTGATGGTTATAGTGATTATGATGAACTTATGAAGGGTTCTGATCCATTGGGTCATGGAAACTTGAAAGCGAGTGGTAGTATATTCTAACCAATTATTACTCAAACTATTATTCATCAATTACAGCTATGAAAAATCAAACAATAATACTGGCTGCAGATCATGCAGGTTTCAAACTAAAGGAAGTCATCAAATCATTCTTAGAAAAAAATGGTTATTCAATTCTCGATGTTGGTGCCCATGAGCTTATAGAAGGTGATGATTATCCAGTATATATGACTGCTGCGGCAATGAAGGTTGCAGAGGATATAAAAGGTGAAACTAAAGCTATCATGTTTGGAGGATCAGGTCAGGGAGAAGCAATAGTTGCAAACAGGTTTCCTGGTGTTCGTGCAATTGTATGGTATGGTGATACTGTAGAAACTAACACTACTAATGATGTTATAAGACTATCTCGCGAGCACAATAACGCAAATATACTTTCAATTGGTGCTAGGTTTGTGACTGATGAAGATGCAAAAAAAGTTATTGGTAAATGGTTAGAGACACCTTTTAGTGGTCAAGATAGTCATCAAAGAAGAATAAGGCAGATTGATGAGATAGAATAATAGAATGAAAAAAAATAAAATCGAAATAATTCCAGCAATATTACCTAGAGATTTTAGAGAACTTGAGGAAAAAATCTCGATGGTAAAAGACTTTGTAAATACTATACAAATCGATATTTGTGATGGTCAATTCACTCGTATTCCAACTTGGCCTTATAAAAAGAAGGATGAAATGTTCAGAAAAATGATAAGTCAGGAGGAGGGCTTGCCGGGTTGGGATAAGGTAAATTTTGAATTTGACCTTATGGTCAATATGCCAGAGGAGGTAGTGACGGAATGGGTATCTATCGGTGCTCATAGAATCATTCTTCATTTGGAGTCAAAAGGTGATATAAAGAAAGCTATAGATGATATAAAAGGAAAAGTTGAGATTGGCCTAGCATTGAATATGGAAACTTCTATAGATTCTATTGATTCATATATTGATGATATCAGTTCAGTTCAACTCATGGGAATAGATAATATAGGTTTTCAGGGACAACAATTTGATGAAAAGGTTCTTGAAAGGGTAGTTGAAGTGCGGATGAAATATCCAGATCTTACGATTACGGTAGACGGTGGAGTATCTCTAGAAACTGCTCCAAAACTAGTTTTGGCTGGCGCTAATAGGTTAATTGTAGGTTCTGCAATATTTGAATCAGACAATTATATCGAGGCTATTCAAAAATTTAAGGGTATAAATAAATAAAAATACCACGATGATTGTCGTGGTATTAACTTGGGATACGTTGTACATTAACGTTCCTTTGTTTTGTCTGACAAATGTTCGCATTTGATGCGAATAGGTGCGAGTTCTTCATTGGGTCTACATTCACTTACGTTTTTATAAAATTCTCCGATCATCACGTAATCAGCAACAGTGAATCCTGGAGAGATACAATCGCGACCAAAGTGTTGTAGTACCCATTGAATACCTTTCTTTCTCTCAGCTTCATTGATAAAGGACGTTGACCAGAATGACATAATCTATATTCTCCTTCTCGTTAAACACTATCACAAAGAAATAAATTGCGCTATAATTTATCTATGTAGACCTACATAAATACAGGTATGTTTGCTGAAAATTGCACATGAAAATTTCTGAAGAAAAAATAGTATCTCTACAAGAAAAAGCAGCGGCTATTCGTAGCTCTGTAGTTAGCATGTTGATCGAAGCAAAGTCTGGACATCTGGCTGGCGCATTGGGTATGGCTGATATTTTAGCATATTTATATTTTTATAAGTTGAAGCACAATCCAAAGAATCCAAAATGGATATATAGAGATAGACTAGTTTTATCAAATGGTCATATATGTCCTGTGCTATATGCTTCTATGGCGCACGCTGGATATTTTCCAGTCTCTGAATTGGATACATTGCGTAAATTTGGATCTAGATTGCAGGGCCATCCACACCGCGACTTTTTACCGATGCTTGAAACTTCATCTGGACCCCTTGGTTCAGGACTTTCACAAACTATCGGAATGACGCTTGCAGATAGGATAGATAATGGAAAATCATCAGGTCGACAATTCTATTGCTTGATGAGTGATGGGGAACTAGATGAAGGTAATTCATGGGAAGCTATCATGTTGGCTGGAAAAGAAAAAATTCAAAATCTTACAGTCATAATTGATCGCAATAATATCCAAATAGACGGGTTTACAGAAGACATCATGCCCTTAAATCCACTTGTTGATAAGTGGCGTTCATTCAACTGGCATGTTCAAGAGGTCAATGGTCATGATTTTGTGGAGATTGATAAAGCTGTTTCTGAAGGAAAGTCTAGATTTGATAAGCCCTCTGTTATCATAGCTCATACAATACCATCCAAGGGTATACCATCATTCGAGAGAAAATTTGAATGGCATGGGAAGGTTCCATCTACACCAGAAGAAATAAGGACTGCTAAAAAAGTTATATAGTATGCTAAATACAAAATTAAATCTTAATAAAAAAGTATTCGACAATAATGTCGAACTTGTATCTATGCGCGCTGGTTTTGGTGAAGGTATAATGAAGGCTGCAAAAATCGATAGAAATATTGTTGCTCTATGTGCAGATCTAACAGAATCATTGCAGCTAGATAAGTTCAAAAAGAAATACCCAGATAGGTTTATTGAAATTGGTGTAGCAGAGCAAAACCTGGTAACTGTAGCCAGCGGAATGGCTGCATCTGGGAAAATACCATTCGTTGGTTCGTATGCAGTATTCAGTCCAGGTAGAAATTGGGAGCAGATAAGAACAACCGTTTGCTATAACAATTTACCTGTAAAGATCATAGGATCTCATGCTGGTATTACTGTTGGCCCAGATGGAGGGTCACACCAAGCTCTAGAAGATATTGCATTGATGCGAACATTACCTAGGATGGTTGTCATCTCACCATGCGATGCTATAGAAGCAAGAAAAGCAACTGAAGCTGCTGCAAAGACCACCAATCCGACTTATATTCGACTGGCTCGTGATAAGACGCCGCTCATAACGACTGACGACACACCTTTTGAGATAGGGAAGGCGCAGATAGTATTTAATTCCGCCCGCTTGGGGGTAATAAGCGAGCAACAAAGAAGGATGAAGGGGACTTGCGAGCGCGACTGGCGCGAGCACGAGGAATTTCCTAGCAAGGAAATATCCGTGCCACTGAATCCTTCTTTGTTGCGAAGCACTACTCCCACAATAAAGGCGAGCCATCAATGTGACGTAGGTATAATTGCTACAGGCCCATCACTTTACAGAGCACTTAAGGTCGCCAAGAAATTAGGAGAAGAAGGTAAAGCTGTGCAGGTAATGAATCTGTCTACAATCAAACCACTTGATGAGATAGCAGTCGTAGCAATAGCCAGGGAGTGTGGTGCTATCGTAACGGTTGAAGACCACCAAGTCGCTGGTGGTATGGGATCAGCGA
>CAIPHR010000029.1 GCA_903864905.1 uncultured bacterium
CAACTTCTGCCTAAAATACACAAACATTCTCTGGGACAAAAGATTGATACTATTTTTGTGGAAATTATAGAAGCTATCTCAATTGCTAGTTTTTTATCTAAAGAAGAAAAACAACCGTGGGTTCGTTTAGCGATTAGAAAAACAGATACTTTAAAAATCTTACTGATGATTTTATGGGAGACTAAATCACTGGATGATAAAAAATATATAGCTCTATCAATACAGATAGATGAAATCGGCAGAATGTTAGGTGGTTGGAACGGACAGCTTTTAAAACAAAACTCTCCCAAATAAATATAATGGGAGAGAAATGAAAAGAGTTGCGAGGAGGCGAAAGCGAAGCCGTTATTGCGATTCCACCTATTGTCGTCGTTGTCATAGTACGTGTTGAGCCAACTGTCAGCGTCATTGCGATTCGTGCTGAGAAGTTTCGGATCACCGTCAGAATTATACGAAATATCATCTGTGCCACTGCCCTTCGAATACTCTCAGGGCTGTATCGTATTCGGCATCACAATGCCTTAATATTTCGTACCAAGTATATTCATTTTTTATGAAGTGCTACATACACCACTCTATTTTAAACCTTGGTCGAAAATACTCTCGATGTATGGATACTGGTTTCGGTAGCGAGAAACCGTAATCTCTCGCGTATTCACCTATCACCAAATCTAGTATATCATTTTTATGCAAAAATTTAACCCCATTCCGATAAATCGAAACAGGGTTAAGGATTAAGATCAAAGGATTTAAAAATCCTAAGTATCTTAGATTTGAGAACTAACTTGCGAGGAGGCGAAAGCGAAGCCGTCATTGCGATACCACCTATAGCCGCCGTCGTCATAGTACGTGCCGAGCCAACAGTCAGCGCCATCGCGATCCGTGCTGAGAAGCTCCGGATCACCGTCAGAATCTTTTATTGGTTCATGCATAGTCACAATCCAAGTCAAACCCATTGCTTCAATTTCTTTATCCGTGAACATTTCACGAATTAAACAAGCAACTTCCGCATTTGGTTTGGTAAGCTTGCGCTTATCAGCTTCAGCTCTGATTTTCTTGGTGATACGATTGTTGTCTTCAAACAACATACCCTTGAGAACGGAAATTTCAGTTGTTACACCTTTGGTTGGTTTGAAATCTTTTGAGCGTAGAACACTCTTGGCATAATCTCCAACTCTGAAACTTTTCTTTTCAAGACGGGCTATCCATTCTTCCCCAGTAGTGCCATCACTGGTCACGGAGAAGTAAATAACTCCATCCTGTTCCCGCCATTTGCGGTCTGGTTCGGAAACAACCAGTTCACCACGAAGAAATTTCATCGCTGCGTCATGTCCACCAAGTTTTTTTACAATGGCGTTCAATTGACCTGCAGTAAGATCCTGACTTTCAAATAATTTGGATTCCATATAAACTCCTTTTCTCGTCCTTATTTGGACGTTTTAGTTTTCTCTATTCCGAGAAGGAACTATGAACCACTATGGTCACAGCCAGGAAATACCTACACCTACAAATTAAGCACCTTTTGGCTATGACCACTCGCAAGTAGATTTTGGTAGATTTACCTTTGAAGCAGAACACTTGTTAAAATAGAAATATGAAAATATATGAGCATTTGTGTTTCGGTGAGCGAAAAATAATTGAAAGAATGTTGCGAAAAA
>CAIPHR010000030.1 GCA_903864905.1 uncultured bacterium
CAATTCAACTTCGATCCTAGTACCAAGTCATATACTTCTATTAACTATATGAATCAAGATGCAGGACAAAGTACCCTATACCTCAGATGTGGTAATCTACAGTCCAATACCTTCAATATCACTGCAGTCACCTCAGCTTCACAAGCTTCACAAGATGCGGCATATGCACCAACATACTCTACAGCCTCTGTATGGGATGCTATCAGATCAGCCCTAGTAAAGTACTACAATGGTGGTGGTAATTAGAACCATTAGAATGTTATAGAACCAAACAATATTATTAACTAAAAATAGTGCAAACACTGCACTATTTTTAGTTTGTATACCGATTGTTTCTTTATCTTTATCTACTACAACATTGATTTTTTGTAATCTAGTTGTGGTATTATTATATTAAGTTAGGGACCGCTTAGTAATCCCTCTTATTAATTTTAATATGCAAAAATCAATTATCTCTCTATCAAAAATATTTGTGGTGACTTTTCTTTTTATCTTTGGATCAATATTTGTTACGAATCAGGTAAAAGCTCAATTTGGTTCGATCAATCCTCCTTCTGCTCCTACAGGATTACATGTTACAGATACATCTTGGCCACAGATAAAGTATCTTACATGGACAGCTTCGACAAATGGCACCAACTCTATTGATGGTTACGAGATATACAATGGTACTACTTATACAACTTCATCAAATACAACGAGCCAAATATTTACAGTTGTTCCAGGTACCACATACAATTTCTCTGTTAGGGCATATGACAATGCATTTACTACGAATTATTCAGTATTATCAAATACTTTGCAATATATAGTTCCACCTCTTTATTCCGATCCTACCAACCCTTCCGCTCCGACGAACCTGGTTTTAGATGCAACATCCGGGTCATCTGAAGTGAGACTCAGTTGGACACCCTCAATCGCACATGCCAATCCTGTCGCTGGATACAAGGTATACAATAATAATACGTTGGTTGGCTACGGTTCATTAGTAGCAACAAGCGCTACTAACAATGTGGTACTTAATACAACTACATTTGTTCCTGGTCTCACGTATAATTTACTTGTTAGAGCCTATGACAATGCGGCAACTCCAAATTATTCTGTACCATCAAATACAGTACAATATGTAGCACTTTCTTCAAACACTCCACCTTACGCTCCTACAAACTTAGTTCTAGAAACAATATCTAGGTCTTTAGTAAAACTCAGGTGGGTAGCTTCGGCAGCAGGTTTCAACCATATCGCTGGGTACAAGATATACAATGGTAATACACTTCTTGGTTCATCAGTAACGACAAGTACCACTACTACAATTATTCCAGGTACCACATACAATTTTTCTGTTAGGGCATATGATAATGGTACAATACCAAATTTTTCAGAGCCATCAAATACAGTAGGGTATATACTCCCTCCCTCCACTCCTACCAAGTTAGTTTTGGATGCAACCGCATCTTTAGTAAAACTCAGTTGGGAAGCTTCAACACCAGGTACCAATCCTATCGCTGGTTATGAGATATATAATGGTGCTACACATATTGCTTCATCAGTAACGACAAGCTTTGTAACTTTACTTGTTCTAAATACACCTTATAATTTCTCTGTTAGGGCGTATGACAGAACATATATGAATTTTTCAGGACAATCAAATATTGTGCAGCATACTGCACATGTTTTGTTCATTCGTCCTGGTGATCCTACTGGATTACGTGTTACCGATACATCTTTACCCCTAACAAAGAATCTTACTTGGATGGCATCAGTACCAGGTACAAACAAGATTGGTGGTTACGAGATATACAATGGTAATACACTTCTTGGTTCATCAGTAACAACAAGCTTTCCTACTATAGTTTTTCCAGGTACTAGATATAATTATTTCGTATGGGCATATGATGATTCAAATATTGTTCGAAGTCATTCTGCTAACATGTCAAGTGTTTGGTATACAGCCCCTTCTGGATCAGTTCCTTCTCAATCCGCCGCAGATGCTCAAGCCAACGCTCTAGCATTGGCACGAGCACAAGCTCTAGCCCAACAGAACCAGCAGCAAAATAACTATACTCTCGCTCCAGTACAAACAGCAGCAGACATTGCAGCTCTAGCAGCAGCAGAGGCCGAGGCAGCGAGAGATACTCAAACAGCAGCCCAAGCACAGGCAGCAATTCAAGCCGCCATCCAAGCAAGAGTAGTTAAACCAGTCCTCTCTGCAGCAGCAGTACCAGGTGACAAGAACGGCACAGTCTCCATATC
>CAIPHR010000031.1 GCA_903864905.1 uncultured bacterium
CAGATCTAGATGTACCCACTACAATCCTTTTCACTTCCTCCAATCGGCTAGTGAGATGTGGTGTTATTATCAATGTAAACATTTAGTAGCCTCATATCGGAAGTGAAAAGGATTGTAGTGGGTATCTCTATATAATACAGGTAGATTATAAGCTAAAATCCTTGAGTGAATAGATATCTTCATTGTCCTCTTTTTCAACATCAATAGGTGCACGATCATCTATAGTTGAATCCTGGATCCCTGTTTTCGCGAGGATGACATCAGTATTATCTATAGTCTGAGTAGACGTAATCACAGAAGTTGCTGTCTGTTTATCAATACTGATCAATCTTTCTAGCAATCCCCTGAGATCATCTGGACCAAAGAAATCTATCACAACCGTACCTCCCTCTTTTACCCTCTCTATCCTGACACGAGTTCCCAACGTCTCAGTAAATGACTTTTCCATCTCTATCATTGCAGGATCTAGATATTTGCCCTTATTTCTGATCTTCTCCGTAGCAACACGTCTTGAAAGCGACTCAGCCTCACGAACAGTGAGTTTCTTCATCATTATCTCCTTGAAAAGAACTAGTTGCTCTTCTGGCCTATCATTCAACATGAGTAGAGGTCTAGTATGACCTTCAGAAATCTTCCCTTCTTGCAGAGCAGTGATCATATCATCAGGTAATGATAATATGCGTAGAGAATTGGAAACATATTCGCGACTCTTGCCAACTTTCTCTGCAACTTGTGACTGCTTCAACTTGAATTCTTTTACTAGTCTATCGAATGACCTTGCACGATCTACAGCATTTAGATCTTCTCTCTGTAAATTCTCTATGATCGCCATCTCAAGTTTGACCTGTGAATCTTCCTCCCCATTCCTTATAAGTACGGGAACTTGCGAAAGTCCAGCCAACTTTGATGCTCGTAGACGTCGTTCACCAGATATGAGTTCATACTCAACACTCATACCCGCACCATCATGGTATACCTCCTTCCTAGTCACAACCAATGGCTGTAATACACCGTACATCCTTATTGACTCAGACAAATCCTTCAATTTGACCTGATCAAACTCTTGTCTCGGTTGATATGGGTTTGGGTGTATCTTTTCAACCTCTATCCAGAATATTGCGTTATTCACATATGAATTTTGATGCATAGTGATACAATTGTATCAGAATTGTTGAACTTATGAAAATAAAAAATAATACTAAGTCTGTGCAGAAAAAATGTAATTCTGGAAATTCTCGTGCTGGGCCCAAACTGCACCAATATGTTCCAGGTTGTGAGATTGATGAATTGCCTCATTTACGAGGAGAACATCCCCACTTCAATCCAGAGACATTGTTCATTTGGAATAACATCGGCCGACAGATCGCACCACTTCATCATGTTGATTGATATCTTTTGTAATCATACAGCCGGGACATATTCAGAATACTACCGGCTTTTTTATCTATATTTACGAATTTCCCCAAATTTGATACTGACATGCAATAGTTTTTTCATTTACGATATGAAGCAATAGTTAGTTGATTTTAACTGAATTTCTAGTAGACTATTCATATTGCCGGGATGGCGGAATTGGTAGACGCACACGACTCAAAATCGTGCGGAGTAATCCATGGGAGTTCGATTCTCCCTCCCGGCACAGATAACTTTGATTACTAGCTCTATAATATGATTGCATGCCTATAGACCAAAAACTCCTCATCATCCTCGGCCCAACAGCTGTTGGTAAAAGTAACATAGCTGTCAGATTGGCGCGGAAATATTATGGAGAGGTGATCTCTGCTGATTCGAGGCAAGTATACAAAGGACTCGACATTGGTACTGGAAAAATTACGCACGCTGAAATGGAAGGAATACCCCACCACCTACTAGATGTTGCGGAAACGCGTGAACGATTCACAGTTACAAAATGGAAAGAGCTTACAACTAATGCCATAAGAGACATACATTCTAGAAATAGATTACCGATAATTTGTGGTGGAACTGGATACTATATTCAGGCACTAGTTTATGATATAGATTACCCAGAGGTACCAAATGATATAGAGGAGCAAGCAAGTCTAGAAAAGCAAAGTCCAGAAGATCTCTATATTATACTTCAAAAACTAGACCAAGATAGAGCTTCTACTATAGATAGAATGAATAAAAGGAGACTATCGCGAGCAATTCTCATTGCCAGAAAGCTTGGCAAAGTTCCTGTGATTGATACAACACCAAAACAAACCGTGGACTCCAGATCAGATTATAAATTGGTCGGTATTACCCTACCGATAGATGAGCTACGTGTTCGCATTCACAACCGTCTGGTTAGTCGCATAGATGCAGGAATGATAGATGAAGCAAAGAAACTCAATGAAAACGGACTTCCATATGAACGTATGGATGAACTAGGTCTCGAATATAGATACGAGGCACAATATTTGCAGGGTGAGATCACAAAAGAACGGATGATAGAAAAACTAGATATTGAGATAGGTCATTATGCAAAGAGACAGATGACTTGGTTCAAAAGAGATAAAAATATTGAGTGGTATGCACCAGATCAATTAGAAATCATTGAAACTAGCATAAAAAAATATCTGCTAGAATAACATTTGCTACGTAAATTTTACCATTAATCCTTGGAATAGAACTCTTCCATATCCTTCTTAAACAATTTCGTAGAAATAACATAAATAGTATAAGTAATGAAGAATGCAGCAGCCACATCGATAGAATAATGATAATGTCCTAGCAAAACTATAGTTCCAAAGAATACGGATGCCAAAATAAAGAAATAATAGTACAACTTATTGACCCTGCCATACATAAGTGCCATGAGAAATGGCAATCCTGTATGCCCAGAAAAAAACATATCACTTCCAAATGTTAAGCTTTTTATCCATCCCGAAGAATAATCAAGAGGTATCTCATATGGATATGGACCAAGATGAGTCAATGTGGTGAATAATGCTCTAATTATCACAAATAATGCAACTGATTTCAAAAAAAATGGTATCCGTCTCGGGTTCTTGAATGTTATCACTATTATGAAAATCCATAATACTAGTGGTCCGAATACAAATATTGTATCGAGATCATAAATAGGTATATTACTCAAAAAAATATCCGTGACTTGGTTGCTGGCAACAACAGTTGCATAGGTCGATGTAAAATAATTGAGGACATAACTTCCAATGAGTAGAACTATTCCAAAAATAACTGATAAAATGAAGTCTTTGTCTCCAAAATGGCTCTTATATTGATTGATAACCTCTCTCATATAGTTATAATACAACAAATATTTGCTTTATGCTATTATAATTCTAGTAACCTCGGGATTGCAGATGTGTGTGTGGTTACCAATTCTATGAATAATATTTCATGCATAATACCATCATTCAATGAAGAGGCTAGAATTGGAAAAGTACTAGATATTGTAAGCAATCATCCTGATATTGGTGAGTTGATAGTAGTAGACGATGGATCGACCGATGGTACATTGGATGTCATAAAGAAATATCCCAATGTCAAACTCATAGTTCATGAGAAAAACCAAGGAAAAAGTGCCGCAGTATATCATGGCATAAAGGCTTCTGCGGGTAGATACATACTCCTACTCGATGCGGATCTAGTAGGATTGACTCAGCAGAATATTTCTAGTTTAATAAAACCAATTATCGATGGCAGAGCAGACGTAACTATAAGTTTGAGAAAAAATGCGCCGAAAACGTGGCAAAAGATAGGTATTGACTATATATCTGGCGAAAGAGTATTTAAAAAAGAGATTTTGGCTGATAAGATAGAAGAAATACCTGGACTGACTGGATTCGGACTAGAAGTATTTATCAATCAGCAGATCATTAGGAAAAGATGTAAGATCGACATAATTATATGGGATAATGTTGAGAGCCCATTCAAATACAAGAAATATGGCTGGTACAAAGGTGTAAAAAGTGAGATCAAAATGACTATGGATATTATGCGCGTAATATCTCCTTTTGGACCGTTCTATCAAATCTGGCAATTATCAAAATTAATGATCAGTAAACCACATAAATAAAATGAAAGCATCAATAGTGATACCAGCATATAATGAAGAAAACAATATTGCCGATGCTATCAAATGTGCTTTGGCACAAATACACGATGGTTTCGAAATTGAAGTTATCATTGTCAACAATGCTTGTACTGACAAAACTCCTATGATCGCTCGTCAGTTCCATGTCAAAGTTCTAGATGAAAAGAGAAAAGGACTATTATTTGCTCGTGAATGTGGACGCAAAGCTGCAACTGGTGACGTTATTGTAAATATGGATGCTGATTGCCGTCCTGATGAAAAATGGCTTTCGAAAGGCATTCGAAGATTTAATGATGAAAAAGTAGTTGCGCTGAGTGGTCCATATGACTATTATGATGGATCAAGTTTCTTTAGATACGGATCATTATATGTGCAAAAAGTTATGTATACACTAGCCAATTGGTTCGTACAACTACCGTTCATCCATCTAGGAGGAGTAGTGAATGGAGGAAATGGTTTCTTCCGCGCAAAAACACTAGAAAAAGCTGGCTACAATATATCTCTCAAATTGTGGGATGATGTACTTGGCGAAGATACTGATACAGCGAAACGTATATCAAAATATGGCAAAGTTGTATTCGATAGTTCAGTTGTTATGAAGACATCAGCAAGACGTTTTGAGAGACAAGGTGCCATGAAAACAGCTTTTAGATACTGGCTCTATTTCTTCAAAATTCTATTCAAGAGAGAATAGTACTATCAGATTCACTCATTTTATTTGCAACATATTTGCGGTAGCCATTGAGAGCGAATATAAATATTATGAATAGAACGACGATTGAAGCTTTACCCAAAATAGAACTCACTGTCGTGTATAGATGACCCAGAAAATATCCGAGGGCTATGAGTAGTCCTGTCCAGACGAATTGACCTAGAACATTGATCGACAAATATTTCCAAAATGGAATTTTGACCATACCAGCAACCATGAGTGTCACCATAGCAAAACCAAATCCACTAGTTAGCTTAGAAACCAATAGAATTTTGTCGTGGTATTTATGAAAAATCCTGGTTACTTTACCAACATTTTCTTCTGTAATACTGAAATATTTTCCAAATCTTCTCACGAATCTCATGCCAAAATATCTTCCTATATGGTACCAACCTATATCTCCTATGATATCACCTATCATAAGTGCTAAATATACCTGCAAAAATGGAAAGTTGCCGAGCTTGATCAATACTCCGAATAAAATAGAGAGTATCGGTCCTTCTATTATAGCTACAACAATGATAGCCGCATAAACAAGTATTGTATGAGTCTGTGATAAATTCAAAAACCAGGTTTCCATATGCGGGCGATGGAGGAATCGGACCCCCGACAGTGGTTTTGGAGACCACAGTTATACCACTTAACTAATCGCCCCAAATCGATTTATTTCTTCCCTTCCTTAAAGACTACGTGCTTTCTCAATTTTGCACTGTATTTCTTGAGTTCCAATTTCTTTTCTACCGTCTTTCTATTCTTGGAAGACCAGTAGACTTCTCCTGTTGATTTATTTCTGAGTTGTATTAGTTTATCTTGGGACATTTTATATTTCTTATTGAGAGCCAAATATACCAGAAATCATGACTAAAAGCAATATGTATATAATTCTTGTATAATTATAATAAGATTACTTACCAGGTACTATCTCTATACTCGAATAGACCATTTTCTTTGGTCCAAATATCATATCCTTGATATCAACGAAAAATGCACCTACACCAGCTATCATTGACTGCCCCGGGGAACCTGCTTTATTGACCGTAGCAGCTACTGACGGATTCACTGCAGAACCACCAATTGAGAATGATGCTATCCAAAATACAAATATAATAGAAGTAAATCCCAGTGAAGATAGAAAAGCATATCTACGCCTGATATTTTCCGGTTTCGATCGCAAGTTTTCAAGATGAGCATTGAGATTCATATTTTTGTACACCAATTGTACTACTCTTTTTCTAGCACCACAACTTCTGCTTCTTTACCTTCTAGATCTTTTTTCTTGAGAGTTAGCTTTGATTCTGGTTTTGGATTCTCACCTGCTTCTTTGAGAAATACTTTCAATGCATCCTTAGTACCAATATCTCCATAGTGGATCGGTATGATGATCTTTGGTCCTATAGAAACTGCCAATTTGTAGGCAGACTCTGCGTTCAGAACACCATTCCCACCTATAGGAACGAACAATATATCTACATCATCAATGGCCTCATCAGCATCTTTTGGTAATTGCTCAGTACTCAAAGAACCCAAAAAGCAAATATTCATACCTTCAAGGTTGATAGAATATATAGTATTGATGCGCGGCTCTCCATCATAGCCTGACTCCGATGCCAAACCCTTAACGAATACTCCATTGATCTCATATTCACCAGGGCCACTGACTACGAATGGTTTCTTCTCACCGAATGTCACCTGATCAATACCATTGAAATCAACATGATTGAGACTGACGAGCACTATATCTGCACCGAATTTGCTCTTTTCTAGACCAGAATCCTTGGATATTGGGTTTAATGCCAATATAGTGTCTCCAAATTGGATTTTTACAAACTCTCCACCAAAATAATTTATTATCATAATAACAATGATACTACCAAAATGAATATTATCCAATAGGTTGACCAAATCTATATATTCTTGCGTATTATTATAAATAATATGACGGCGAACTCAAACTTTATAATATTTTAACTAGTAATCCTACACCTCCTAAATCCCGAGGATAATTTGTGACTAATATACTCATACAATAACCCCTCACACTCCTTTTCATTCCTGCGGCTTTGTTCCCAACATACCAGAATTTTCACAAAGGATTCGCTCCAAGGTTTCACTCATCCTTTGGAAAATGCATGGTATGTTGCTCACAAAATGTCCTCGGAATTTAAGTAGTGTGAGGGGTTACATCATACATAGTAGACAGATAACATAAATCATGCTAGATTTGGACTAGTTAGTTCGCATCTATATTTTGAGCAATATGCACAATATAATATGCAAAACCAATAAGCGAAACCGCAATCAATATTAATAATTTAAAAAGCGGCCGCGCCGTAAAATATACGGTCAATACAATATGTTTAAAAAAAATAAGGACACTAACACTCAGGGTGAATTTGAGGTTAATTCTAGAAATGTACCAGGAGAAAAGAGAGTACCTAGAGCAGACTCTGACGATTCATTGAAGGCAAAGAAAGAAATGGAGATGACAGATGAACAGAAGCTTACCGTTATGGGTAAGCTTATTACGGTTATGAAGAATCCACCTATTGCTGGGGATTTGGTCGAGGGGCCAGTTATAGCTATAGAAAAGTCTTCAGTATTCGTTGACCTAGCTCCATTCGGAACAGGTATCATATATGGTCGTGAATTTATCGTTGCTAGAGATGTTATAAAGAAGATCAATATTGGTGATGTCATAGCAGCAAAGATAGTCGATACAGCACATAAGGAAGGCTATTATGAATTGTCATTGAAAGAAGCTAGACAAGCTCTCATTTGGAATGAAGCAGATTCTGCTATAAAGGAAAAGAAAGTACTCGATCTGCCTATCAAGGAAGCAAACAAGGGAGGACTTCTAGTAGAATGGCAAGGTATAGTAGGATTTCTACCAGCATCACAGCTCAAAACTGAGCACTATCCTAGGATCAATGATGGTGATAAGGACAAGATATTGGACGAGCTAAAGAAATTGGTCGGAACAAGACTACAACTCACTATCATCACAGCAGATCCAAAGGAAGGAAAATTGATATTTTCTGAAAAGGGACCTGAAACAAAAGAAAAGGAAAAGATCGTCAATAAATATGAGGTCGGAGATGATGTTGAAGGTACCGTTACTGGCGTTGTAGACTTCGGAGTATTCGTCAAACTAGAAGAAGGACTAGAAGGTCTCATACATATTTCTGAGATTGACTGGGGTCTAGTTGATGATCCTCGTAACTTTGTAAAAGTTGGCCAAAAGGTCATAGCAAAAGTTATAGAAGTCAAAGATGGCAAGGTTTCACTATCTCTAAAGAAATTGAAAGCAAACCCTTGGACAGAGGCAGCAAAGAAATACAAGAAAGACATGCCAGTCACAGGTGTTATCATCAAGTTCAATAAGCATGGAGCGCTAGCTTCTATCGAAGAAGGTGTTGCTGGACTTATACACGTATCTGAGTTTGGTTCAGAAGAGAAACTACGAAAGACTCTAGAGCTAGGAAAAACCTATGATTTCAAGATTTCCCTATTCGATCCAAAAGAACAGAAAATGGCTCCAGAGGCTGGGTACGATCCAGCAACA
>CAIPHR010000032.1 GCA_903864905.1 uncultured bacterium
ATCAACTATATGAACCAAGATCCAGGACAAAGTACTCTCTATCTCCGATGTGGTAATCTACAGTCCAATACATTCAATATCACTGCAGTGACATCTTCTTCACAAGCTTCACAAGATGCAGCATATGCACCAACATACTCTACAGCCTCTGTATGGGATGCTATCAGATCAGCCCTAGTAAAGTACTACAATGAGGGGGGAAATTAGAGATTGTGGAAAAGAGGAAGTAATTAGATAATTAAATTGTTTTTTACCAAAATACAGGCGAGTTGCATGTTTTTTGGTACGCGACGATTCTCATTAAATGGTGCTATAATTACAATGTAGTATGAATAAAAGAATTATTTTATCATGTGTAACTGTTGCATTATTAGCGATTATCATTTTGCTATCGAATATAATTGATATGAAAAATAAACCCATTTCAAATGTTGATCAGGCGCGCGTTTTGGTAGAACAGCAGTTTCTCCTCGATAGTCCACAAAATAAAATGGTTATAACTGATGTTAAGGAAGGTTCTGATGGGTGGATATTCACTTATGTGCCAGAAAATTATTTACAAAGCAAGAACCCTAATGACCTAATTCCTGGTAATTTTCCATATTATGTGCATAAAGATGGGTCTATTTCGAATATATTGCCAAATGGGAATATATTTGGAAAAGAATCAACAGTATCATCACAATAATATGGATTTTAAGACAGCTGTGTTTACTTTTCGGAAATAAGGTAGAATTTAAAAATTAATTAGAAAAAGCAAGAAATGATCTTTCTGTAGGGCAGAAGCAGATAATTGATAGTTTCAAATTAATCTAGTAAATACGGCTGTTTATCCCCAAGCTATTGATGATTGGTAATCTAGTTGTGGTATTATTATACTAAGTTAGGGACCGTTTAATAATCCCTCTTATTAATTTTAATATGCAAAAATCAATTATCTCTCTATCGAAAATATTTGTAACCACTATTATAGTAGGAGGAATTTTTTCTTCAGGAAGCCTCGTGATGGCAGATCTAGGTTCTAATGTTATGGTAACTTTGCCAGATAATAGAGTTGTAATATTTAGTGTTCAATCGCATCAAGATTCAAGCTCATATGATCTTGGAATTGATCCTGCCAATGGCAATAGAATATATGGTCAACCACTTCAGATATGTACGTATCTACCTGTAATCACTGGTTGTACTACTTATGTTCAGCCAGCAGGTTGTCCAGCGGGAACTCTTTGTACTGCGAACAGTGGTTCTGGAGTTAATACGTCAGGTAGTTCTGGTGGAGTGAGTTATTCTATAAATAATAGTTCATGTCCAGCAGGTTATGGCATTTTGGTTACTAGTAGTGGTATAACATGCACACCGCCAAATCAGGCAGGACAAAATAATAAGTCTATTACAGTAAGTCAGCCGTCTGCTTCTACAGTACTTTCAGCAAATTCATCATTCTTTCCAGTAACATGGACCGCAAATTATTCACCTTTTGCTTTGGAAATACAGTTGTTCAATATTTTAGATCCTATAAATCCTATAGCACATGAAAGCTTGAGCACAACATTAAATCTCAATAGTAATACCCATATTTTCAACCAGAATGGTTGGTCGACTTTTACTCTTGGCCCAGGTCAGTATAGGGTCAAAATTATAGATAGTACGGCATCAACAAATGATCCATCTTGCGGAGGAAAAGCTTGCGGCTACAGTCCATATTTTACAGTTTCACAAACTACGAGTTCTGGTCAAACAGTAACTGGTACTACGTTACCTCTTGTAATCTCAATAACATCTCCAAATTCTACGACTGTTTTTCCTACAGGAAGCAAGATCATTCATCTTGAATGGACAACAAGTCGTCTACCGATAAATAGTGTGGGTGGATATATCCGTACTGCTCCAACCACTGCCACTGGCGGTAGTGTAACTATTAAATATTTTAATATACCAGTCCAAGGTGCCAATGGAGGTTCTTATGATCTTGATCCTGGGACGTTAAGTCCAGGAAGATATGAAATTTCCTTGTCTAGCATGGATAATATGTCTGTTAATCCGAGATGTGTCTTTACATGTGACTGGATTAGAATCAACGTTGATTCCGCTGGCGTGTATCAGTATGTAGGTAACTACGCATCTGTCTATGGTAATTCGTCTGGCTCAGTTCAAACTGGAAATAATTCTGGTGCTTCTGGTGCTTCTAGCGCTTCTGGTGCTTCTGGTGCAGGATCCCATGTTGTTGTTAGACCTTCTACACCAACCAATCTAGTTGCAGCGGCAACCTCCGCAACTCAAGCAAGACTCGCATGGACAGCTTCCACCCCGGGTACCAACCCTATAGCTGGTTACAAGATATACAATGGAACCACACTAATAGGTTCATCAGTAACTACGAGTACGACTACCACAGTTGTTCCTGGTACTACATATAGTTTCACTGTAAAAGCATATGATACTGCAGCGACACCAAATCTTTCTAATACATCAAATGTAGCGAGGTTGGTGGTTCCATTGGTAATTACCAATTCTGTTACTGTCACTAGTCCACATGGTGGAGAGGCATGGTTAAAAAATACGACTAAAATGATCACGTGGAATTCAGTATATGCAAATTCTACTCAAAATAAGACGGTAGGTATATCTATGGTACCTTATTGTGCAACTGGTAC
>CAIPHR010000033.1 GCA_903864905.1 uncultured bacterium
ATATTAAGTTTTTTATCAGCAACCAACTTACATAAGTTGACATATTCGGGGCCATCCCCTACAACAATCAAAGGAGGTGAATTTTTTCCAAGATAACTATATGCCAAGATCAAATCATAAATTCCCTTTTCCCTGACTAATCTTCCTACAAATAAAAAGTACTTGCCTTTTTTGAAGTTCACAGGCTCAACATCAACCGAGTGGTGAATCATGGATACTTTATCCTTAGGAATTCCCAGCCTAATCAATTCATTCCTTTGAAAATTACTGACCGCAATAAACTGGTCTATGAAATCAACCCCGCCCAACAATCTTGATAAATAAGTCTCGGTTGCAGATACGGCACTTCTTAAAAATGACCCACGATTACAACGTTTTAAAACGGCCTTCCAATGCTTATCACCCGAACAATCATCACAGAATTTATTGCCTGACATTAATATATTATTTGAACAAACCAACTTGAAATCATGCAGCGTTTGAACAATAGGAATACCCGCCCTTCTTAATGGCGCAAGTATTGAAGTACTTAGTTGACCATGGTAGATATGAAGATGAGCGATATCAACTTGTTGGACTTTTATAAATTCACTTAATTTAGACCGTGTGTTTTTTGAATACAAAAAATGAACAACATCTAAATACGATGGATTATCAAGATCAATACCGCGCGGAAAATGCTGTTCTTTATAAATATTCCTGATATCATCGATAGAATAAGGAAAAACATTATGGCCGTGTATCTCCAACAATTGCGTCAAATTGAAAAAATACTTTTCAACCCCACCGCGTGGATAAGCATAATTATTAACATTTAATATATTCATCTATTGCCTAACAGGTATTGTAAAACTAGATTGATACAGTCTAACCCACCTGATTAATATAATCACACGAATCATCCTGCAACACATGACAACAATAGATTAATAATCTCTACTATAGAACTAATTGTATATATAGCATGTGAATTTCACACAAAATGATCAACCAAGATAGGCAAGCTGATCAACATATAACATGCCACAACATAGCATAGCATAGTAAAATTTACTACAAACCTAACCTATTGCCTCATTCAAAACAATCCGAGACTTAATAATTTTTGCTGGCACTCCTGCCGCAATTGAGTTTTCCGGAATTGATTTATTAACAACGCTACCAGCAGCAATAACACAGCCATCGCTTATTGTAACTCCATCTAATACCGTGACGTTAGAACCAAACCAACAGTTATTTCCTATAACTACACCTCTCCTTGTCTCTCCTTGCAGACGAATAGGAATATCACATATATTGAAAATATGATTTTCTGAAAACACTTTAAACCCAGGTCCTATAATAACGTCACTACCAATTTTTATACCTCCTTGGCATCCAATAAAAGATTGCGCACCAATGCCAACATGATTGCCAACATTTAGACCAATACCCTTGCTTGAAATTACACCTGTACATATTATAATTGTACCTTTTCCTATAGACACATTACGTCCAAGCACGACACCATTAATTGATAGTGCATTTATGTGAACGCCATCTTCCAAAATTAGACTCGATTCAGCGCTAACATTATAACCATGCTCAACCGTAACTGAACGCCCACAAAAAATAAAACCATTTGAGTGTATAAATAATTTAATTCTAAAACCCCGTAAAATTTGCAGGGCTCTATAAATGAGCACTAGGAAAATCTCGCGAAAATTATATTCAGATCCAATACGATAGGATGGATCATTGCGAAGTACTCTGATTAGTAATTCAACAATTTTTTTTAAAAAAAACATATTATTATTCAATTTATATTGGGGTAAAAAATCGTATGATTTAAATTAGAATTCATAAATAATCAGACTTCACGTATTATCATATAAATAAATCTACGACTCGCACAATGCAAATAAAATCAGAATAATTACTCGCTTGGATTCATTCGTTAAACATCATAAAATACACAGTCAATATAATTAACCTAAAATAAATATATTTAGGATCAATTGTTCCATCGCTTATTTACATAGGAAATTATATTCTTTGTACGTGAAAAGTTTAAAAACAATGCAAATATCAACTTTACCGGGAACATGAACATAGTTAGCAACAGACGATAATTATCATTTTCTACTGGAACACATTTGTAATCGAATTTACACATTAAATTTGAACAAACATTCTGGCATATGGTAATTTCAGTATTTGTTAATCCACCATCAACACCCCACCGGCAAGATCTGCTTGAATCAATCCCTATAGAACGAGGAGAATCTGGATTAATAGAAGATCCGACTTTTGGAACATTCAACATATCAGCTTGATAGGAAATGCAAACAAAATCACACAGCCTCCGAATTGTAGCCTCTGGATTACTCAATAACTCTTCAAATTTAATGGTAGTGAATCTTGGATTGTTAGAATATTTTAAAGAGTGACTTACAGAAGCTGCCCACAGTTTAGACATGACATAGGGGTGATAATTTATCCATAGTCGCAGTGATTCAATTTTTGGCAAGTACCAAGAACTGATGAATAATCTCCTCCATCTATTTTTTTGAGATAAGAGTACGTCACGAGGATCTCGAATTAAATTTATTATATATGCATTGGGAAATTCACTTAATATTTCAGATGCAGAATAGATATATCTTGGACTTTGCTTACAAGGAATTGACTTACCAAGCCTATAAAGCTCAAAATTTAGAAAGGCATTATACAAATCAATAGGCCTTGAAGAACTTGCACTCTCTAGAATTTCAACAGATTCCCTTGAGTATTTACTGTTGTCTAAAGATGCAAATATTCCATCTCTAGAACGGGTCAATAATCTTCGCAATAAATGCAGACCATTTTCTTGACTATACTCTACGTTTACTAGATCTATATCAGATACTAATCCATCAAAGAAATGCAGTTCCTCAAATCTATAGACGTCCGAATGCTTGCCAAAAATTGAGCCTAGCATCGTCGTTCCACTGCGACTATTTCCTACTATAAAAATAATTTTATTATTTGATTTCATT
Source organism: uncultured bacterium (assembly GCA_903864905.1). GTDB lineage: Bacteria > Patescibacteriota > Minisyncoccia > Phycocordibacterales > PALSA-1337 > C7867-002. The sequence continues at coordinate 3,018 of CAIPHR010000033.1, forward strand.
TTTAATTAAAATTGAAGGGATAACAATGGCCGAAACCGCATAAAACAGAAATATGTACAAGTTATTAAAATTTGAAGAAACCGTAAATTTATTTAAAATAAATAGTAAAACCAAATTAAACATACAGAATTTAAAAATAAGCTGCTCATTATTACCCAGAAATTCGCGATTCCTGTTCAGCATTGAATTAGTAGCAATATTACGCAATAAAACAATCAAAGAAAATAATCCAATATATCCAGCCTCAATAAAAATTCGAATATAATAACTATCCGTTGCGGCCATTATCTCAGTGAATTTATTACCATATCCTAGAATTCCGACTCCCTGAGGGGTATCAAAAAGTATTAAATATTGATTTAATCTCAAAATTATACTTCCTACTTCATCCTCGCTTGAATTGGTTCTTGCAGAAAGAATTGATTCAACATTTTGACTGTTTGAAACCAAAACGTATAAAACCCCACAAAAGGCTGCTATCAAAATATATTTTGCATAAATCTCAAGAAACTTTGAAAACAAATTATTATGTTCTCTTACTTTAAATAGGTAAAATGTTACTAATGATGCAAGTAGAGTATTTATAAGTGAACTTCTAACATCAGTAGAAAGTAAGACAGGGATAAAAAGAATCGAACTTAAAATAACATATATCTTTCTCAATTTTGATGTTTTATTCAGCAAATATGAACCCATTAAAAACATAGTTCCATAGGTCAGGAACTCCGCAAAAGAAATGGGATCAGAAAACAAAGCCATTGTTCTGTATTTATCATTTCTAGATAGCCCTTCCAACACATCCAAACCGACAGAACTAACTTCGACTGTAACAATTCCACTCAATAGTGGAGCACCAAGATATTGCTCAAAAATCGCAATAATTTCACAAATTAGTAATGAAATAACCAGATAGTGAAAAAGCGTAGCCAGTGACCGCATGCTATCAATATACCTAATTACCAATATCAAAATAACTAACGCCTCAATTAGTTCATCGATAATATAGAGTAATCCTACAATGTTATTCGATAACAATATCGACAAACTCTTTGCAATTAATAGTGCACACAATGAAAAAACAAACACTTGCTTCTTAAAAAGCAACCTAAAGCTATTATCCCATATATGCTTATTAATTGAGACCGACAAAAAAATTGCAACCAGCAAGTCATATGTTAATATTTTATGCAACGAAATCCCTGCCCCTTCAAACGATATAGGAATCGCGACATATGCGGGGAAAAATGGAATAGAGAATAGATATAAATAAAAAGCCAATCTTAGATTTAAAATGGCTAAAATTAAAAATAACACTCCCAATATTATGCAGATAGAAATCAAAATAGCTTTTAAACCTTAAACATAGATAGTTAAAATTATGCGAGAAATAACAATTATTATATTAACTGTGAATAAAAAATCGGTATTCAATTAAAAATATTACAGCTAATAATTTCCTATCAACGCATTATGAATCTTAGTTATTTTTTTAAAAAAAACACCTTCATAATTTATATGAAAAGTTCTAATTATTATTAGGTAGATTGAAATTTTTAATGCATTATTGCAATCGAAAAATTTACAAATTCTCGCCCATCTATTAACAATGTCAGGGCAACCATTCGCCGCTTGAAAATATATGCGCGGAATATATATTGCTATAGCATTTCTAGCCTCACCACGGGAACCTTGTAACAAAGCTACTAAAATTGAATCTACATTATCCATATTTAGTTTCTTTGACTCAAAACTAATGTTCAATATATCTTCAAAATTTTGCACATCAAATTTCATAAAATCTGATATATATTCCCAGTACCTTTTCCGTACTAATGCAGTTAATTCTTTTTGCTTATTTGATGATTTAGTCGAAATTTGATCATGATGCTTACGATATAACAGCAAAACTTCTTGCACATTAGTAAATTTTAATCCTGCTCGCGACATTCTCTCCCATAAGTCGTAATCTTCACAACTTTCCCAATCCTTGTCATAACAATTATTTTTTACTAAACCAGCTCTCATCATCACAGTTGGATGAGCAAATGGGCAGGCAAACAGCATTGCCATTTTGATAGCATCATCGCTTAGCGGATATTTATAAACTCGCTTGTCTCTCGTGCCGAAAAATTTTACCCAACTACCACAAATATCCGCGCCCGTTTGATTGAGCAAATCTAATTGCCGTTCAAATCTCTGAGGCAAGGCTATATCATCCTGATCCATACGCGCGATCCAGGTTCCACGAGCCAAACCAATTATCTCATTTAAGGTAGCGACTAGATTTCTATTCTCACGAGATATTAAACGAATGCGCGGATCGCGTTTTTCGTAAACACTCAAGATATCAAGGGATGCATCGGTGGAACCATCGTCGATGATAATCAACTCAAAATTGGTAAAAGTTTGCGCTAAAATTGAATCGATAGCCTCAGCTAAATATCGTTCGCCGTTATAAACGGGCAGTGCAACAGAAATAACTGGAGATTTTTCACTCAAATTTTCCTCAGACATAATTATCTTCATTTTTGTGTATTCATTAACCACTCGCAGGTACGAGTCAGCCCTTCCTCAAAACCGACTTTTGATTTCCAGCCCGTATGCTTTTGCAACTTTGTAGAGTCCAGCACGTTAGTCATTACATCAAACGCTCTTTTTGGCAAGTTTTCTACCTGAATCTCACAGCCAATACCTCGCATTATTGGCTTGCATGCCTCGATTACATTCAAATTGCTAAGCCCGACACCCGATCCCAAGTTGTATGTCTCAGACAGATGCCCATTCTCCAACGCGCTTAAAATTCCCGCCGCAAGATCGCTTACGTAAAGGTAATCACGGACGGTTCCGTGTTGCCCGAAAATTTTTATTGGCACCCCTTTCATCGCCGATGCCATTGCGGTGGCAATAAATCCCTGGCCTACAAACGGTCGTTGACCTGCGCCATATGCATTAGCCGGCCGAACGCATACATATTTCAATCCATGTGTCGTCGCATACAAATAGGCGTAATTTTCCAATGTAAGCTTAGTGACCCCATAAGGCGAAATGGGTTTAGTCGGATGAGATTCACATATGGGCAACTTGACAGCCTCGCCATAAACTGTGCCACCCGAGGATACCAATACCAGTTTCACGCTTCTAATTGCGGCTTCGGAAAACAACGCTACCGTTGGCGGTAAATTTTGCAGCAAATCCGCCAATGGATTTGCAAAGGAGGTGTTGGGCACCGTTGCGTAAGCTAGGTGGATAACCTCCTGATGAGTTTCTAGTAGACGGCAGAGCAATTCATGCTGCGAAAAATCGCCCTCCACGTACGTGACACCAGTCGGCAAATCATATCGTGGGTTAGTACTCCTGCCCAACACCGTCACCCTCCTCCCAGTTGCGATCAATTGTGATACTAGGTGCGCGCCAATATAGCCCGCCCCACCAATTACCAGGGTGTTATTTGACTTGGATTTCACAGCCTCACCCAATTCAGAGGAATCAAATCTTGTGTATTGGTTTCATTAACAAACCAACGCTTCGGCGCAATGACGATTTTATCAGGATTTGGATTCAGCCACGCCCCCCACCAACTGAACGAACTGTTCGCAATAATGTGATGACGGCACATACTCATCAAATGCATATCGTTATAACTCTCAGAACCGTGGTTGTGATCTACATATATGCTAGGATAATCGGTTTTCAGGTTATCTTTTACCCAGTCAATATCATCTGAAAAAATGAAGAACTTTGGATTTTCCATTCGATCTGCCACATACTGAATTGCAGAACGATAGTAATCCAAAGAGCAAGTCTCATACACCGCCACGTTCTTTGAAATATTAATGTAATCGCCTCGCCGCACATGTAGACTCACCGCATTCGTCTGTGTGATTTGTTTGGCTATATCAGCATTCTGATTTTCCAGCAGAGGCCGAAATGAAAAATCTTCACGAATCTGTTTGGCAACTTTCAAGAAATACTTTTCACTCTGCCAATAACCTTTAAGATAACAATTTCCTGACGCCTCCTTAATGCCTAGCCAATAGTAAAAATGAGGTTCAAGAACAAAACCTTTACAACGGAGGGCCGACATATTCGGACGAGATACGATTCTCCGGATCAAGGGAAAATATTGCCAACCCAAGATGCTGCGCTCATCGGACTCATCAGCAATTTCAAATACGCCCTCAAAAATCCTGCCCAACTCAAAACCTTGATGCAAATCGTAAGCAGCAAATCCTGAGACATCCAGACGCAACGGCACACCGCATTCCAGCGACAGGGCTCGCCCTGCGGCATACTGAAACATCTGGTTTCCAAGTCCGCCAATAAGATTTGTGATTACCATTTTCAATTCTTCCGCAATTGCACGTTAAGCAAGCGATGCGTTGCAGGGTTTTTCAACAACAAAGCAGCTACTGTAACAGCAGCAAAAGTTGCTGCCCCGAGCGAATATCCAATGGCAACCTGCCACCCATCCGCAACAGGCATCCAAGCAACGAGCAGCATCATCGCCAACATTATCGCGCCGCCAATAAAGCATCGTACTACATCAAGTCGAAATTTCACTTGCCGATACATGCTGATCAGCATGACCAGCAACATCGCCACTGCGCCCGATATTAGTGCTGCGCCGACCCAAATCATTTCCCGCTGCCATACTCCCGCGATAAAAATCAGAATCAGCGAGGTCACAGCCCCCGCCGCATACGGCAAAGCCAGCGACTTCGTTTTTCGCCGAACATGAGCGGCATTGCTCAACAAGTTACCCAACACCCGGCATAACTCGATACCTGCCCCCAGCATGACAAAGGCAATCGCGTTCTGGAATTGCGCGGCGACCAGCAGTTTAAGCAAATACGGAGCAATCAATACTATCAGCCCGGTCAACACAAAATAGACTGGCACTAACGTATTCAACAGATCCGAGAATGCCGATACGACCTCATCATGTTCTTCATGCGCACTCACACGTCGGTAGAACAACGGGTAGAGAAATTGCATTGCCAGTGATTCGGCAAGCGCCGAAATTTGCCCGGCCAGTTGCAAGCCTACCGCCATAAAACCGAGTTGTGCCAACCCCCAGTAGCCTTCAATCAAAAATCGATAGCCGCTTAGTTGCAACCACATCAGTCCGGTCGCAAACGCAAGTGGCAGGCAATAACTCAGAACGGTGCGTCTATCGATCAAAGACACACTATCTTCAGCAGCATTTATACGTTGCGCATGTTGCCGCAAGACATACTTTGCCCCCAACGCGCCGATTCCCATACCGACAGCCTGTCCTGCAAACCAAGCGGTAGCGTATGGCCACCACATAACGAAAGATATAGCGCATACCAATCCGGTTGTTACCGTGATAATAGACCAGAGTACTGAGGCCGCACGAAAACCGAGCATGTTCAACATCGGTATCAAAGTCGCATTCCATGTCCCGGCAACCACCGCAACGAACATTGCCACCGAAGTCCACAGCAGCTGTTCATTGGTCTGCTGCTTAACCATACAAAACACCACCGCCCCACCAACTAATGAAACCGCGAATACATATAGCCGATACTGTTTCAATCTCGCCATCAGCGACCCTTCGTCCCACCACGCGTGAGTATGCAGGTTGATGTGCTGCCCGATCGGATTGACGAGAAACAAACCACAAAACATCTGTACCGCAAGAAGCAAGGCAAGCACACCATATTGCGCGGGTGTTAAAAATGTAGTGACCGCACGAATCGTGATCAGTGACAGCAGGGCTGTGGCCAAACGCCCTCCGCCAACCAGCAACAGATCCCGTTTAAGCGCCAAGATCGTGCACTATCGTCTTAACGATAGTCTCCGCAAAGTATTCTGAGCTAAACGGATATGCAGCATCACTTTGCAAAAATGTAGCGATACGCTGCTGATAACCGCAAAATTCTTGTTCAGTAATTGTTTTTAGAAAAGCATAAACTTCTGCGGTATCGCTAAATTTACGACGATCTATAAAGCAATCGGCAGGAATATGATCAGTGACGTTGCTCGCCCCCCAATACACCGGCACGCATCCTGAAAAGAAGCAGTCGAATATTTTTTCAGTAATGTATCCCGGTAAATCGCGCACATTTTCATAGCAAATCGCGAAGCGGGCACGGCTTAATACATCACTCTTATTTGCGACCTTACCGCGATAACTTGGAAATGGCAGCAGCTTTACGAATCGTCCTACAACCTTCCAGAATCGCGATTGCAGTTTCCCAAGCATGCCGCCGCGCGCTTCAGGCATATCCCAACCGATGCCATACAAATCAAAATCTTGAGCAGCTTGTTCTTCAAACCACCTGATTGCCTTGACCCTTTCCGGGTAAAGATTCCGCTCATCGCTCACTGACAGCGCTTTGTTACCCGCTATCAGAGTGCAAAAACAGGCGCGACTTACAAAACCATCAACAGGATGAATGTGAATCGGGTTAGGGAAATTAATTTTAATAAAGCGATCCCCATCGACTAGCTCATCGTTCCAGGTAAATATTTTTCGATAACCATCTAGGCTAATTTGCACACTATTTTCTGGTCGAATTTGCGCTGTTTCCAGCATAAGTAAGTAACCTTTAACATTTTTCGTTACTGATTGCCATACATCCAAGTGAATTTCACAATCAACATGTTTATTGAGGTTTATATCAACTGTGTGTATTTCAATTTGTTGCTTTAACAAGGCACGTCTTAATAAGTCCCACGCCAAGAATCCATTATCCCGATTGAATTTACTCTCAAGATTAAAAATCTCATCTCGACTCATACCGGACATCACTAGATTAGCAATTTTCATTTAGTCAATAGCATAGATTTAATTTTAGATAGCCGTAATCTTACTAGCCGATATAATAAACGAGGAGTATAACCAACTTGCCTCCTAGCTGCGTGAATAGCCTCGACTATACCTTCAAATTCAAATTTTGTAGAAAAGTTACCATGCATTACATTGATAGTTGATGGAAAGGGAACATAGGTAAAATTCAACTTTCTATTTTTATATAATCTGAGATATAAGTCATAGTCCATCGAGTATTTATTAGTTTCTTCGAATTTATTGGCTATTACAAGTTCGCCCTTAATGTAAATATTTTGCAAACCGACAATGGTACCAATTTTTAGTAAATTAGCTAAAGAGAAATCATCGGTAGGGCATTTTCGATACGTTAGTTTTCCGCATTCACCAAGATAGCTGTAAGAATCAAAATACAAGCCATCTATGCCGTTTGCAACGCGAAACAAATTAGCAACTTCACTTAAAACATTTGGCATCAGGATGTCATCCGCCCCCAAATAGCCAAAAATATCGCCCTCATTTAGGTGAGCTAACCCAATATTAATTGCACTTGAAATACCTTTATCTGGAGTTTTATCCCAAACCAATGGATAACCGCGCTCAACAAAGCTTGAAATAATTTCATGCGAATGATCAGTGCTTTTCCCATCAATGATCACTAATTTTTTATTTGGATAATCTTGTGAAAAAAAAGCGTCGAGTGCTTTTTTCAAATACCGTTCGCCGTTATAGCACGGCATCACAGTGGTGATAAAAGGCAGCACTATAAAACTCATAACATACTTAATGCGACAAACGCTTCTGGGATCGAATAGTGGTGATTTCCCACAAACAATCCATTCTGATCGATGTGTTCGGCATTTTTCAAAACACCATGCACTTCCGAATCGAAGTACTTTACCACTTCGTTCTTGGCAAAATTGCCAGCTACAATAGGACGACACTCGAAGCCTAGCTCATTCAGCTTCACTACCAGCGCTTTGCGCGTAAGTTGGCTCCCGGGACGAATCACCAGACTGAAACCGAACCAACTGCTTTCACCAATTTCCTGTTGAATAATCAGGTCAGGGTGATTAGCCAGCGCGGCTTGCAGCAATTTCCCGTTCTTGCGACGCTCTTCAATCAGCATCGGTAAGCGTTTTACCTGCTCGATTCCCAACGCACCTTCCATATCCAGCGGGCGAACGTTATAACCCGGCAACACGAAGCGGAAAGACTCTTCGAAAGGATCATCGCTTTTCTCGCTGCAAACCAGATTATTTTTAGGCAAATTGCGCGTCCAACCGTGCGCGCGCAGCGACAACAGAATCTGATAAAGCTCTTCGTCATCCGTGACGATCATTCCGCCTTCCATGGTGGAAATATGATGACTAAAGAAGGTGCTGTAGCCGCCCATTACGCCAAATGTACCCGCATGCTTGCCCTGATATTGGGCACCCATAGACTCACAGTTGTCTTCCATCAAAACGATGTTACGCTCGCCGATGATTTGTTGAATGCGCCCGAAATCATTCGGATTGCCCAGCAGATTCACCGCCATGATCGCACGCGTTTTATCTGTCACTGCCTGCTCGAGCTGGTCGAGATCGTAATTCAAGGTATTCAGATCGATATCCACAAACTTGATCCTCAACCCATACTGATATAAGGGATAGTAAGTTGTACTCCAAGACACGGCAGGGACAATGACTTCGTCACCTCGTTTCAATTTTAATAGGGGATTTTTTGTATAAAACAATGC
>CAIPHR010000034.1 GCA_903864905.1 uncultured bacterium
AGCATTCAAAATAGAGGTTGCTAAAGGCTTTGATGAGCAGCATGAGGAGTTGCAAGCATTCAAAATAGAGGTTGCTAAAGGCTTTGATGAGCAGCATGAGGAGTTGCAAACATTCAAACTTGAAGTATCTAATGATTTCAAAGCCGTAAGAAATGATATAAAAGAAATACGAGGTGATATCATGGAGATAAGAAATGATATTACTGAAATGAGAAGTGATATTACTGAGATAAGAACTGATATCACTGAAATGAGAAGTGATATTACTGAGATAAGAACTGATATAAAAGGAATCAAAAGTGATATGTTATTAAGGGATGATTTCTACATTCTTAATGATCAAATAGTCAGTCTCAATAGGACTGTGTTTAAGGACCATACTCCTAGAATCCGCAAGCTAGAATCAGAACTCCAGCATGCGTAGAAAATAGCCAAAAAAGACAAAAGAGCCCAATATCATCATAAATTTGTGTATTTTAGCTTTATGTGCTATCATAGATTCACAAGGAACTAGTCGAATTTCTTTAATATTAGATCAATTTAAAACAATCAAATGACAGGAACAATCAAGACATTGATGCCAAAAGGATTCGGTTTCATTGCTCGCGAAGGCGAGACAAAGGACCTCTTTTTTCATTCAAATGACCTATCAGGAGTATCATTCAACGACCTCAAAGAGGGCGATACAGTGAACTTCGAAGTAGTAGACGGCCAGAAAGGCCCAAGTGCAAAGAATGTAACTCGCGTATAAATAAGGCTTTACTAGGAAAGACACTCCGAAAGGGGTGTTTTTCCTATATTATTCAATAATTTCTTAAAAATACTTTATATAATATTGCATGAATCCCCTGTTATGTTTTTGACATACTTAATATTTGATATTTTGCTATAATAGTCTTATGTACGATCTTGATCGTGAAAAACGAACACCTATATTTTATGTTGTAGCAATTTTTGTATTGAGCTTTGGGTCACTTTGGCTTGCATCATATGGCTTGAATTTAAAATTTAATTGGACCAATAGCAATGCCGATCAAAATATATTAAATAATAATGCCACTGTTATTGATTCAATAGCTAGCTTTAAGGATATAATATCTGAAACTAGCAATTCTATTCACCAGTCTGTTTCTAAGCCTACGATCCCGTCACCTTCTACTACTATTCTTATAGGTGGCGACGTTATGCTAGATCGGAAAATTCGGTTACTAGGTCAAGAGAAAGGTTATGACTCACTACTATCGTCTGTCGCACCACTTTTCAAATCTGCAGATATATCCGTAGTCAATCTAGAAGGCCCGATCACTTCCTACCCTTCCAAGACACTACTCGCAAATGGTGTCCTTACAAAGGATATGTCTTTTACATTCGCACCAGGCAGTACGAAAGCATTATCAAAAGCAGGTATAACTGCAGTAAGTTTGGCAAACAATCATGGGGATAATTTTGGAGAAAAAGGTGTGGTCGAAACCAAACAATGGTTAAAACAGTCGAACCTAGAGTGGTTTGGTAGTCCATGGAATGCTTCGTCAACAGAACTGATCATACAGAAGAATGGAATGAGTATTGCTTTTATTGGATACCACGCATTTCAGCCTGGCATAACTAGGATTTTATATGATATAAAGCGACTTTCATCTGAAGGTAATTTCGTCATAGTTATGCCTCACTGGGGTAATGAATACGCAACTACATCAACAGAAGCAATGGGAGATCAAGCAAAAGAGATGATAGGTGCTGGAGCAAAAGCTATCATTGGTTCACATCCACATGTAATCATGAATAATGAAGTGATCGCTGGTGTGCCAGTATATTATTCTATAGGTAATTTGCTATTTGATCAGTATTTTTCTACTGATGTGACCAAGGGTGAGATCATCTCTCTCAAACTTGTATACGGTCCTGATGGGCCTAGTATTGACAGTGTTGGTGCATATAATACACGTCTAGATAAAATATATGGAGTAGTTTTGGAATAATAGCCAGCAAATACAATCTATTGTATTTTTGTCATTTTTTCGTTATATTAAAGTAGATATACATACAGGTTAGATGAGAGGTAACGAAACAATGATTGAAAATATGCGGGGTTAGCTGTCTTGGTAGATATACATACAGGTTAGATGAGAGGTAACGAAACAATGATTGAAAATATGCGCGGTTAGCTGTCTTGGTAGATATACATACAGGTTAGATGAGAGGTAACGAAACAATGATTGAAAATATGCGCGGTTAGCTCAGTTGGTAGAGCATCCCCTTGACGTGGGGAGGGTCACAGGTTCGAATCCTGTATCGCGCACAATGATAACACTAGGCATCGAAACATCCTGTGATGAAACAGCACTATCTCTTATAGAGACGAGAGACGAACGTGGCGAGATAGAGTGTAGGGTCATAGACTCACTAGTACATTCTCAAGCAGAACTTCATAGTGCTTATGGCGGTGTATACCCGAACCTTGCAAAGAGAGAACATGGAAAGAATCTAGTGCCATTACTTCATAAACTCTTGATCAATTCAGGACCTGTTCTGGATCAATTCAATGTAGCTGGACCAAAACACCTAGAAAGTACAAAATTTATTGAGATTTTGGATCAATTCAAGAATGATATGCAGATACAGAATCCTGATTTATGGCTATCATTTTCTGACGTCAATTTCCTCTACAACATCCCACCAATAGATCGTATAGCAGTCACAGAAGGACCAGGATTAGAACCAACACTCTGGGTAGGTATCATTTTTGCAAGAGTACTCGCTGCGCTTTGGAATATTCCTATAATACCAGTTAACCACATGGAAGGTCACATTATCGGCTCATTACTAGAGTCAGACAAACCGACTGGTACTTGGCAGAGATTGAAACCGATCAACTTCCCTGCTCTAGCACTTCTAATTAGTGGTGGGCATACGGAGTTGGTTAGGATTGATAGTATAACTGCAGCCCTTTTGGGGGGAGTAGCTTCCTCCCTCAAACCCGCAAGGGGAATCAGGAGGAACCTCTCCCCCCAAAAGGTCGCAGATTTCAAATCGAATATTACTGAAATGAGTTCACTCCACTACACCATCCTCGGTCAGACACTAGATGATGCTGTTGGTGAAGCATTTGATAAAGTTGCTAGACTCTTAGGACTACCATACCCTGGTGGGCCGCATATATCTATACTTTCAGAGAAAGCACAGGAAATGATGACTCCATCTCCAGTAAAATTACCAAGGCCAATGATGAAAAGTGGCAATCTAGATTTTTCTTTTTCTGGATTAAAAACGGCTGTATTATACGCAACTAGAGGAGCTGCACAAACAGATGGAACACTGACAGATGAATTCAAAAGGGGTCTAGCACACGAATTTGAGCTAGCTGTTACAGAAACCCTAGTATACAAGCTTAGAAGCGCTATAGACGATATAGGAGCGAGAACCATAGTTATAGGTGGCGGTGTTAGCGCAAATAAGATGCTTCGTGAAAGTTTCAAGAAGGTAGCGGATGAATATGATATACCTATATATTTACCCACACATCATATTTCCGGTGACAATGCCCTCATGATAGCATTGGCTGGTGCAATGAATACAAAATCATATACAGATAAATATACACTCAAAGCTGATGGAACAAAAAAGCTTGGGATGTAATAGAAAATAGTAGAGCTAATTTATCAAAGACTTTATTGCAAACAAAAAAGCGCAGTGTATGCGCCTTTTTGTTTGATAATTATCTATTCAAAATTATTATTTGAATAAACCAACGATGAAATTCCAGACTCTATTCAATACAGGAGCATTCACAACTGATGCTGTTTGTGAACCATCTGTATTTAGGCCGATCGATGTAGGAATATTTGGTCCTGAAACTCCTATTTTCTCAATAACTGGTGTCCCTATTGCTGATCCAGAACTTGATTGATCCGAGTTATTTCTTGACTTATAAGCCTCTATGACAGAGAGATCACTAGCACTCATAACAAGAGGCTTATTACATGCCAATTGATTGATCTTACTCTTTGTAGTTATATAGACAACACCTGTTGCTTTATTTGAACTCCATGGGCCCATAATATCAGAAAGATATTTGTTCTGAAATGCTTTTACAGCATTCTCAGTCTGAAGATCGAATATACCATTGACTGGTACATTGATACCTTGAGAATTCTTTAGGAATGACTGCAACTTCGTAACTTCAGAAACATTATTAACTCCACCAAACTTCATATACGTGGTGATAAGTGGGCATGATGTTGTTGCTGTATTTGCACCAACGATCCTATATATCGAGCTACCACTAGAAGAAGATGAACCACCACCTGAAGGTGTTACAGGGGTCACAATTGATCCACCTGAAACTACTGCTCCACTGTTATCTGTACCGCCCGTTACAGGTGCTACTGGTGTTGGATTCTCTACTACTCCATTTCCACCATTGCTAGCTGTTGGAGGTGTTAAACCTGGGCTCTGTACACCACCTGTTCCACTATCACCTGTTACAGGTGCTAGTGGAGCTGGATTCTGTAGACCGGCTGGTTCAATATTACCAGTTATTGGAGATTCTACAGCTGGATCTATCACTACTGCTGCATCTATACCATCACTAGTTGGCGGCATTGCAACTTCTGCACTTACATAGCTAAAAACTGAGATCATTGCCAATATAGCCAATGAAATCAACATAATCTTTGCTTTATTCATTTTATTGTTATTCATATTATTTATAATTTCTAATAAATGCCATATTTGGACATCGAGTAACATCTTACTATTACTATCGCTAAATGTCAATACCCCGTAACGTAACCACTCACACTCCTTTTCACTTCCTCCAATCGGCTAGTGAGATGTGGTATTCTGATTATTGCATATATTGAGTAGCCTCATATCGGAAATGAAAAGGAGTGTGAGTGGTTACCCTTATACGAAAATAGTACCAAAATAAGACATAATTAATATATATACAAAAAAGCGCACCCTTTTACCTTATTATCGGTTTTGGGTGCGCTTGTGTAGAATTTTTTACTGGAGGATTAACTTCCAGAAACCACTTTTGATGTTTGCCGGGCGATATATGATATCGCCAGCATTCACCGTCGCTACCGGGTTCCAGTTCGGAGAACCAATGTTCTCTGTCTGCAACAGAACCCATGTGTCTGTTGTGCTGGAGCTGATGCCCAGCTGGATACCAGGATCAGCCTTACTGATCGAGATATTCCAACTTATGGGCAATTCCCGGTAATGGAGCGTCTTGCTCGCATAACCAAGAACGCTCGACTCAGTTCCGACCAGTTGCCAAGTGCAACTGTCCTGAAAATCAGGAAACTGACTGACGTAATTGCTCACGCCAGCCGAGTCGGTTAGATAATACTTCCCCATTGAGCCCAAGAATATGAGCTCGTTTACTGGCTTACTATTCCAGTAACTGGAAGTGTCAACTTCATCTCCATTTCTCGGGCCGGCAGCATTCCAATTGATGCCGTAGCTCCCATATGGGGAGTAGATGTACTTTGGGTTTTCGAAGCTGTTCGTCTTACCCAATGAATTCGCCGCATCACTAGATTTCCAGATCGCTTTGATCTGGCTAGCCGTGAATTTGAAACTTGGATCTTTTGTTATTATCTGGACTGTCATCCAGACCGTCCAGTTTGTCACATCACCTGACTGTGACAGATACTGGGGCAATAACTTGTGACCAAGCTCCCCAGGAAGATTACCTGGTAATCTTCCAAGGTTGTAGATATTACTCAGTGTGGTCCTTGACCAGCTCTGGTACTGAGCACTAGTACTACTCGGCCCCAGAATAGCCCGGGTGTAAATAAGAACTGGGCATTCAGAGTACGACTTCAGCGAAACCCAAGGCTTACTGACATTTGGTTTCTCACTGACAACCACACCGGTATCATCACCACCACCTGTTTGAGGTGCTGAATTCACAGCACTTGTTACTAACAGACTGACTGCCATGCAAAGCACGGCCACGACTGAACAACGTATATTTCTCATTTTATTGGATTTTGTTGAACTTCTCCACGATATCAGCAGATGGCCAACGATAGGCCTTATTTCTAGATTAGCCGCTAATACAGAGGAAGTCTTTTCACACTATACCAAATAGCTAGCTTATTGTCAATAGAGATATTTGAGTGCAGCTAGCATATAATATAGTGATGATCTATAGTTCTGTTTTTTACTCATTGATAGCTGGAGTTCTCCCTTCTCTTATATGGTTATGGTTTTGGCTACGTGAAGACAGCAAACATGATGAACCGAGGTGGCTACTTACTATTTCATTCATTGGTGGTATCGTAGCTGTTCTTTTCGCGATTATAATAGAAGAATTCATAGCTGAACATGTTTTAGATAAGAATATCAAATATACACTTTGGGCGGCAACGGAAGAGATCGCAAAATTTCTCGCTTTATTCATTATAGTTTTAACGTCCAAGTACAATGACAAACCATTGAAACCTATGATCTACTGTATTGTAGTAGCACTAGGATTCGCTGCGTTTGAGAATACTCTATTCTTATTGGAACCTGTCAAAATGGGTGAAATAGCCCAGAGTATCATTACTGGCAATATGCGTTTCATTGGAGCAACTCTGGTTCATATAGTTAGCTCCGCAAGTGTGGGTTTTGCTATAGGATTGTCTTTCTATAAGAATGCAATGACCAAATTCGTAGTGATATCATTGGGCCTATTAAGCGCAATAGCGATACACTCGGCATTCAATATTTCAATTGTTAATGTAGAGAACAATGACGTATTGAAGATATTTGCTTGGATATGGCTAGCTGTAGTCATATTGATCATGTTATTTGAGGAAGTAAAAGCAGTAAAACGTCATAGAGCATAGTTTGGCATTACAAGCATAGTTTTCCACTTCCCATTATGATAAAAATCAATTAAAATATACAAGTAATTTCGTAACTAAAATTAATACTACATATGGCAAAAGAAAAAAAATCATTTTTTGAAAGATTAACTGGTACCGTCCGCATGGACGAAGAAACAGAGTCAAAGCCTGCAAAGAAAGCTGGCTCTGGTTCAAACGGTGGAAGTTATATTGCCAATTGGATGGAAAAAGAAACCGAAGAAGAAGGTGAACTAACTGTAGACGTATACCAGACTCCTGAAATGATAATTATCAAATCAATGATAGCTGGAGTGCGACCTGAAGATCTAGATATTTCTATAACAAGAGATATGGTGACGATACGTGGTAAGAGAGAAGAAGAGAAGACTGCTCGTGACGATGATTATTTTGCTCGTGAATTATATTGGGGTTCATTTTCTAGATCTATTTCCCTTCCCGAAGAAATAGATGTTGAAGACTCTGAAGCTGTAGAAAAACACGGCCTATTGATACTGAAACTTCCAAAATTAGATAAGAAGAAACAGTCTAAACTCAAGGTAAAAACAGTTTAATCAATACGAAGAAGAAACCCATGATTTGTTGTTACGAGGGGTCTTTCGGACTGAGCGAAGGCGATTCAGCAGAATCGTGTCTCTGGACCGAGGGAGAAGGAACGCGCCGCTAGCAAGCGGCGACGTGACCCCGAGGAGCAACAATGCATGAGTTTCTTAACTAAATATCCAAATTTGCAGCTTTTGCATTGGACTGTATGAATGACTTTCTAGCTGGTACATCATCTCCCATCAGCATGTCAAAAACCTTATCAGCCTCGAGTGTATCTTCTATATTGACCTGCTTCAAAATACGCTTCATTGGATCCATAGTTGTATCCCATAGTTCATCAGAATTCATCTCACCAAGACCCTTATAACGTTGGATAGAAATTTTCTCGCGCCCTTTTGTCTGCACTAAATCATTCTGTCCTTCATTTCGGCGAGCGGACGTGGACAATTCTCCACCTTCGACTCCAGCAGCTCCCAATAATCTCTCCTTATCATTTTCCAATGCAGCAGCATCTTCCATATCCCCGTCCCCGATCTCTGCGAATTCGTTCGCATCAAAATCCTTACCGAGAGCTTTGTCCTTGGCAGCATCATCATAGAAATACATGATCTCTTTGCCACGTTTTACCTTATACAAAGGTGGCTGAGCAATATAGACAAATCCTCCATCTACCAAAGGTCTGAAATATCTATAAAGAAGTGTCAAAATAAGAGTACGGATGTGCGCACCATCAACGTCGGCATCTGTAGCAAGTATGATCTTGTGATAACGCAGCCTAGAAATATCGAATGTATCACCGATCGCTGTGCCAAATGCCAAAACGAGATTTTTGATCTGCTCAGATCCAAGCATGCGATCGAGTCTAGCTCGCTCTATATTCAATATCTTTCCCCTCAAAGGTAGTATTGCCTGGGTACGACGATCTCTACCCTGCTTCGCAGTACCACCAGCAGAATCTCCCTCTACGATGAATAATTCAGACTCTGATGGACTATCTGACTGGCAGTCAGCCAATTTTCCAGGCAACGTCATGCCTTCAAGAGCACCCTTTCTGAGTACACTATCTTTGGCTGCCTTCGCTGCCTTCCTAGCCTTCATCGCTAGAATAACCTTATTGATAATAGACCTCGCATCATCTGGATTTTCTTCCAAAAATGCTGTGAATGCATCTCCGAAAACACCTGCAACAGCTCCTTGTGCTTCCATACTACCGAGTTTTGCCTTTGTTTGTCCTTCAAATTGGATCTCACGTAATTTTACAGATATAACAGCGGTCAAACCTTCCAAAGCATCGTCGCCCGTGAATGTATCTTCGCCATTTTTTGAAAGATTATTATTCTTTGCATACGTATTCAATGTTCTTGTCAAAGCAGTTTTGAAACCAGTAACATGTGTACCTCCTTCACCAGTATAAATATTGTTAGCAAATGGCATCATTCTAGAAGAAACATCATCTGCATATTGCAGAGCGACTTCCACAGACTCAACACCTTCAACTTTCTTTTCAATATAGAAAATATTCTTATGAGAAGGTTTCAATGATTGATTTGTAAACTTGATCAAAGAAACAAGTCCGCCTTCAAAGAAAAATGTATATGATGGAGCTTCTACTCCACTCTCACGTAAATAGAACAATTCCTCATCCGAACCAAAGCCAGCAATTTGTTGACTAGCGTCTATAACACTGATACGTAAACCTTTTACAAGGTATGCTTGTTGACGCATATGCTGAACTATGCGATTCCATTCAAATTTTATACCCTCCTTGAAAATTTCTACATCTGGCTCAAAAGTAACTATCGTACCATGTTGCTTCGATGAACCGATCTTTTTTACAGCAGCCTTCCTCTTGCCTTTGGAATATTCCTGTGTGTATATACCTCCGTCCTTATGGACTACAACTTTCATATATATAGACAAAGCATTAACAACTGAAGCACCTACTCCATGTAAACCTCCTGATACTGTATAGCCAGTAGTTTCACCTCCGAACTTTCCACCAGCATGCAATACTGTCATGATAGTCTCTAGTGCTGAGACCTTGGTTTGTTTGTGTATATCGACTGGAATACCACGACCATTGTCAACGATACGTACACGGTCACCAGGTAGAAGTGCTATCTCTATATCATTAGCAAAACCACCCATCGCTTCATCGCGACAATTGTCGAATATCTCCGTTATGAGGTGGTGTAGTCCATCTGGTCCAGTAGTACCTATGTACATACCAGGACGCTTTCTGACAGGTTCTAGACCTTCTAGAACGGTGATAGATGAGGCATCGTAATTGCCTTCTTGAGCTTCCTTTTTTCCCTTTGTTTTCTTTGTATCTAGAGACATAATTGAAAAAAGAATCTAGTTCTTTTATGGATCTATTATAGCATTTTTGGGTATAGAATGGAAGTATAATTTAGGGGAAAATGTCGACTAATAACTCCCCAAAATCTTCAAAATATTATCAGATAGGCTCTCAAACTCTTCTTTGGACTTATCGATATTCTCTTTTGTACCTTGGTGATGATCAGCGATCTCGGAAGGGTTCAAATTAAATATAGCAACACCCAACTCCTGACATTTTGCTGGAATCCTCCCATAATCCTGAACGATCTGTAGCGGACTTTTCCAACTACTCTCGACTAGACCATTCCGACAATGCTTCTCTGATAGATATTCCCTGACTTTAGTAGGGATTTTTTCCATCCAAGCACGGTGATCGGCAATAGGCTGTTCGCCATAAACATTATAAGAATTGACGATGTATCCGATAAATAATGGGTCGCCCTGAAGCACGAACTTTGATTCCGTGTTCCCAGAGAGTGCCTTTGCGCTATTCCTCCAATTCATCTTCCATCTCTCATAGATGACTCCTAGGTTTTCTATCCCTTGCACACTGAAAGCGTCTGGCATAACTGGGACAATGAAATAATCAGAACCGAGTATGATCATTTGATTCAACAGTCCCAAACTGGGAGAAGTGTCGATCACAAATATATCAACCTGTTCATTTAGACCCTTCTCTCGAAGAAACCGATCGATTGCACTAGTATTAAAATAACCAATTTTCTGACCAGCGGCAGCTTGACCATAGGCGGTGATAAGGAGGCTTTCGTACACTGACAAATTTATGTCGCCCTTCAATAGGAATAGGTTCTTATCAGCTTGGACCGGTAGGAATTTCACACTTAGGTCAATATCGGAACCACCCTCAACAACACCCTTCAGAACATCAGCTATCGTCTTCTCTGTTTCTGAAAATAGGTGCGTTAGATAGTAATCCTCCCCCATAGCCAATCGGCTCAGATTGCATTGAGGATCCAGATCAACCAGAACCGTTTTATAT
Source organism: uncultured bacterium (assembly GCA_903864905.1). Classification (GTDB taxonomy): domain Bacteria; phylum Patescibacteriota; class Minisyncoccia; order Phycocordibacterales; family PALSA-1337; genus C7867-002. The sequence continues at coordinate 10,750 of CAIPHR010000034.1, forward strand.
CCTTTTTCAGCAAATTTAACAGCGCAATTGAACGCTAGAGTAGTCTTTCCAACTCCGCCCTTGTTATTCGCAAATATTACCTTTTTTGTTCGAGTAAATTTCATACTTACATTATATGATACCAATATATTTGGCAAAATAGTACATTGACAACGACTATATCTAGCTTGGTAGTAAATAATTCCGTCTACAAATTAAAAAGAAAAAGAAGGAACAAGTTCTCACGCCTCCACTCTTTCGCTTCGCTACAGAGCTTCGGCGTTGCGATGCAAGTTACAAGCTACTCCCTATTTGAAACAGCGGGAGAGGCGGCAGCCCAGATCGGAACCCGAATAGCCAGGATCCGCGGCGTACACACCGAGCCTGCCATCGTCGGGATCCCAGCGCGCGTCGACAACACGAGACCCGCCATCGGGGTTTTTTACTGTAGAACCAGGAAGCCATGTCCATGTACTTTCCCCGTCTAAATGTTTACCGGTTTTATCAAAAATCTTCCTCTGTAATATGAAGTAATCTGTAATGGTAAGTGTTTCGCCTTCTTTTTGAAAATATTCAGCACTCTTATCCAAAGTCTCTTTTAGTGCCGGATGTGCTTCAATCTGCCCGGCACTATGGACGAGAATGATCCGTGCACCGGATTCTTTGTCTGTTACGCCATCAAAAGAACCACCTGCTTCAAAGTTATCGCTTGTATAGGTTTCATTATACCCAGCGGACATCTTCTGGTTCATCTCTGATGAATTCGGTAGACCATCTGGTATAAAGATCACAGTATCAAACCCTTTTTCTTCAATAGCTTTGCTTATCTCTTCTCTGTTCCTTTCCCAGATATCAGCCATTTTCTCAGTAAAATCTGGAGTGATATCGATCTTATATTTTCCATAAAACTCACTGAATGACTCTATCTGTTTATCAAAGTCGATCTCTATTGTTTCGGATTTTGCTTTACCTTTTTCGTCTTTGTAAGAAAATTCTGCAGATACTGGTCCTGGGGTAGTTTTACCCTCTATATTCCTCCTTATAGATCTCGCTTTTACTAGAGATTCATAGAGATCTTTTACCGCAACGGATTCGGCATCTTTGTCTCTTTTTTCAACGGCTTGTTTGAGATCATCTCTACACCTTTCAGCTTCATTGATGGCTTCCTCAAGTTCCTTTAGTTCCACTTCTTTAGCTTCTGGTGATTTTTCAGTTGCCTCTTCAATTGCCGGTGAAACTTCTAGAGAAGCCTTTTTTGATTTAGCTGGCAATAGCGCTTCAAATGATTCTGATGGGATTTCCGAGGATTTCATGGTAGGTAATAACTAAATATTAACACAAATCATCTTCAAACCATAAATTTACAAGCTACCTGATCATTCAAAACAGCGGGAGAGGCGGCAACCAAAAGGAGGATTCGGATCGCCGGGATCGTCGGCGTCCACATACAGCCCAACGCCGAGCCAACTCGCAAGAACGACGCGAACGCCGCCGGCGGGGTTTTTGACTGTGGAGCCTGAGAGCCATGTCCAACCATCCTCGTCTAGATGCTTTTTTGTCGATTCTAAATATTGCTTTTGGAATATCAGATAGTCTATCAATGATAATTTTTCTCCTGATTTGATCAAGTCCCCCGCCTTCATTCCTAGAGTCTTCTTGAGCTCAGGTCTATCTCTCAGATTCTGCGCATTATTTTTATGAATGAGAATTATCCTCGGTCCAGTAGTCTTTTCTGTAACCCCTTCAAACGACCCGCCATCAGTAAAATATGACCCCTTGTATGTTTCTGCATATCCAGTGGACATCTTGGTATGAACGTCGGAAATAGACAAACCACCAGGGACTAAGATCGCCTCATCAAAACCACCTTTTTCAATAGATTTTTGCATTTCATCCATGTTCCTTTCCCAAATATCGATCATGATTTCGGCAAAATTTACTGGTACCTTTATACCGTTTTCCTTGTAAAACAACATCGAGTACTCCAATTTTTTCTCAAAATCTATTTCTATATTCTCGACCTTTTCCTTGCCTTTTTCGTCTTTAGTTTTGTATTCAGCTGATATCACAGTCTCAAATTCACTTCCTCCGCTAGCTTCCCTTTTCTTTGTCCTCAAAAACTTTTTCAAACCAACGATTTCCGCGTCAGCTTTTTCTAGAGTTTTTTCGCTTTCAGATTTTCCAACAACCTCGCCTTCTTTTTTAACTTTATCCTCCGCTTCCGTCTTCTTTCGTGCCTCTTCAGCCTTCTTTTTTGCTTTTCTATCCGCCAAGCCCTGCCTATTCGGATCCTCTGCAGGCTTGAAATCCAATTTCGCAATCTGCTCCTCCATCATCTTTTTTTCCGTCGGATCCACGATCATACCCGTATAGATGATCCTGACCGCTTCACGGAAGGCTTCAGGGAGATCTGTGAAGATACCGTCTTCCCAGAAAACAGATACCTTCTTGATAACTCTTTTCAGGTAATCAATATCCTCAAACTTGAAATCCTGTGAAGCGCCTACTCCTATACGAGCATTCCTCTTCAAACCTTGCAAAGCTTTGTGACATTCTGAATATGATTTTATAAGCTCTCCATCATCAGATATTCCAGGCAAATCCTTCAAGGTCTCATTTGAGAGAAATTTCTGTGAAGCAATACTCAAAAACTCGACATCTGGAAGTTCATCAACTGTTCTTTTGTAAGTAAAACGTCGGAGCAATGCTTCAGATAGTTTCTGCGCATGAGTATTCTTGGAATCGGCTGAGTTCATCGTAGCAACTATCTTTACCTTTTTTGGATCAAATTCCAAAACTTCACCAGCGTCTTCGACTAATTTGACTTGGCCTTTGACTTTTTCTTTCTTGACCTCATCCAGTATATCGTGCAATCTGGCACCAACGGCACCTTCTATAGTATTTATCTCATCCAAATATATGACCTTAATTTTTCCTTGTTCTTCTTTCAATGCTTCAGCTATTACTCCTAGAGCAAATATAACTTCCGGATCTGTCTCGGATTTCCTATTTGGATTTGAAACATAGCGACCCATCATCTCCCTTTCTGTAGTCGATGAAGAACACGGTAGTTTGTAGAGCTCATAACCGAGCTGTGCACACATCCTCTCTACTGTCCTAGTCTTACCTATACCAGTCCCACCTTCGATGAGTATTGGTTCATTTTCACGCCATGCCATCGCTATTTCACCCTCCATCCATTCGATAGTTGGTATCTTGAAGTCGTCCTCGTATTCCTTCATATCTCTGGCATTTCCTCTATTTTCCGCCAACTCTACACCTATGCCTAGCATACCGAATTTTATCTTCTTGGTTTTTTTCTGAGGTTCCTGCTTTGGTATCTCGATATTTTCTATTGTGGATAGTTTTTCCATATTTGTTTAATATTTCGATCTATTTTACGAATCTTTGCATTTATTACTATTTACTGTACGCCGAATCAGTGATTGTCGAAAAATCAAACCCTCTTGCGTTAAAAATATCAACATCTTTAAGTTGAATTACCAATACAAAAGCCGAAGTCTCCCTATTTGGCGTTATCCAGATCTTTTCCTTTTTTTCAAAATCAAACAAATGTATATCGCCTCCAGCGTAATCCTTCGCTAAAGTATAGTAAAAATCTGCATTCTTCAGAGATACTACTCCATAAACCTTCTTACCATCTCCAAATTGTTTCTGCGCCTCCTTGGAATCTACTACGCAAAAATACCCAAAATCTTCCAGTAACCTGGAATATTCCGCGATTTCAGAGGTATTTTCGGCGACTAAAACCGACGCTTCCTTTGCTTTTTCTCCGCATTTTATGAAGTCTCGTAGTGAAAGTGGCATGGCTTATATTGTATCACCCTTTTATTACTTCCAAAAGCAGATCACCAATCTCCTTTATCATCTCTTCAGCACTCTCTGCCAGCAAATGTTTTGGATAATAATGCTTTACCGCTGACACACCTGAACTGCCCAAACCTAGGCCAACAATCTTCACTTTTCCCTTATCCATGATCCCTTTAACTACCGAGCCAAGTTCATATTGAGGACCATCATGTTCTGGTGAATTATCTGGCTCACCATCAGAAACAACTATGAGCAATTTCTCCTTCTCTTTTCTAGCCTCCAATCTCTTTGACGTCTCAGCCACTGCCCAGCCGTCATCATTTTTTTCACAACCTGAGAGACTTACCTGCTTTTTCATCGTTATTATCTTTTTTCTGACATCATTAGAAAAACGCTCAGAAAATTTCTGATATTCATATAAACGATCATTAAAACCTATTATCTCCATTTTTATTCCCAATGAATTCAATACTTCTGTAAATAATATAGTTGCCTCGAACGCCTCACCTATCTTTTCTCCGCGCATCGAACCTGATAGATCTACGAGCAAAGAAATCGCATAATCCTTTTCTCTCGGCAATTCCGTCCGTCTCCACGCCTTACTCTCAAATATCGAAATACCTTTAGCTTTTTCTTGCAATCGTCTTTCAACATCTATTTCCTCACCCTCATCGAAACCTGTTCGGATGCCCCTCTTCCTCCTTTCCTGGAATATCTCTGCGAGCTTCTCCTTCAAGGAATTTATTTGTGGGGTCAATCGTTTCATTTCTTTCTGATATTCATCTGTTGTTCCCTCCAGGCTTTTTCTGACTTTTTCGAGCATCTTTTTTGACTCTGCTCGAAGTTTTTCCTGTTTTTGGTTTTCTATTTCAACAGAAGTCTCACCACTATTTTCTTTCTTCTTTTTTTCAATCTCTGCTTTTTCAACATTCTCTCTTTCTTGCTTTTCCTCTGGATTCTCTGACAATTTTCCTCCTATCTCCTTACTAATCTCATCTTCAAAATCTCTTAATGTTTTTTCAGCCCTTTCCACCAATTCTTTTTTC
>CAIPHR010000035.1 GCA_903864905.1 uncultured bacterium
AACTTCCCACCAGACGTCCTCGAGTATTCGGAAAACATGTTTGGAACTTAGATAAATAGAGCATATGATGTAATTAAATTTTGTATAATAGGTACATGGTATATTGAAAACCCTAGCATATTCATTTTTTCAATTCGAGAATTGTCTTTGTGGAGTCAATTTACGAGAGTAAGTGTAATGTTCTTATTTCGCAGAATTGAAAAAATGAATGTGCTAGGGTTTATATAACCTGATCAGCAGAGTATGAGGAAAATATGTTTGAAACTTAGATAATAAGCTATTCATATCTAAGAGCCTCAATAGGATTGAGTTTGGAAGCTCTACGCGCCGGATAATATCCAAATATAATACCAATGATAGCAGATACACCGAAAGCGAGAATTACAGAATATAGTGAAATAGAAGTTTGAAGAAGATTTAGATATGTTACTACGAAAGCAACACCCCAACCAATAAGAATACCAATGATGCCTCCAATCAGAGTTAGAGTAACAGCCTCAGTTAGGAATTGAATATTGATATCATGAGCTTTAGCTCCTATAGCTTTGCGGAGTCCGATCTCACGAGTACGTTCAGTTACAGTAGTTAGCATCATATTCATAATACCTATACCTCCTACAACTAGAGAAATACCAGCCACAGCGGCGAGAAGAATAGTGAATGTACTAGTAACACTAGATGCAGCAGAGACAATATCAGCTTGGTTCATAACATTGAAGTCTGCATCAGTCGTACTAGTTTTATTGTGGCGCTCTAGAAGGAGGTTAGTGATATCATTTTGTACTTGAGTCATAACACTAGAATCAGATGCAGAAATACTCAGAGATGTTACGTATGTAGAGTCACCAAGTAGAAACAATTGTGAAGCAGTAATCGGTATATAGACGACATCATCTTGATTGTTAAATCCACTACCACCTTTGGATTTTGTTATACCGATAACTTTGAATTCCATACCATTGATGCGAATACTTTGTCCTGTTGCATTAGCTTCAGCACCAAAAAGATCATCTCTAGTAGTAGGACCGATAACTGCTACTTTCGATCGAGAGGTGACCTGACTATCAGATATGAATTGACCATCTTGTATAGTTATATTATGAACAGTGATATAAGCAGGTTTAGAACCAATAACAGAAGTATTGGTATTCGTTCCTTTGGCAGCAATCTGGTATCTACCGGTTATTTCTGGTGATATAGCTCCAATATTGCCTATTTGAGATGAAATAGCATCAATATCTTTCATAGTTAATGTTTTTGCTGCACCTCTTCCGCTAGAAGCACCGTATCCAAAACTTCTAGTTGCACCAGGGGATACTATGAGTAGGTTTGATCCAATAGATTGGATACTAGACTGTATCTGACTCTGAGCTCCTTGGCCAATAGAGACCATGATGATGACAGAACTGATACCTATCACGATACCGAGCATAGTGAGTGCAGTGCGGACTTTATTTGCAGTCAGTGCTGAGAATGTTTCATGTAGTAAGTCTCTTGTTGTCATATTGAGTAATATATTAGTTTGTATGTATATGAGGAATTATACGTTTATTGTGGCCTTTACCATCTTCTACGATCTCACCATCTCTAATATGAATAATACGATCTGCATGTTCAGCTACGTCTCTTTCATGTGTAATGAGAATAATAGTGCGTTTCTGCTCTTTATTCAATCTCTGAAATGTACCAAGTACTATATTACCAGTTACAGTATCAAGATTACCTGTTGGCTCATCTGCTAGTATGAGTGTTGGGTTGTTGACTAGAGCACGAGCTATAGCAACACGTTGTATCTGTCCACCAGAAAGTTGATTGGATCTGTGTTGAAAACGGTCTTCAGTTAACCCCGCACTCAATAAAGCATGCTTGGCTCTTTTTTCACGTTCATCTTCTGGTACTTCGGCATATATAAGTGGTAAAGTAACATTGCGCAGTACTGTAGCGCGTGGTAATAGGTTGAATGATTGGAATACGAAACCTATCTGACCATGACGTATATCAGCTAGTTCATCATCACTCATAGTAGAAACATCTCTTCCATCTAAAAAATATTTACCCGACGTCGGTGTATCTAGTGCACCGAGAATATGCATGAGTGTTGATTTGCCTGAACCTGA
>CAIPHR010000036.1 GCA_903864905.1 uncultured bacterium
ATAAATAAATAATAAATATTTTAACTATTCTCCATTCTACCTATTTCCAATCTCCTTAATACCAGATAGCTCCGCAATAGCATATATAGAAGTATTACCCATGAAATCATTGGAAATGTGTATAGTACAACCAAACTCACTCAAAGTACTCGTACCGTATATGAAATAATCTCTCTGAATCATAAGTTTTGCAGTATTCATACATGAAGAGAGATTTGCATTAACTTGAATACGTATTTCTCTTCTATATACCATATCTGAATACATAGTTGCAGATGCTAGAGACGAAATAGAAAAAGCTAGTATTCCTATTGAGAGTAACATTACTGAGATCATCGCCATAAAACCTCGCTTATGTTTATCTATATGCATCTTGTATATCATTTGATAATTTTATATTTTGATAATTGATCTCAATTGCAAATTGCAAAAAACCAAACATTAATAGTGAAAGGAGCGCAATATATAGCATCACCTCGATAATAGTCATGCCGTTTCTATTGATATTTATATATATTCTAGAATGCATATAATATGATCAATTCTTTTCAATACTTATTTCATATAACTCTGATTTTGTATGTGAAAGAATATATATTTTATCCCTATAGCAGGTCATAGCCTGCGGCAAACTAGGTAGAGAAAAGTGTAGTGATGTAGCTGTACTCAATGTATTATCAAATATCTGAAACTCACTACCACTCTGTCTAGTGATCATATACTTTCGAAACCGATCAGACATGATCCCGTATACTCCACCTGGCATATCTATTGAATTATTTACTTGTAATGGAAATAGTAATGTTTGTGTACTAGTAGTAGAAAAAACAAATAATTCATGATCACTAGAAATATTGTAGCCGCCAGTTGTTCTACCAAATGATAGACCATTCTCAAATAGAGATACCGTAGTTCCCTCTTGTCTCTGCCAACCAGAGGGACTGAAGGAATTTGCAGGTATGATATTACCAGAACCACCAATATCGAAGACCTGTAACTGTTTCTGTTCTGGAGTAGAAACATATGCGAGTTTACCAAATATCGATATAGCATTGACCTTACTCCCTATCTCATGCCCAGATAAAATACTTGGTGACGTAGGATTACTAATATCTATACCTACAAGCTCCTCTCCAACCCACTTCTCAGTACCAAGATATATAGTATTATTTGCATACGATATACTAGTTCCGAGCGCTGGTGTAGCGGTCGCATATGGTAATGCTAACTCATATCTCTTTACCAATGACAAATCGTGCTGAGAGCTCTGCATCATTATATGAAGCTGTCCTACTTTTGAAGGAGACGCTCCATATATATACTTTCCAATAACTGATAGTGAGACCAACCCTGGACCAGTATTTATATATGATACTAAGTCTGCATGACCTCTATGATCAATCCTAAAGACGAATAAATCTGGATCAAGAGTAGTACTAGAATCACCAGAAATATATGCTATATCATTACGAACCTCTATATCAGTCAAGGGTATTGACTGATTGATAGGTAATATATACTTGATGAGATTGATAGATAAATGTTCTGTAGCTGACGACCACTCTTTTTTTCTATACCAATTATAAGAACCTATAATATCGGTATTAGTAAAATCAACAGAACAAATAGGATATTGTACAGAAGAATCGGTATTCTCATACGATATGGGTGCGACAGAAGTAAAACTGATCTCCGAAGAACTACTCATGACGACCGTACCCTTCTCATCCATGTCATTACCATATGGTATAACTGAATTCTGTATATCATAGTCATGAATAGAAGAACCAGATGTTCCAGTATTCATATACTGGTGATAAGCGTCGAGTAATAAATTTCTTTCTCGAGATTTATAAAATATTTCTCTTGAAGATGTTGATGACTCTGATAATACGATCGTGAGTATGAGACCGACAGATAGGGCCAATATAATATCAACAAGTATCATACCCCTAGTGTTGTAATGTTTTTGAAAGATCATATATTGGAAGAAGTATAGATAATGCAATAGCACCTACGACCATACCCATAGCTATCATCATTATAGGCTCTATGAGTGAAGTCATCCGCTTCAGAGAATATTCAACATCTCTATCCAGAATACTAGATGCCCGTATCAATGACGCGCCTAGTGTGCCAGATGATTCACCTGCAGAAGTTAGAGCTACTATATACTGAGGTGTTGGTAATATACTCAAAGCAATATTCACAGATGATCCTTCGGAAATTGTAGCTATCTGTGGTTCAAGTAATACTCGTATTGGTACAAAACCGATAGACAATACGGCATCACTGAAAGATTTGGATGCAGACTGACCAGAATCAATGAGAGAGCCAAATGAGCGCAGAAATATCACAACATTATAATTGCGTATGATAACTCCTACGATCGGTATCCTAGATATACAATATTGAATAAAATTATGAAATTTTGTTATGGTTTTATATAGCCAAATGTAGATAAATATGATAAACAGGAAAATAATGAAAATATACAAACCATAATGTAATACTATATCCGAACAAAATATCATGATCTTTGTTATGAGTGGCAGTTCCGTATGTAAACCCTTTAGCATAGGCACTATCTGTGGCATGACACCACGCATAAGTGCTATGACAAATATGACTGAAAAAATACCTATAACACCAGGATATACTAGTGCTGACAAACATTTCTTTTTGAGTTCTTGCTGCTTTTCTAGAATATCACGAACTGTAGAAATAGAACCCGATAATGAGCCAGTTTTTTCACCATGCGAAATGATACTGAGCAGTGTGTCTGACAATCTAGTCATTTTTTGTAACCCAGTTGATAATAGAGAGCCTGATTCTATATGGTTGATCAGTGTTTCAATAGACTTTCTATTCTTGACGGGTACTCCATCCTTACAAAGATGGAGTGCTTTATTGATAGTGAGACCAGATGAAATATACAATTCTATCCTTTCAAATAGAATACATACATCGATAATCTTCCATCTTATCTCACGATCTACGCCAAAATATTTAATATAATCTGATATTTTCTTCATATATTCAATATACTCATTACTTCAGTTCTCGTAGTTATACCCCAATCTACTTTTTCTATACCATCTTCGATAATAGGACAAAAGCCATTTGATCTAGCTATATCTTCTAAAACTGATGATGAAGATTTCATAGATATATGATCACGTAATAAAGTATCAACCTCACATACTTCAGCTATAACTATACGTCCATGGTATCCAGAATTGCCACACCTATCACAACCTTCTGCGAAACATTCATGGCACATAGTACGCACCAGTCTCTGTGCAATGATGAGACGCAGTGTCGAAGCCAATAGATAATGATCCACGCCCATATCGACAAGTCTAGGTATTGCTTCTAGAGCGGAATTGGTATGAAGTGTCGATAGAACCAAGTGGCCAGTCAATGCCGTGTGAACCGCAACCTTCGCTGTCTCATTATCTCGTATCTCACCAACCATGATCACGTCTGGATCTTGTCGCAATGCTGCACGCAAACCACTTCCGAATGTAACACCATGACTATGTCTCACATGTACTTGTCTAACTCCGGGTATCTCATATTCTATAGGATCCTCCAATGTCACTATAGATAATGGTTCACGTACCTTTAGTGATAGACATGTATGCAATGTCGTCGTCTTACCAGAACCAGTCGGACCAGTAACCAAAATGAGACCATGTGTATTTTTCATAGCCTTATCTATCAAATGCACATGATCTGGAGTAAAACCTAGTTTCGCAAATGATGTATCAGCACTAGTCTTGGATGGCAACAATCTGATAACAGCATTCTCTCCGTGATATGTAGGCATGAATGAAATGCGGATATTGTACTCACAACCATTCAATACATTTCTCCATCTGCCATCCTGCGGCAATGCATGTATATCTGTCCTAGCACCAGAAAGAATCTTCAATCTTGCTATAACTTCATCATGTAAGCGTTTATGTATCGTACCAACTTCACCGATACGACCATCTATACGAAATCTTACAATAGTATCTTCTTTTCTCGGATCACAATGTATATCAGATGCCCTCATATGAGCTGCTGAAGCCAATATCTGATCTATAGCATCTACTGCCGTCATTGGATTGGTCGGAAAATCAAAACTACCTATAGCCGTCTTTTCTTCTAAAATTATATCTGATGCAATATTCATAGAGATACAATATCAAATCACAGATAAAATTTGGATTAATTTTTAATAAAGATTCGATAAAATATTGATAAAATCAGATACGATATGCAACAAATACATTGTAACCCCTCACACCCCTTTTCATTCCTGCGGCTTTGTCCCCAACATACCAGTTATTCACAACTTTGCATAATCTAATATATATGTTAGAATAAGTCCTGGTGTTCATTCGAAAAATATTGTGTTGGGAGAATGAACTCGTTTCATACCTAAAAAAAAGGAAAATAGTGACGAAAACTGCATCAGTTAACATCGGCCAGGTTGCTAACAATACCCCTCGTGTTAGATGGACAAATGATCAAGAATCACATCGAGAGCGATTCGATAATGAAAAGAGGGCGGCAATCGTCCGCCTGAACAACCTTACACTTGTTCTCAAAAACATGGAGAGCAGGCACGGTGCACAACACGTTGCCATGAAGGCCTAATAGAGGGCCTAATAAGGGTCCAGAAATAGCGCAGCGGGTGGTTTTTACCATCCGCTGTATTTTTTTTATATGTTCTTGACTTATAATGTATTTTCGTGCTTTACTTATACCACTGAGCCGCGGGCTCTATTTATTTTCACTTTTTGTAAGATACTCAATATGTCTTTCATGGAGACTCAGAATCAATCTTTCTGCTGAATAATTGATTCTGGGTCTCTCTGAAGGATATGTTACGTATCTATACAATATAAATAAGAAAAACATTATGGAAATTCGTAATATAGCTATCATAGCCCACGTAGACCACGGTAAGACTACCTTGACTGATGCCATCATGACCCAATGCGGTCACGGCGATGAAGGTACCATGGACTCGAACGCACTCGAACAAGAGCGCGGCATTACGATATATGCAAAGAATACTTCAGTAAACTACAAAGGTACAAAGATCAATATCGTAGACACGCCAGGTCATGCTGACTTCGGTTCTGAGGTTGAACGCGTACTTCGTGCTATAGACGCAGTGCTACTAGTCGTAGATGCACAAGAAGGACCTATGCCACAGACTAGATTTGTTTTGAAGAAATCTCTAGAATTGGGCTTGAAACCTATAGTAGTTATCAATAAGATAGACAAACCCGCTGCGAATCCTGCTCGAGTACACGATGAAGTATTGGAACTATTCATGGAACTCGGTGCTCATGATTCTCAGATTGATTTCCCTACTATATATGCTATCGGACGCACAGGTGTTGCGATGAAATCACTGAAAGACGATTCGAAAGACCTAACCCCACTCTTAGATACTATTCTTGAATATGTACCTGCGGCGAATAGACGATCAGTGAGCGGTGAAGAAAGTGACTCTCAGGGCACGCCGTCGTCCTTTGCTAAGGACGCGGCTGGTTCTCCTTCGCCTTCGCTCAGTCCGAAGAGTCCTTCGAGTCATCTTTCCTCACCACTCACTCTAACCGCCCAAGTATTCAACCTAGGTTATGACAATTTCCTCGGAAGACTAGCAGTTTGCAGGATATATTCAGGAACGATTAAGGATGGCCAAAATATTTGGATAAAAGACGTCAGTGGCAAATCATTTACAGGAAAAGTTACAAAACTTTTCACTTTTGAAGGAAAAAAGCGTGTTGAGACAAAACAGGCAGAAGCTGGTGATATAGTCACAATGGCTGGTGTTCCAGAAATATTCATTGGAGAAACCATTGCTGATAATGAAAATACAGAGCCACTGCCTGCTATCAGTGTTGATGAACCAACTATTTCCCTACAATTTTTAGTTAATAATTCACCTTTTGCAGGAAAAGAAGGAACTTTTGTTACAGGAAGACAGATTCGCGAGAGACTTGAGCGTGAACTTGAGACAAATGTAGGACTTAAAGTTGATTTTAATTCAAATGAATACTTCACAGTTTTCGGTCGTGGAGAATTACATATTGGAATATTACTAGAAAATATGCGCCGCGAAGGTTATGAACTACAAGTCTCACAACCAAAAGTTATCATTAAGGAAGAAAAGGATGCAAATGGAAACAATAGAACACTCGAACCGTTTGAAGAGGTTATCATCGATACTCCAGAAGAATTTTCAGGAATTATCATTGAAACACTAGGAAAAAGGAAAGGTATTATGTCCAATATGACCAAACATGGCAATCAGGTGCGCATGGTTTTCGATATTCCCACTCGTGGTCTTCTAGGTTATAGAAATGCATTTACTATAGATACGAAAGGCGAAGGTATCATGTCTAGTCGTGTTACCGGTTTCAATGAACATGTTGGAGAGATAGAAAAGCGTGAAACTGGATCTATGACTTCTATGGTTTCTGGAAAATCATTTGGTTTCTCTCTTTGGAATCTACAGGATCGCGGTCGTCTATTTATAACTCCTGCTATGGAGATTTACGAAGGCATGGTTATCGGTGACACATCAAAAGGTGATGATCTAGAAGTTAACCCATGCAAAGGAAAACAGCTTTCAAATATGCGCTCTTCTGGAAAAGATGAGGCTCTCACATTGGTGCCACCATTTATACTTTCTATTGAGAGAGGCCTAGAACTTATGCGTGATGATGAATATCTAGAGATAACTCCAAAGAACATTAGACTCCGCAAGAAGTTTCTAACCGAACTTGACCGTGCTAGATCTAGGAGAAAAGATCTGTAATATAAAAATGCGTCGAAATCTTTTCGACGCATTGATGTAATTTTATGGAATTCGAATAGTATCAATCACATATTTTGTGGCACACCTCAATACGATGATTTGAAACACGAACTATTTCTTTTTGATCATAAAAAGAAGCAATGTTTGATACTAGGTTGACTCTTAACAATGCCTGCAATTCACGACTGATAGCATTTATCTCAGTTAATGTCTGCGAGCCACATTCGCCGAACATTGCTGCATCCCACTCGCAAGACAGTTCACGTATGAGTGGGAGCATACGCTCACAGATACTGATCGCTGTGATACCATCAAAACAGGAACCAAATATGCTACCCATAGACTGTTCGAGTTCATTCATCACGTCCTCAGAAACACCTGATTGTCGCAACCTTAATAAAGCTCTAGCTAGAGGATTGATTTTTTCTGTCTCCATATAATTCTTTCTTTTTAATTGTTTGGAACGATTTAACTGAAAATAGACTACCATCTATCATATCCAGCGTCAATTTTTTAGCCAATGATTCTTGATATATTCTTCAGCTTCACTCATAGAAAAAGGCTGTGAAGAATTGCCAACTCGGACAAAGAAATCTTCCTTTTTATCACTATTTACTAGATATGCAGGTTTATGTGCACTTTTAACAAATACAATACAAATATCATTACCATCAATTTCTTCGAAATGAACATCGATATATTTTGTAAACTGAAGACCTATAAGTGTCTTGACTAGCATCGTCAAATGATTCTCAAATCCATCACGATTCTTCTTTGTAAGAGTTTTATAATCATTAGTGAGACCGATAACCTTACCATCATCATTAACACCGATAATGAGTGTTCCACCTTCAGAATTTAGAAAAGCAACAATCGTCTTCAAAACAACTTTTTCCAATTCTTTACTTATCTCACCTTTCCTTCCGTCATATCGCATAGTCTCCTTGAATTCGACATACAAACTCTCGCCATTTTTGATGAGTATTCTAGGATCCTTTGTAATAGTTCTACCAGAAGCCTCCTCGATAAAACTTTTGATCACGTATACATGTTCTTTAATATTGGAAACATTTCGGATCCTTGTTATACGTCCATTTGAATGTTCCATGATGATGGTCGCATGATGCAGCATTATTCGATTCAATAGTGATTGATTGGTCTCTATAGATACTACAGCCCTTAGACTAACTGCTTTACTTCGACGAAAAATAAGCCCTGATCTTCTAATAACTTCTTTCTCATTTATTTCATATGTAGTAAAATACCAATCGAAGAATAATAAAGTAATATACATAACCTGAAATACTGAGAATAGAAATATCTCGAATAGATCAAAACGTAAATAATTTGCTAAACCCCAATTCTCATATATTGCTCCGTAATTTGCTAGAAATGATATACCAAAGAAGAATAGTGCCGCTATAAATTCCATTAGAAAAAGATTACGTAAGAATACTAGTGGTCCCTCCTTTAGGATTATCCGCCTCATGTTTATATCATATCATACGAATACAATAATAATACTGGTTCAAGTAATACCTAGTTTGTTTGTGGCTTCATTATACTAGTACGCTTTATTCCTAATGCAAAAGCTCCACACCCTAGCTCACCACCTATTCTGTGAGCAAGAGATCTCATATAAGTTCCGCTCGAACATATTACCTTTATTCTAATTATTGGAAAATCAATATTGGACTTTGAAAGCACTTCATTCCATCTAATTGATATTTCTTTTTGCCTAAAATCTCCCTTAACTTTATTGATATTTTCTGTAATTTGACTCAGCAAATCTCTAGCACCAATAACTGACTCTTTCAAAACCGTTATAGAAAATATTTCAACATCTTTAGTTGGCATTTCATTTGGCAATAAACCATTTCTTGCCAAATCATGTAACTGTTTACCGTTCACAGTTTTTGATGAATATGGTGGATATTCTTGCCTGAATTTACCAATGTACTCACTAAGCGTAATTGGAAAAGGATCGACGGCTTTCTTTTGAATATGCTTAACCATACCCAAAGCATCATAACTATCTGTTGAAATTCCAAATACAATATCAACTCTATATTCTTTATCCAAACCCAAATAATTTTCTTTATCCTTACATTCACTACCTATCAATATGAGTAACTGACCCTCTGCCATAGGATCCAAGCGACCTGCATATGTGATCGGTATGTCTAACCAAGAATACCCATTCTCACATAGATCCTTTGAATGAATTTTGTCTATACGAAATCTATCCAGCGCTTCAAGCGGTGTTTCACCTATATCCTTATATATCATTTCACTCATATTCGAATACTATCATAAATTTACACATGTGATTATATTACTAATAATGCAATGCCTAACTATTCATTATGAAAAATCCTTCCTTTTATTAGTCAAACCATTCTGCTACAATATAAATATGATAAATAAAGATAAAAAACTCAATACTGAAGCTTATAAGGGTGTTCGCGACTTTTTCCCAGCTGATATGGCTATAGAGAAAAGTATATTCGATATATGGAGAAACGTATGCAACCAATACGGCTATGAAGAATACAATGCTTCTGTACTAGAACCAGCCGAGCTTTATATTGCAAAATCAGGTGAAGAGATCATAAACGAACAAACATACACATTTACCGACCGTGGTGATAGAGAAGTTACATTGCGTCCAGAGATGACTCCTACAGTAGCTAGGATGGTAGCAGCGAGAAAGCGCGAACTTCTATTCCCTTTGCGCTGGTTTTCAATACCAAATCTGTTTCGTTATGAGCAACCTCAGCGAGGTCGTGTCCGTGAACATTGGCAGTTAAATGTAGATATTTTTGGAATAAATTCTATAAATGCAGATATAGAGGCGATAAATATGGCTTATGATATTACGCGTGCCTATGGTCTAAAGGATACTGACTTTGAGATCCGTATAAACAATCGCAAATTGATGAATTACGTTACTCGTGATGTTTTTGGTTTGGATGAAGAAACAGCACAAAAAATTTCCAAATTGATCGACAAGAAAGGTAAGTTAAAGCCAGAGGTATTTGAACAAGGTTTGAGACTCGCCCTTTTGGGGAGTGTTGATTCTAAATCCAAAGAAACTCGTCCTTTTGGAGGGGTTAATTCCTCTCCTCAAACCCTAAAGGGGATCGGAGAGGAAATATCGATCCTAGCGGACTCTATCGACAATATGGTCAAGAAATTTCTGGCCTTATTAAATTCCCAGAACTTCGAAGAATTCACAACTAGACTACCACAAACAAAAGAAGAGCATGTTGGACTAAAAGAGATACGCTCTGTGATACAAGGTCTCGAAGGACTTGGAATAACAAATGTTCGATTCGACCAAACCCTCATGCGTGGTTTTGACTATTATACTGGTATAGTATTTGAGATATTCGACTTGAACCCTATCAACAAACGATCAGTATTTGGTGGCGGTAGATATGATGATCTCTTATCATTGTTCGGAAATGAAAAAGTTTCAGCTTTTGGTTTTGGCGCTGGTGATGTGATCGCTCGCGATCTTATGGAAACTTACAAAACACTACCAACACTTTCCCCAGTTGCTGATATGGCCATATGTGTTATTGGTGAACAAAATATGCCATATTCACTAGATCTAGCTCAGTCATTACGTGAAAAAGGTATACGCGTTATAGTAGATATTACAAACAAGAAACTAGGTGATCAGATAGGATATGCAGATAAGAAAGGTATTCCAAAAGTCGTCTGTATAGGTGATGAAGAAGTCAAAACAGGCAAAGTGAAGGTAAAAACATTATCTAGTGGTGATCTAGTAGTAGTCAATAGTGAAGATATAGTAAAATAAAAAGATATATTTATTGCTCAATCAGAACTATTCGATTACAATAGAACGATGCGAAAAATAACATTTGATATAGAAACAAAAAATTTCTTCCAGGAAGTTGGCTCCAATGATCCGAGAGATCTAGATATATCAGTTGTATGTATACATGATTCTCTGGATGATACATATACTAGCTTTTTACAAAACGATTTCAATAAACTCTGGCCAATATTGGAGAAATCAGATATGTTGATCACTTGGAATGGTGATCATTTTGATATTCCACTACTCAATAAATACTACCCTGGAGATCTAACCAAGATCAAAAGCCTAGACCTCATGAAGGAAGTTCAGAAAACACTCGGAAGAAGACTCAAACTGGATAGTGTTGGTGAAGCAACTCTAGGTAGGAGAAAGTCCGGTAATGGTATAGACGCAGTAGAATGGTGGAGAAAAGGTGAAATCGATAAGATTATCAAATATTGCATAGAAGATGTTAGACTTACAAAAGAACTCTATGATTTTGCAAATACCAATGGCCATTTGAAATTCAAGGATTTCGGAAATCTAAAGGAGATACCACTAAATACTAGCAATTGGAATTTGGAGGAGTCGAAAGCAATGACATTCACTCTACCATTTTAGAATATAGAAAATTCAATTAATAGATTTTAATAAAATAAAAAGTAAATAATATATGGAAAAAAAGATAACGTACAATAATCTATCAGTTCCCGGATCTATCATCATTGCTGGAGCTATCATTGCTATAGCTATTATTTGGACAAAGCAACCTGTGAAGACATCCCTAGATAGAGCTATAACAGTGAACGTGCAAACCATAACTTCATCTGATCATGTACTTGGCAATCCCAATGCCCCTATCAAGATAATAGGATACTCTGATCCTTCATGTCCTTATTGTAAAATATTCAATCCAACCATGATCGATATAATGAAGGAATATGGCCCTAGTGGTGATGTGGCTTGGGTTTATAGGCATTTTCCACTCAACAAACCAGATGCAAATGGCAATGTTCTACATGCAAATGCTGGCAATGAATCACAAGCATTAGAATGTGTTGCTTCTCTCGGTGGCAATGACAAATTCTGGGCATATGAAAAATTGTTTTACGAAACAACCCCATCGGTTACAGGATCAACACCAGAAGGTCTTGACCAGACACAATTGCCTGTTATGGCAAAAAATGTTGGCATCGATGTAACAAATTTCAAAGACTGCTTATCAAGTGGAAAATTCAGTCAAACGGTCGACAAACAATACCTCTCTGGTATAAATGCGGGAGTTACTGGTACGCCGACGAGCTTCATTATGTTGAGTAAGCCTGCAAATAAGAGTATAGAAGATTATATAGGAAACACCCTTCTAACGAATCGCATGCCTCCATCTATGCTATATATGTCTGACGACAAGAAAACGATATCGATGAGCGGTGCTATGCCAAAAGAAATCATCGTTGGTCTCATAACTGCTATCAAAGCCAGCAAATAGCTAGATCCTTCTCATTCCACACCATTCGCATTTCGCATCATCGCAATATGAATGAATGATCGTACCACTCCATACTGCTTGTATAAGTGACGCTATTTCTGATCTAATACGATCCTCATCACCTTCTACTATTGGCAATGATACAACTCCACAATGACCACTGGAATCAGGAGAGATAAATACCAGAGCGGGACTGATTTTTCTGTTTCTAAATCGCGGATCACTAGAAACCAATATTTTATAAAATATCAATTGACGAAAATAGCTACCATCTGAATTCTTGGTCTCTCCTTTTATAGCATTCACAGACATGGCTAGCTTCGTCTTGTAGTCAAAAACCTGCACTTCATTTCCGCTATCCAATACTGCATCCAATTTTCCGTGAATTGGTATACTCATATCCAACCCATTGAAACTAGTTTTGATAGATGTTTTTATCCATATTTCTGTAAATATAGCGTCACTCTTTCCTATCAAAGAAAAATGAGTCTCTAGTGCTTTTGCAACGATCGGTGCATCTTCTAGTAATTCTGATTTCGCGAGTTCTTTTTCTTTGACAGAAAGTAATGAATTTATAAAATAATTATTAACTGTCTCCGTGATGATATCGTGAATATCAGACGATCTGGTCTTTCCTGTTTGCCACACTTTCGATATTGCTTCATGCATAGCTGTACCTTTTTCGGCAGATACATGGGGTGCTTGTGGCATTCTCAATATACTTTGATATAGAAACCTACTCGGGCATGATAAAAAGTGATTTAATGCCGTCACAGATAGACCACCTTCCATCAAAGTCTTTTTTGCAAGATCCAATAATTTGACTTCATTTGGTCTGAACGTATTGGCTATTGCACTCTCGCTATTCAAAATTTGATCATCCTCGCCTAGTTTTGAATATAATTCTTCAGCACCAACCCTAGGAATAGATTTCTTTGATGAATAGATCGGGTCCAATTCATCTATAAATCTGAGAGGAGTCAAAGCCTTTCCATCTGACTCCTCCAATGAAGTCAGGATGAATACATGTTTCCTTGCTCTTGTGAGAGCAACATAGAATAGTCGTCTCGCATCTCTTATATCCGCATCATTTGTTCGCTTCCTCGGTAGGATGAATGAACCACCTTTCGGTCGACCGACCCATGTCTCTTCAGTTGCATAAGGTATGAAGACGTAGTCAAATTCCAAACCTTTACTTCCATGTGCTGTCATAGCCTGTATTGGCAGATCAGGAGCACCAACTGAGACTTTGACTGTTCTAGACTCTGCAGAAATACGATACGCCAATAGAGAATCTATCAACTGTCTAGGGTCATTTGTCTCATTCTCTCTAGCCAATGATTCTGATAGCGCTACTATTCCACGCCATACATTTACAAAAGTAGGATCTCGACTGATCAGTGTCGCATAACCAGACTTATCAGCACTATGAACTATGAACTCTATCGAACCTAGAGACAATAGACTCGCACGAATACTAGATAGACCAGGAAGTGTTTTGTCATATTCATTGAAAGTTCCACTGCGTAATCTCTTTACTATATCTACGCTAGTTGAAAAATCTATACCCCACATGCCAGATATGATCGTATTTGCCAAGAGATCTGCACGGCTAGGATCTATTAAATATTCCAATAGATCAAAGAAGATCTTGCCAACTGGGTGATTGAAAATATCTACACTACGCTCTGAGGAGATTGAGATACCATGAAATTCACATAAGCGTATTATACGATCTAGATCACGATTTCTACGAACTATTATTGCAACTGTAGATTTTTCACTCTTATCGCCCAATTTTGTATTCGCAGATTGAAT
Source organism: uncultured bacterium (assembly GCA_903864905.1). GTDB lineage: Bacteria > Patescibacteriota > Minisyncoccia > Phycocordibacterales > PALSA-1337 > C7867-002. The sequence goes on from CAIPHR010000036.1 coordinate 13,966, forward strand.
TTCCTTGAGTCTATCCACTAGATCTAGTTCGATCGCTGTCGTATTGTCACCAATCGTCACATTGATCGGTTCTGCATCAGATTTGGAACTAGATTTGAGACGTACTCGCAAATCTCTATGTTCATCTCCTTCATAATTCTTCTCTATCATACTGAAACTCCCGTCGAGAATGCCCTGATGTGAACGATAATTATTATCTAACTTAATGATTTCCATACTTGGCCACTTCTTTTGTAATAGCATGAAGTTCTCTACAGAAGCACCCTGGAATCTGTATATAGCCTGCTTCTCATCTCCTACTATGAAAATATTTGGCGTCTCGAAGAATTCAGCTATGATAGATATTATGAAATTTTGAGTATCATTGGTATCCTGATGTTCATCTACATGTATATATAGATATCTCTCTTGAATGAGTCGTAGAAGTAATTCATCGTGACGTAAAGCGAGTAAAAGCTCTATTATAAGGTCATTAAAATCTATCCTTTTCAATTCACTCTTGGCTGATTCATATTCTTCATATACATCTGCGAATAATAGAGTCCTTCCATACTTCTCTATCTGTTCCCTAACTTCTGCTTTCAGCTGCCCTTTTGTAGCACCTCTTGTCGATAATGAGCTTGCATCGTTCTTTATCCTATCTATTTCTTTCAAAACAAATACTTTTACCATATCTGGTGTTAGAGATTCCCTCTTTGCATCATCTATAGAATGAAGTATTCCAGAAATATATGCATCTGGTTTGCCAGAAGGTCTTATTTGAGCAAACTTTTTGTCTTCTATAATCTTGCGAACTAGTGATTCCTGCTCTATATCTGTCATCTGTTTCATTTCCTGAAGATGCAAAAAATGATCTGGATATTCCGAGATTATAGACGAAGAAAAACCATGAAATGTATGTATTCGTACATCATGCGCACGATCTCCGATAATGCCCTGCAATTTGTCTCTCATTGCTCTCACTCCTGCTTCTGTATAAGTAATAGCCAGAATGCCATTGGCTGGCGTATCTGTGCATTTCAATATATTAGCGATACGAAGTGTGAGTATAGTAGTTTTGCCCGTTCCTGGGCCTGCTATGACCATTACGGGGCCTTCTATTGTATCTACCGCCTTTCTCTGTTGTGCATTGAGTGATTTGTAAGATTTATCAAAAGTATTCATGTACCTATTATAAACTACACGAGTAATTATAGTAACCACTTACGCCTCCTAAATACCCATAATTATTATTGTAATCCATGCGAAGGTTATTACAACACCCTTTTCACTTCCTCCAATCGGCTAGTGAGAGGTGGTATTCTAATTATTGTAAACATTTAGTAGCCTCATATCGGAAATGAAAAGGGTGTTGTAATTAGCCTGCAAATTCACTTCTATTTACTTGAATTTTCTATGATTTGTGGTATTCTATTAGTCAGTAAATGTTCTAAAACAATACGAGAAAATGAAACAAAGTTTGAATAAAACTGTTACAAAATTCGCGTTCTTCATACTGATATTCATTGACATGTCTATAAATGCTATAAGAGATGTACTCAATGAATTTGTGACTAGCAGGTGGGCGGAGATACGCAGAGCATGGCGATCACGATGAAATTCTACGATACGTTCAGTAACAACAATTAATGTTTGACTATTAGAACAATACCACCAGACTCAATGAGTATGGTGGTATTTTATTACCAAAGCTATGCAATTCCAACTAAAAATAGCACAGATTTGCGCTATTTTTAGTTAATAATATAAAGTTGTTTTTTACAGCGTCATCATATCTCTAATTTCCCCCCTCATTGTAGTACTTTACTAGAGCTGATCTGATGGCATCCCATACAGAGGCTGTAGAGTATGTTGGTGCATATGCCGCATCTTGTGAAGAAGATGTCACGGCACTAA
>CAIPHR010000037.1 GCA_903864905.1 uncultured bacterium
TGTCAGACCCAAGCTAAAATGACATCTGTTGTAGTTTGAATTAATGTGTTCTTGTTTTATGCGTTTAGCGAAATTTTTTCGAATTTTTCAAAGAAATAGCTTTTTCCACGGATGACCTGCGGGTGGTTTCCAGTTTGGTTTTCGTGCAGTAAGAGCTACCACCGGTATACGCACTTTCTTCGGTCTCTCCGGAAGCTCTCGATATTCGAGGTACACACCTTTGAGTCGGATACGAGTGGTCCCATCGAGACGTTCCTCGATGATGACGGTGTCCCTTTTGTACACGGTAGTTTTCTGTGTAGCTTCCAATTGAAACCAGTGGTTCTTGAACTGGATCGTGTAGTCATTGTTCACTTTGCGTTTTGATTGCACGGAAAATATCGCCGTTAATCTTGCTCGTAAATCATCCGTGAGTGGACGATGCGCATCGATGGCTTTTTTGGCAGTGATGCCGAATCTTCTGTTGTGATCGGGGATGTATTTTTCGGAGACGAACTTGTTAGCAGCATCTGTTGTTTTAATGTTTGCAAGGCGCATCTCTTTTACCATACGATCTTGAAGTGTCTCGAACAACCTTTCAACCCTCCCTTTAGCTTCTGGAGAATTGGCACAGATGACTTCGATATCCAATTCTGTCATTGCTCTTTTGAACTGAGTTATGAATTCCTTGTTGTCCACGGCGTTCTTGTGATTTACCTTGTAGGTACTGAACTTGTCTAGGTATATAGCCACTGGACGTCCGTAGACCTGCGTGTATGCCATCCAGAAGCGGAAGACGGCATGTACTCCCTCATTGTCTTCAAACTCTGCTTTTACGATGATGCTGGTAGCGTCATCGATTGCCGCAAGTAGACATTCTTCACCGCCATTCTCCAGCCAGTCGTGATACGACCCGTCGAATTGTACGAACTCGCCAAAACATTCCTTGCGCTCTCTCCACTCTCGAATGATCTGCGGACCACGTCTCGGATGTGATTTCCAGATTTCTTTTTTGATCATCAGTAACCGAAGAGCTTCAGTACACATCACTGCGCCGATGTCGGCTAGTTTCTCTTGTGCAAATGTCGGACCAAAGTCCTGATGCTTTTTCTGTTTAAAGAAAGCGATTACTTTTTTGGTAATCGTATCAGAGGTTGCGTTCGGTGGAGCCTGCCCTTTGGATCTGTGGACGGCACCTTTCTTACCTTCGTTTTCAATGGCACGCTTGATCCTTTGGATCTGCCTCACTTTCAGTCCGAGACGGACTGATGCTTCTTTGTTGGTAAACTCCCCATCTATACAAGAGCGCACGGTGTCATACCGATCCTGTTCGTAGTCGGTGAGTTTAATTTCTTCCATGTCATATTTATGTTAGGTAATATGACCTATGGTACTATGTCTGCGTAAGGGGGGTGTCATTTTAGCTTGGGAGGGGATGTCATTTCTGCTTGGGTATTACAAGTTGTGCTAGAGGTATCTTATGTGCTAACATATGCATACACAGAGACATTATCCGAACTGTCACCGGACGGTGGCGTGGTTGGGACAACCAACATAGGTAGTGAATCGGGAAATCGCCCTTCGGGGCTTTTTCTTTATTTAAATCGCCATTCATCCTCGATATGTTTCCGAATGATCTTTTTGTAAATAATTCCATCTTGTTTGTTACCCTCATAACTCCTCCGTATGCTCCCAGCGATCATATCAGCCAATTGGATGAGCACGTTATCTTTTGAGTCTGAAAACTTCAAATTTGAAATCACCTTAATTCCATTTGAGTTAAGAGATTTTCGTAGGTATGATGAAAAATTCCTCCGGAAAGCCCTGTCTCCACTACCATCAAGCTTGATCTTTGCTTCTAGAATACTCATATCACTGGGTTTCAGTAACATCTTTATGGAATAACTATAAAATGAATTCTTGTCATTTTTTAACTCATCACTATGTAGGATGGTCTTGTCTATAACCAGTGTTCTAACTTTAAATGCAAACACGTTGATAGTATTCATGAAACCTAGACGGACTTTTTTGTTTGACTTGTTAAACTTGAATTCCATCGTATCTGGAAATCCGATACTTCTCCTAAACTCTTTTATGGCCACGGCAACCTTTTCGGCTTCTAACGGATCGTCGAATATGACAGCGGCAATAACAAAAATCTTGCTCGATCCTCTTTCGAATTTGAATCCAGCATCACCGGAATCATCGATGAATACTAAAGTTTGCGAATTTTGTGTGTGTTTGCTAAGCATATCGTGGAACTATTATACTCTCGAAATATTGATTGGCTAGTGAGGACAAAAAATCCCCACGAGGCTACGGATATAGACATAGGACTTAGTCGAGAAGCGGAGTTTAGAGGAGAGAGATTTTGCAATCACTCACACCACCTCGCTACATAATCCGATATCATACCCATAGCCCCGTGGGGACTCGTGTTTAGACACTCTTAATAACTCAATGAGCCTGTAAACCTCTAAATTTATAGGCTCAATAAAGTGGAGATTTTCTTGAAATCTCCAGAAAAGCACTGAGGAACCAACCTCAGAAACCGTTTGTCGCTCCACTCTGCGATCGAGGAAAGTTTTGGAGGGTGACTTTCAACCTCTAAAGAACTACAGCTTGAGACCGTTCAATGCATCCCAAGCGCCCATTCCCAACCCAAACCCACTGTTTCCGTTCTGTCCCTGGGTGTTTGAGTCAGAAACGGATTGGATGGGAGCCGGCTGCCGAACTCCCTCCACACCTTTCGGCGAGTGCGCAGGCATCTCACGGTTTCCGGCCCGAGGATTTTCCTCGAGTTGTTGGCGATATACTTCCGCCAACGCCTGAGCTTCCGCGCTCGCCCCCCTTCCTTGGTCCTGCCCTAGCGCCCATTTCGCTAGTCCCTCTGGTGTGTACCGGCCCAGAAGGAAACTGACTTCAGTTAGAGACTCAATCCGAGTCCCGTTCAAGGTCACGGCACTGATTTGCCGTGCTGTTCCCTTGTGTCCGAAGTCAATCTGACACTCTGATGGGTGTCCCCGAAACCACTCGCCGTAGTTCCACTCACCCCGACGACTTCCCGTTTTCCCCTCAACTACCAGGATGTCGTTACGACCTGGTATTTCGGGGACTTGGAGGAGGTCATTCGTGCCGTTTTTGACACGGATGAATCCAGCCGGCACTGGAATCTCACCCAAGCGGCTTTGAAGCCACTTGTGTTCACCGGCCGACAGACGAGTGTTGTCCAGGAGGAATACTTCCTCCATCAACTCATCGCTGGACGAGGACCCCCAGCTTGGTTCATGTTTGCTGGCGAGTTGCCCCTTCGTCTCTCTGAAGAGGCACCATAAGTTTTCGAGCCGAGCTTTTGTCTCGGCTTCGCGTGTTGCGACGAACGCTTCCAAAGAAGCGATGTCACCCTCCGAAAACACATATTGGCCAGTCCCAGGCCAGTGTTTGCTGTAGCGCACTGCGTGCGCTGACTTCAGCCCGGGTTGAAGCGGGTAAAATTCAAGCCCGCCACTCACCTCTCCATTGTAGGCAATGAAGAGGAGGTTCATTTTTCCATCACGCGGAGCAAATGAATTGGTGAAGTTTACTTTCTCCGTCAGACTTTCTAGTCTGGCGGCGAACTGTTGACGGAGCGGGAACATGTCTGCTTCCGCCTTTATGAACTTTTCCACCTCCGTAATGGGGGTGGTAAAGACCTGAGTTTCCAAACCCCCTGGGCCGAACTCCCTTTGGAGAAGGAAAGCGGCGTCCCTCCCAAATGTGAGAAGAGTCTTCTTCTCAACATTCGAGTATACCTTTCCATGCACGATTTCCGACGTGCATGCGCCCCACGACGAGTTACCTGACTCGTGCAGGCACTCAACAATCCCAAATCCGGGATTGTTGTACTTCTCAAAAAGTCTGGTTACCTCCTCGAGGTATTTTTCCGCAATCTTGGCGCGCTCTGCTTGAGCGATCCTGATCGCGTCGTCCCTTTTTCCTTGAAGAGTACCTCGCCCTTCGGCAAGCTGCTTTTTGAGGACATCCGGTTCCGCGTCCGGAATGATCATTCCACCTTTCGGCAAAATTATTCCGTACTTGCGGAACTGGTCCGGTGCGACTTCGTAGTTTCCCACGAAGGTCCCCCCTTTCTTAGCGGGAGAAACTTTGCCGTTCCATAAATATATTGCGAACGGCTCATCTGCGACCAAAACAGCCGCAGAGATCTTTACGAACTTTGACATGTAGTCCTTTCCATCTCCTCCCAGCATCTTTGTTGGAAGAGATTGTTCTGTTGTCGGGATGCTCCGACTGTTGTTGACTAACCAATCAACCCACGATTCCAATCGCGAGTTGAAAAAGTTAGATGAATGTCCGCATACATTCATCTAACAACCGTAACCGTATGCGCCAAGCGGGGCGCAAGAAGATTTTATCAATGAGTTCATCCAAACTCATTCGCATTTCAAAGTACCTGCGAAACTTCTACTTGGTACGGACCCGTCTTGTACTTCTTCTGAGTCCATACCTTGTTTTCCTCCACAGCGACTGTCCAAAGAACGGCCGCAATGATTAGGAGGAACCGATTTATCTCCAACATTTCAGCACCGAAGTGTGCCGAAATGATGGTTGCGCCGACAAAACCTACAATGACGTAGGCTGTCCGCTCCAGGAGCGGGTAGCGACGCATGAGCATCGCTATGATCTGGGTGGCGAACAGCATCACCAAGATGCCCGCCAGAACGCCAGTCACAACGATGGGAAATTTCGGCGACATTCCCACCGCAGCCACGACATTGTCGAGGCTGAAGGCTATGTCGGCGAGCATGATGCTCGCGACTACGCCCCTGAAACTCTCGCCACCTTTCCTGGTGGCACCGTTTCCCCCGTGCTTGAAGCACAGGTGTTGCACTGCTAGTGCAACGAGATACCCCGCACCGATCAACTTAACTGCGGGATACCGGATGACCCATGCCGCGAGGGCAAGAGCCATGAACCGCAGGATTGCCCCGGCACCGATGCCAAGGCAAAGTGCTCGCTTCTGCTCACCCCTCGGCAACTTTGCCGCGAGGGAAGCGTTAACGAGGGCGTTGTCTACCGACAACAACCCTTCCATCAGTACGATGGAGAGCACCACTGACAAATCACTCATATTCATTTTACTACCCTCCAACTGGTGATTACTTTAGGCCACCTGTATAAACCTGTTTTTTGTTTGTTCTTAAATCTCTATGAGTCAACCTCGAACCTTCGAGACGGACTCAATAAAGTGGAGATTTTCTTGAAATCTCCAGAAAAGCACTGAGGAACCAACCTCAGAAACCGTTTGTCGCTCCACTCTGCGATCGAGGAAAGTTTTGAAGGGTGACTTTCAACCTAATGATGTCAGCTTCTATGCCGACATCTTTTGGAGCCGCGCCATCGCGTGCTCCCACGCGGCCGCTGCGGCGGTCGCATCGTACATGGGGTGGTGCGCCACCCCCGCGAACGGCACCGCGATGCCGTTTTTACGATTGTACCCGTCCACCGAGGACGGGTCCTCCCCGAGGGCGAGGAGTGCTGTGCCTACGTCGTGTAAGCACGGGTACGGGCCCGCGAAGGCCCTTTCGTCGAGCTTTCGCTCGACGCACCGGCGGAACAGTCCCGACTCGACGGGACTTCCGCAGTGGGCCATCACTGTGGCCCCTTCTTTCTGGGCCTGCCAAAAGGCCCAGAAAGACTCCTCCAGCTCCTCCGAAGAGGATTGGGTGATGGGCATCCCCGCCAAAGCGGGGAGGACGTTTGCTTGCACCCAGCCGTCCGTCACGGCTGAGTCTGGAATCCGGCCCTCGAAGCGGGCCGTTTCCACGCCGTCCACCCGGACGGTCGCGGCGATTGCGAATGATGGGCCGTAAAGCCCATCAACTTCTGCGTCACAACTAATGATTTTCATAGTATTCCTACCTCTCTATTCGTCCAATAGTCATTTTCTGATTGCGACTCGCGCAATCACATCCCTCCTCCAGGAATGCTCAACTGAGAAAAAAGACCACCGAAGTTTCGATTGGTAGAATGTATTCATTATGTTCGAGCTTATCTTCTGTAATGATAATGAATACGTTCCACCAATCGAGAGTAGTAGAAACATGCACACGCTTAGGAATCGTTTTATACGATCCCTCTTATCATGCCGATCTAGAAGTTTGTTACGCTATCGGTCAGCATGACGAAGAGGAATAACATCTAGTGGTATTGCAAAAAAGCAATATTATTCCACCAGTTTCCTTTCATTCGCTATTTTATTGTCAAATTACTTCCTTGTCTTTTCCCTTCACTTCCGACTCGTGCTAATCGTATGTCGGCTTCTGGTTACAAGGACATTTCTGGGAGCAAATGTGGTTAGCATTCACTCACAGCAGATGTCATTGCGACACTGTGTAGATATCGGACTATAGTCATCACTACCCGTCGGGAGTGACCTTTCTCATAGATCTGGTTCGTTTGCAGGGAACCGTCACTATGTAAGCGATATCTGGCAAACAAGATAACAAATGGCTGTTGTCCTTCTCACTCTCTCCTCTTTACCATGCTTAGCGGGGTCAAACCCGAGGCCATGGTGCCTGCCCAACATAGGGACTAGAGGTGAAAAGCAATCATTCACTATCTTCATTACTGTAAGGAACTATCGTTTCCGAACTTCATCTCATCTGGCATAATCATAACATTTATTAACTAGAATGTCAATACACAATGACACAGAACTGTGAGATGTCAGAATAGCCCGTGACAAAGCCAGAATAATGGCTTATCCACACATTGTACTTGTCACAAATCCGTGACGATGATATGCTATATTCATCATGTATGAACAAACACTTACAAATGCGGGGCTTTCAAAAGAGCAGGCATCCGTTTATCAGCTCCTCATGCAGGGAGGATTGACTCCCGCAGGCGTTATTAGCAAAAGGGCGGCCCTAAAGCGTGGTTTGACGTATAAAGTCCTAGAACAGCTCATAAATATGGGTTTAGTTCAGAAAAGGGACGATCTAGGCAAAATAACGCTATTTCAAGCATCTCATCCTGGCGTATTGAGGAAACTTACTGAAACCAAGGCTGAGGAGGTAAAGAACGCCCAAGTATCATTGGAATCAGTGATGGGTAACATGGTATCAGACTATAATTTGGTGACGGGGAAGCCAAATGTGCAGTTTTTCGAGGGTTTGGAGGGGGTAAGGAGGGTATTGGATGATTCTCTGAGTGCTACTGGTGTGATCTATTCATATGCAGATATTGAATCAATCGAGAAATATATTCATGATGTTAACGAAAAATACGTTGAAAAGCGTGATAAGTTTAATGTAAAGAAGAAGGCAATATTGTTGGATACACCCTTTGCGAGAGATTTTCTCAAGGACTATCATCAACAGACTACAGATATAAGACTCATTAAACACGATTCACCACCATTTCATTCTGTCATGCAGATATATGACAATAAGATTAGCTATATAACTTTGTCAGACAAAGAGATGATCGGTGTTATCATAGAAGATCCTCACATATTTGAAATGCATAAATATTTATTTGAGTATTCATGGGATAAGGCTGAGTCGTTGTTGCTTCCGGAGATAGTTAAAGGATAATTGAATGTCTAGTTTCAATCATCTGTGTTAATTGGAAGTCGTTTTGATATTGATTCATTTTTTCTCCTATTTTTTCTGCGACTATTATCACCAACTCCTCACCGTTCGTTGTTTTTTCTCGAAACATTCTGGTTACTGCATAACCTTCCCCTAATGATGATAAGTTTAATGTGTAAGATTTAAAATTAGTTGCTGTCGTAGCGTATACCATCGCATCTTCTGGTCGGTTAGAGAGCCCTAATGATTCCCAAGAATTTATTATCATGTGATCCATTATGTATTTTTTGCTCAGAGATTTTGTTGCCAATTCTTCATTCATAGAGTCGTTCCTTACTATATCCCAACATGTAATCTCATCAAGAGGGTATTCATTATAGGCAATGAAACCCTTTTCGATATATTTACTAGCTATTCTGGTGTTTCTGTCACATTCGGCTCGAATAATGTGTGTGATAGCGTAATCATCTAGAGTTTCTTCCAGCATTTGTTCACCAACCTGGCGGCCAGAAAAGTCTGGATCAATATTGAATTTTCCAAAATGAATGCTTCCGTTATCCTCAAACTCGAATGCGCAGTATCCGATCGGTTGGTTGTTAAATTCAGCAACACTGAAGAGGGTTCTAGAGCTCTTTCTCGATACTTCTAGACTTGCAAGTAATCTCTTTAGGAGTTTAGGTTTATCTTGATAGTTTTTCTTGTATAAAGATCTGATTGATTTGATAAATTCTGGAGAATTTGTTTCTCCTTCGCCACCCATATATTCTATTTTACTAATAAGTGGCATATCGTTCATATCAGCCGTTTCAAATGATCCGCGACTCGATTTTAATATGGTCTGGATCACTATTGCCTCAGGTTTTATATTTTCTACATATTGACGTATCGTCTCTCCATCGGATATGTTTTCAGATAATATTCTACTTACAATATTATCAACCTGTTCCAAAATCATCCTTTTAGCTTGAGGAATTACTGATTTCTTTACGATCATTTCATTTGATTTCATTCTTCCTTTGTCTTCATAACCCTTTGTTTTTTCAACTATTGTTTCGTATTCATCATCTAATCTTGATAAATATGATGAAATATTTGCTAGCAACTCCAATAGTTTATAGGAATCTAGGTCTTGTGGTAATACTGATATTAAGTTTAGGGTTTTTATAGCAACTGAAGGATCTATTTCGTAATAATGCAGAAAAACTCTAAGGCCAGATTCACCGCGATTCTTTGTGAGATCAGTAAGCCTATTCTTAGAATCTTGGTCAAGCTCATGGAGCATGATGATCAATGCGCCCTGTTCCTTCAACGAGAGATTATTCAGTCTGAAATTATTTGAAAAAGTCTTATCATTTGAAAGTTCAACATATCGTGCTTTAAATTCTTCGAGATATTGCTCACGTTTAGATTTTTCCTCAGCTGTTTCGTTTTCGTGTGGATTGAATAGGGTATCATATGTAAAATCAAGAACATTAGCACTGATATTTCGACTTGTTTCAGAAATATCGCCAAGGTCGAAATATTTTTGTAATTGCTCGTCTTTATTAAAAATACCAATCTTGCCATCATTAGATAGTCTTTGAACAAAGTAGTCAGGATTATTAAGTGCTCCGAGGTCGTACACTCTGTTCAAATATTCTACACCTTCAGTGGATATTCCTATTCTCTTGAATTCTATTCTATATAATATCGCTGCTATAGCAGTTTTATCAGTATTATCATTCGTATGCATGTGCTCCATCAATTTCACTGAGGCATATTGACCATCTATAGCATTCAATGCATCAGCTACTGAATTTGCAAATATAGGATTCGAGTTTTTTGACCAGAAATCAACTATGAGATCAACATCACCCCGGTCACCATTTGCCCCTAAAACAGCATATTCTTTTAAAACTTTTAGTAATATACGATGGAACGGGTACTCCTCAACAAAACCACCAAAAGACGCCGTATTATACATTTCATATTCAAATGATGATTGGGCTGTGTTATACGCAGAACTTGGTTGGAATGTCTTAAACAACATGGAATATGCCTTGGACCATGATCGAAAGTGATCATTCTGTGCAGAGTGAACTCTTATAGAATTACTTTCATCAACACTTTCTTTGGTATAGCCCGAATTATAGGTTTCATGAAATACTAGTGCGTTCTGTAGGTATTTTACACATAGACACAATAATTGACTTTTTGAAGAGTTGTCTAGGTTCTCATATTTTTGGTCTTCAAACAAATCATTTACTCTAATATGTTTATGTGAGTCTGCTGGATTGAGATCAGCCATATCTAGAGCATGTCGAATATTTTTGGATACATCACCAAGTGATTCGATTTGTTCATAAATGTCCTCATCTTCTGACAATAGGTGATAGGGGGCTTCACTTTTTCTTTCATTGATCCCTTGCCAACGATTACTATTTTTGTAACCAGTTAAAGGATTTATATCATTTTCGAATAGCCTGTGTGCTGAAATTGCCCATATATTAAATTCGACTTTGTTTCGTGGTAATTGATTTTTTGACACACCAATTCTAATCGCCTCAAAGTCATCAGGAAAATAGTCAAAGTACATCTCTGCATCGCTTGGGGTCACTGTTAGAGAAGAAGATGATAAACCAAAAAATAAGAGTCTCTTTCCTGGCGAAAGAGACCTTATTTTCTCGAGGTTACTTGAAGAAAAGAATATTGCAGGTCTTAGTGAGTACTTCTCATTCCATTCTTGGTAAGCAGTGTCGTCTTTAACTATTTCATTGAATTCACTTACGGCATCTTGTGATGAAACAGTTTGTAATAGTTTTTCTTCTTTTTCAATTATGTTAGGGCTTATGGATTCTGGGTTCATAGTTTTGTACCATGAATAATAGCAATTCTACCTCGCGAACTCCATAGTCCTTGTCTCTCTGATGACGATGACTTTGATCTCACCTGGATACTTGAGGTCTTTCTCGATCTTGAGTGCAATATTACGAGCTAGTTCCTTTGCTTCTACATCACCGATCTCTTCAGGTTTAACAAATACACGTATCTCACGGCCAGCTTGCAATGCATATGACTTCTCTATACCAGGGAAGCTGTTGGCGGTCGCTTCGAGGTCACCTAGACGCTTTAGATAGTTCTCTATATTGTCTCTGCGGGCTCCTGGACGTGCTCCAGATATTGCATCTGCTGTTTGTACAATGCGTGACTCGACTGTTTCATAAGGATATTCCTCATGATGAGCTTGCATAGCCTTGACTATCTCTTCTCCAGCACCAAACTTCTGCAGGATACGGCGCCCTATCTCAACGTGTGTACCAGCAACTTCATGATCCAGTGCTTTTCCTAGATCATGTAATAGGGCACCAGCCTTTGCGACTTGAACATTTGCTCCAAGCTCTTCTGCTATCATTCCAGCAATATGTGCCATCTCTACTGAGTGTTGCAATACATTTTGGCCATAACTTGTTCTGAAATATAGACGGCCTAAAATAAGTAGTATTCTAGGATCTAAACCGATAACACCACATTCATATGCAGCTGCTTCACCTTTTTCCTTGATAGTTTTGTTGATATCCTGCTTGGCTTTCTCAACAACCTGTTCGATCTTTGCTGGCTGAATACGTCCGTCCTTGATGAGTTCCAATAATGCCAATCTAGCAACATGGCGTCTAACTGGATCAAATGAAGAAATAGTGATAGCCCCTGGTGTATCATCAACCATAACTTCAACACCTGTAATACGCTCGAAAGCTTTGATATTACGTCCTTCTTTTCCTATAATTTTTCCTTTTACATCGTCATTAGGTATCTCGACGATCGTAGACATAACATCTTGTGCAACTGAAGAAGCGAGACGTTGTATAGAAATAGCTAGAATATCCTTGGCCCTATTTTCTAGCATTTCTTCACCTTGAGTATCTAGCTTGTTCATACGGATCAATATGTCTTCCTCGGACTGTTTCTCGACCAATTTGATAAGCTGATCTTTTGCTTCATCAGCAGATAATTTGGCTATTTTCTCAAGTTCGTGTTTGCGATCCTCCTCCAATTTGTCTGCTTTCTCACGTATGGCCTTGATTTCTGCCACACGAGTTTTTATCATATCAACTTCTTTATCGATATCCCCCTGACGTTTATCTAGAAGATCCTCACGTTTTGCTAGACGATCCTCTATCTGTCTATTTTTCTCTTCTTTTTCTTTGGACTCTTTCCTGACTTCTTCGGCTGTAGCTGCTGCTTTGATTTCTGATTCTGTGGTGATCTTCTTGGCATCTTCCTTGGCTGATAGGAGCATCTCTTTTATTTCGAGCTCCATAGAACCTTTTTTGCCAAGTGATATGATCAATCTCAGATAGTAACCTATAGCAACGCCAATAACACCTGCGAGAGCTAGGAATATTGCTGCTAATTTGAGTGACATGGTTGGTTGGATCCAGCCATCCTGACTAAGGTGAAATGATAGTTTTATGAGTCTTTTGGAAGATTTGTATCAATAATGGAATCATAATATAGAGATCACTAAGTGTAAGAATGGGAGAATCAAAATTTAATATTGGTAACATAGGCATCATACAACAGATATAGTCGTTTATGCAAGGTCTAGTCTTGTCTGTCGCTTTTCTACCTGCCCATACTATACTTGCAATAAATCACCACTTAATGTATATTATGTCAATAAGGAACCAGTAGGGCGTATGATATAGTAGAAATATAATAATTATTTAATTTAATATAAAACCATGTTAATACCAACAGTTATAGAGAAATCATCATTTGGAGAAAGAGCTTATGATATATATTCACGTCTACTTAGAGATAATATAATTTTTCTTGGAGGACCAATAGATGATCATATGGCAAACTTGATCATTGCTCAGCTTCTATTCTTGCAGTCAGAAGATCCAAAGAAAGAAATACAGTTGTATGTCAATTCTCCAGGTGGTTCGGTCACTGCAACATTGGCTATTATCGATACGATGCAACACATAAAGAATGATATCTCTACGGTATGTGTCGGTATAGCAGCATCAGGCGCAGCTCTCGTATTGTCAGCTGGAACAAAAGGTAAGAGACTTGCATTACCAAATTCTGAAGTAATGATCCACCAACCTATAGGTGGAGCAGAAGGGCAGGCTTCAGACATAGAGATAAGTGCAAAACATATCTTGAAGACTAGAACAGCATTGAATAAATTACTTGCAAAGAATACTGGTCAGTCGATAGCACGTATTGAAAAAGATGTTGATCGTGATTTCTTTATGGATGCAGATGAGGCAAAGAAATATGGTGTTGTTGACCAGGTAGTTACGGGGAAGAAGTAATATGAGATTACATAGATTCTATGTTAGAGAAGCTCTCCCACCAGCGGGTGGAAATATGATAGTTGAAATAGATTCACCTGAGCTCGTCCATCAGATACGAAATGTTTTCCGCATGAAGGTTGGAGATAAGGTAATTATTTTCAATGGAACAGGTTTTGACTACGAGTGCAAGATTGACGGATTCGAAAAAAGGAATAAAATTAGTAGCAATAGTGTTATATGTCTCACTGTTCAAGTTTCTACACGCAACAATAATATTTCTGGGCGCAAGTTATTTCTTTGCGCGAGTTTGATCAAGAAAGACCATTTCGAATGGGTAGTAGAAAAGGCAACTGAATTGGGAGTTACTGATATAGTGCCTATCTCTGCTGAGCGAAGTGAAAAGAAATCATTAAACGAAGAAAGGCTTCGAAAAATTGTGATAGAGGCGAGTGAACAGTCTGGGCGCGACACTACTCCTATGGTGCGGCAAATCATGGGTTTGGGGAGTGCTGTCTCATTGTTAAAAAAGGAAAATTCTGAAATTAAAATTTTGGCTTTTCATACAGAAGGGGAGAGTGTTGCAAAATATAGGAGTTTGGTATCTGGAGTGACCAATGGTGAAGGTTGTGATATTAAAAATACTAAAGCAAATACACCTATAGCTGTTTTCATAGGGCCCGAAGGAGGTTGGTCAGTAGCAGAGATCGAAACGTTTCACAGAGAGGGTGTAGAGATAGTCTGTCTTGGTCCACAGGTTTTGAGGGCTGAAACAGCCGTAGTTGTCGCCCTATCGATCGTGGTATTCGGTTAACTGAGTTTTCATTTCATGCAAAATGATTGTGAAACAAAAAAGAGCACACTTGTGCTCCGTGTACTCTATAATATAAGAATAGTCATTCAGGATGAAGGTCTACAAATAGAATCGAATGACTAGTTGGGATATTGCGTCCCAAATCAAAAAAATAAATACCTTTTGTATAATCACTTAGAAACAATGAGACTGGATTGAACTCGTCGAAACCGTTGTGATTGTCGATACGGAGTGTGTCACCGGGCATGATGATGGGACTCGTAAGTTCATCCATAAGACATGTTTCGGGTGCGGACATGTTAGGTAGTGGTCGAACACTTTCTACTGAAACTTTTCCAAGCAGGTGACGAAGTCTGCCAAAGACAAGTCTCTTGCCTTGAAGTGGCTGTGCCTCAACTGTGCACTCCTTGTTTCCTGAAATTTCCTCCTCGACAATCCTTATTGCTTCGGTGAAGGAAACTTCACAGCGAAATGATACCAGAGCAAAAAGTGTTCGCTTGGAAGTGACTGCCTCATCGAATATTGTCTGTGATATTTTGTTACAAATTTGTTTACAAAATAGTGGATACTGATCCAGACCATCGATGAGCGCTCCTTCATATGGAGTGACAATACCAGAATGAATTTGTTTTATTATTTTCATATTTTTTACTTTCTGAAGCAAATCTACTCTTAATATAATAATTGTCAACAAACATGCTATCCGAATAGTGGCATTTTAAAGTTATAAAATTTACATAAAAAGCGGATCATTATCCGCTTTAAATATGCTTTAATGTCTCTCTAAAAAATCTATTTTTCTAGCCACTGAAACACTTTCTCATTTGTAAGTACTGTTTCTGCATACACAGAAGCTCTCTCTCTATCAGCATCCTTATAATGTTCAATGATATGATTTACTTCATTTTCTATTTCTTTTTCATCGGGTTTTATATTTTCTTTCGCAGCGATAGCATTGAGTATGAGCTGAAGTTTTGCTTTTTTCTCTGCGTGTGGTTTCCACTCTTTTCGAATTTCTTCCAATGATTTCTTTGCATGCTTTAAGTAGTCATCCATCTTTACGCTCATTCTCTCAATGTCTTGTTCAAACTGAACTTGAGTTCGATCAAGTTCAGTTTCGATCAGAATATTTGGCAATTCTACTTTGACCTCTGATTCTAAAGAGTCGGCAATTTTGATTCTCAATTTCTCATGAGCTTCATCTTTTTTATTATCAGTGATCATCTCACGAACCTTTGTTTTGAAATCTTCAATATTTTTGAAATCGCCAAGTCCACGAACAAATTCGTCATTGAATTCTGGCATACTATCTAGGATGACTTTCTCATGTTCTTCTGGCGACATCTTCTCGTGGTCATGTCCGTCATGCGAAACGCGTGATTTGCGAACTTTCAATATTGCATCATCAACATCTTTATCAGTCACAGAAATCTTTTCTAGTTTTGATTGGGTCATGATAGCACCAGATATCTTCTTGCAGTCAGGTAGAATTATTTCTGGGATCACTGCAGTCGTGGCTTTGAATTCCAAAGCATTGCCTTTTGCCAATTTGGTAATACCAACCGTTGGTTTTCCTATTGCTTCAATTTTATTATCAATAATGATATCGACATAAGCTATAGAGAGTGCAATCTCCGCCATCTCTTCATTGATAGCTGCATCACCAACCTTTGCCGCAAGTATATTTTCAGGAATCATACCTTTTCGAAAACCATCTATAGTTATAGAATCATTGAAACTTTTTAAAGCTTGGCTACGAAAACTCTCCCATATTTCTACAGGTATTGATCCAGTAATTTCTACTTCTGATTTTGGTAGTTTTTTAATAGAGGCTTTGTCATACGACTTAGCCTTAGTTATTGTATTTGTCATAAAGGGGAGTTTACACGAATTATATATTTGGAGCAAGTATTATAAAAATGACCACAACTATTTGAAAGTGGTCATTTTTAGAGATTTATTTGATTAGAATTAAAAATTCTGAGTATCTACTCCAGTAGTAGAATTGTTGAGGTCAGTTTGTAAGGAATGGACGTCATCATTTGTATTCGTAATAGGTTCTACAGCTTGTTGTGTTGCTATCGATTGGGAGTTTTCTAAAGGTGGGAGTTGATTGTGATTTGCTTTTGAAGCAAATAGAAAGATGGCAATAGAAATAAGAATAATCAAGATAACAAATATAGCTATAGTTGGACCAATTTTCTTATTTGATCCAGCATTGTTCACTATTTGACTAGGTGGTTCATTTTTAGTCATATTCTGACTAGGTATTGGTGTATTATTTTGTAAGTCCATATTGTTATTATGATTTATTAATAAATATATTGTTATTGAGTTGTAGTTGAGTGAGTGTCATTTTTTTGTTGAACTAGATTTATACCCATTTCATGAGCGATTGATACTATAACGTCATTCAACGCTTTTTGTGCATCTTTCAATGCTTTCTGTGCTGCAGAAGCTATTTGTCTAGGCTTATTGAGGTCTATGGTACTTGATGATACTAGTATAGATGTTGAGCTTGTAGCAGAAAGATTCCGTATAGTGTCTATTGCAGTCTGTGCAATACCTATTTTCGTAGTTGCTATAGATAGTAAATTTTTGGCCTGAGTCATGTCTTTGCCATTTGCTGACGCTTTATCTATGCGTGCCTGAATACGGTCTTTGATATTGGATAAGTTATTTGAAGCATTTTGAAGCTCGTGCACGATATTACGCTGTTGTTCCTTGAATATTTCTATGTGTATAAGCTTGTTAGCTATCAATTTCTGAGTAGAGCTTGATATCAATGCTCTATCATTGTTCTGTTTCAGTAATTTTGTTGTACTTGCTTTTGCTTCCAATAGGTTGTTTCTAGTGTTTTGATTGGTTTTTGCATTCGTTTGCCTTGCTTCTAGATCAGAACGAAGTTCTTGTCTAGCCCTAGCCGGTATTGAACGTTCATCGGTTTGTGCCTTTATTGCTATAGGCATGACGATAAATGCTATGAATGCCAAAGTAAGTATAGAATAGTAGATTTTTTTCATTGTATAGTTTATTTAAGCCACATTATAGTGACTTAATAAGTGTAGCATATTAGGACTCAATTTATGAGGTATTAGACCAAGAAAGCGACTATGAGGAGAGCAACGATGTTCAGTATCTTGATCATCGGGTTTATAGCAGGACCAGCTGTATCTTTGTATGGATCACCAACGGTATCTCCTGTAACTGCAGCCTTATGTGCCGGAGAACCCTTGCCTCCATGAGCTCCACCTTCTATATGTTTCTTTGCATTATCCCATGCGCCGCCACCTGATGTCATAGATATAGCTACGAATAGACCAGTAACTATAGATCCTACTAGCAAACCTCCTAGAGCAACTGGGCCGAGAATGAAACCCACTGCAATAGGTACTAGAACTGGTATCAAAGCAGGAATAATCATTTCCTTTATAGCTGCTGAAGTTACTATGTCTACACATCTTGCATAGTCAGGTTTTGCTGTTCCTTGCATGATACCTTTGATCTCTCTGAATTGTCGGCGAACCTCCTCAACGACTTTGCCAGCTGCTTTACCTACAGCTTCCATTGATAGAGCTGCGAAATAGTACGGTAATAGGCCACCAATGAATAGGCCTACGATAACTCTTGGATCACTTAAACTAAATGTGAATAAACCGTGTGTTGCTTCTGTGTATGAAGCGAATAGTACTAGAGCAGCCAGTCCTGCAGAACCGATAGCATAACCTTTTGTTACTGCTTTCGTTGTATTTCCTACTGCATCGAGCGGATCTGTTACATCACGAACCTCTTTTGGAAGATTGGACATTTCTGCAATACCACCAGCATTGTCTGTTATTGGGCCATATGCATCGATGGCTATGATGATACCTGCCATTGATAGCATACTCATTGCAGCAACAGCTATACCATATAGGTCAGCAAAATAATATGATGCTAGAATTCCTAGAACTATAGTTATAAGAGGCCATGCAGTTGATTTCATCGATATTGCTAGGCCTTGAATGATATTTGTACCATGACCAGACACTGAAGCGTTTGCTATAGATCTTACTGGAGCATATTTCGTTGATGTATAGTATTCTGTGATAATAACGAGTAAGGCTGTTACTATGAGACCAACTATAGTACAACCAAATAGGTTTGCAACACTGAATTGACCGTTCATTTTCATAAGAACATTTGTAGTAGGGTAGAAAGCTATAGCAGAAAGTACTCCTGCAACAGCCAGACCTTTATACATTGCTCCCATTATATTTTGAGATTTTCCAAGACGTACAAACCAAGTACCTATGATCGATGCGAATATAGCGATACCGCCTAGAGCGAGTGGATATACCAGTGCACCATCAAAGCCATTGAATATTGTATTACCAAGCATCATAGCCGCAATGGTTGTTACTGCATATGTTTCGAATAAGTCTGCTGCCATACCTGCACAGTCACCGACATTATCTCCGACATTATCAGCAATAACACCAGGATTTCTCGGGTCATCTTCAGGGATACCGGCTTCAACCTTACCAACTAGATCAGTGCCAACGTCAGCTGCTTTTGTGAATATACCTCCACCTAGACGAGCAAATACAGAGATTAATGAAGCACCGAAGGCTAAACCTATAAGTGAACCAACATCTTTTGTAATAGCGTAAAATGATGTTACGCCGAGTAGTGCCAAGCCAACAACCAGAAAACCTGTAACTGAGCCTCCTTTGAAGGCTAGCGATAGTGCTGGTGCTAGACCGTGTCGTGCAGCTTCAGCTGTACGGACATTTGCTCTTACAGATACATTCATACCTATATATCCTGCTATAGCAGATAGTACTGCTCCAACTACGAAGCCAATAGCTATCGTTATTCCTAGGGCGAGCCAAAGTACGATGAATAGTACTATAGCTATCATAGTGATAGTACTATACTGACGATTGAGATAAGCTTTTGCACCAGCCTGGATAGCGGCAGCGATCTCTTGCATCTTGTCATTTCCAGCAGATTTCTTGAGAATAGATTTTATAAGATATGCACCGTATAGTAGAGCAACGACAGAAGCAACTAAAGCAAATATTATTGAGTTCGACATATGATTTTAGCGATTATGGTTTTTGCCATCTATTTCGCTTATTAATTTGTTAATAATTGTTAATTAATGTAGTAATTGCGATTTTAGCAGATTTTTAGTCATTTGGGAGGGTTGACATATTATATATATTCTTGTAGGATTTTATCATATAAGATGTTAGCATCTTATTGGCGATCCGTTTGGGTCGCTATTCTATATTAGACATTGATAACTATTGTATGTAGAATAAATATTAATAACTAAATTCATAAAATAAAATGGTCAACTTAAACAAACAATTCATCATATTTATCGGCAAGAAGATCCGAGAAGAGCGCGAGAAGATAGGTATATCCCAAGAAGATCTGGGGAAATTGGCGAAGTGTCATCGTACATACGTTGGCATGGTTGAAAGAGGAGAAAAAAATATTACGATTTTTAATCTGAGAAAATTCGCTACTGCGCTGAAATTGCAGGTGAAAGATCTAGTGGATTTCTAACATTTTTACAGTCAAGCGCTTTTTTAAGATGTGGATAACTTTAGTGCTTGACTTTATTTTATACTTTGCTATGCTAATCATAGATAGCGCTATTCGAGAATAGCATTGAGTAGAAATCTTTGAGAAAGGATCAATATGTCAGTTGATACTATTTATGACCCGACGTCTATACTGATTTCCAATACCACCAGACGCAGTCCCGAAGGGAACTGTGATGGTGATGGTCAGAAAGAAACAGATGGGCGAGAGTAGTCATGATTTATAGCAACCTCACTTCGAGGGAGAGCCGACCAATGTATTGGTGGTTCGATATGAGATCAACTTGAAACAAAGGACTTTCCTATGTTTAGCAAGATTGAAAAACTGATTCGTGCCAACGATGACGATAGCAACTGCGATCATTGTGGCGGCAGTTGTGACGGTGGAGACACTTCTGGTCCCGCGAGTGGTGACTAGATGTCATTTGACATCGTTCTCGAATGGGGGTTAGATAACTTCAACCCCCCAATTTTTATAATAAATTTAATACTATGATCTATCAATATATATTGGACTTTATAGATAACGGACTTATCAGAAAAGGTAAGGTTCTTGACCTTGGTTGCGGACATGGACAAGCTGCAATTCTGTTATCATCTCTTGAGTTTAATGTTGAAGCTGTGGATAAAAATGACCCAGCTATACCACTAGTTAAGGGGATTCAGTTTACAAAGACTGATATACGCGATTTTAAGATAAAAGCGAATCATTATGATTTTATACATGCTAGGAATGTTCTGCATTTTTTACATAAAGACGAAATAAAGCAAATGGTTGCTAGGATGTATAGAGGGTTAAAAAAAGGCGGAGTGATGTATTTCAATGTTTCAGGAGATAAAGATGGTTGGGTAGAAAAGAGTAAAGCGGTTGTTACTTTTCTTTCTGAAAAGGAATTGGTGGATTATATTGAGTATGAATTCAAAATGCCTCCATATAATAAGGTGACAAGGTTAGGATATGGCAATACAACAAGTGGTGTAAATAAATATACCCATACAATAACTTATACCGTAATAAAATAACGACTCACTTTCGTGAGCCGTTATTTTATTTTACTTCTTCAATTGTTGCACTTTCTTTTTTCTCGTCTTCATCTTCTGCTTCAGCCAATTCATCACCACCGGTTGACTTTATGTCTATCTTCCATCCAGTTAATTTGGCCGCTAGACGAACATTTTGGCCACCCTTACCAATAGCTAGAGATTGTTCATCTTCTGTAACCGTTACAATAGCGCGATGAGATGAATCATCCAATTCCAATGAAACTACTTCCGCAGGAGATAGAGCTTCTTCTATGAATAATGCAGGGTCTTCATTCCATTCGATGATATCTATTTTTTCTCCAGACAGCTCACTTGTAACTGTAGATACGCGCACGCCACGTTGGCCAACCATTGATCCTATCGGGTCTATATGTGAATCATGAGATATAACAGCGATCTTTGAGCGAGAACCAGCCTCACGTGCTATAGCTTTGATCTCAACTGTTCCAGATGCTATCTCAGGAGCTTCTGTTTCAAATAGTTTTGCTAAGAATTTTGGGTGTGATCTAGAAAGTTTGAGTACAACACCTTTTGGAGTTTCTTCTACTGCATAGAGATATGCTCGGATACGATCACCAGTCTTCCAGCGTTCACTAGGTATTTGTTCCTCATACGAGATAACTCCAATAGCTCTTCCCATATCTATATATACTGTACCACGTTCAACGCGTTCGACTGTTCCTGCGACAATCTGATCCTGTTTTTGACCATATTCTCCGAGCACAGAGACTTTCTCTGCTTCACGAATTTTCTGTATAATTATCTGTTTTGCTGTTTGTGCTGCTATGCGACCAAAGTCAGCTTTTGCTTCTAGAGGAAAAACTAGTTCGTCTCCTATTTCTGCATTTTTCTTGATCTTGCGAGCATCATCTATCAGCATATGTTGCTCTGGATTGAAACGGATCTTGATATCCTCTATATCTGCGTCTTTTAGTTCCTTATGTCCCATTTCGGCGTCTCCTTCCATGATCACTTGTGCACGATCAACTATGATTTTGACCTGCCAGAATTCAACAGATCCTGTATTTGAATCGAATGAAGCACGTACTATCTGGCCTTTTTTGCCGTATTCTTTCTTATAAGCTGTAGCTAGCGACATAGCTATCGCTTCTAAAGTTTTCTCACGTGGGATACCACGTTCCTCTTCTAGTTGTTGTACTACTGAATTTATGACTTTTAGATCAAACATATATTTGGTTTTTATTTAATTGTTATTAATTTTAAAGATTTGATATTGTACACCCTTTTGGGGGTAGTAGCTCTCTCCCTCAAACCCCGCAAGGGGGAATCGGGAGAGGCCTCTACCCCCAAGCGGGTGTAAATTTTACAAATTATCCACCCTCTTAACAAACAAGTTCGCCATTGGCGAACAAGTACTGATGAAAAGAGTATACCATATGGTATAATATAATCAATATGTTAGTTGAAGATACACAGCTCTATAAATTTATCCTAGATTCAGGTCTAGTTTCTAGAGAAGACTTGGATATAGCCAAGAAAACTGTAGATGATGAAGATAAAAGACTAGGTGATGTACTTGTAACGAATGGTAAGATAACTATAGATAATCTACGACGCATGCAAGCCTATGTCTTGGGTATACCATTCGTTGATTTGAAGGGAAAAAAGATCGCATTTGAGACTTTGTCACTTATTCCTGAACCGATCGCTCGAACACACAATATAGTTGCTTTCAAGAAAAGTCCTTCGACATTGGAGGTTGCTATGCTAGATGTCAATGACCTCTCAGCTATTGATTTTATAAAGAAGAAGGTTAATTTGAAGATATTGCCACGTTTGACTGACATCGATTCAATAAAAGAAATTTTGGTTCAGTACCAGAAGAGTTTGAAAGCAGAATTTGGAGATATTATTCAGAAGGAAACAGCTGCTTTGAAGATGATTTCTGAAGAAAAAGGTGAGCAGACATCAGCCGCAGATCTAAAGAAGATTGCTGAAGACTTACCAGTCGTGCGTATTGTGGATACTTTGGTAAAGCATGCAATCATACAAAATGCTTCTGATATACATATTGAACCTATGGAGAATCAAGTTTTGGTTCGTTATAGAATAGATGGTATTTTGCATGATGCAATGGTTTTACCACGTCAAGCTGGACCATCTGTGACTGCTAGAATAAAGGTGTTAGCCAATTTGAAGTTAGATGAAAAGCGTTTACCACAGGATGGAAGATTCAAAGTAGACATAAGTAATGAAAAGGTTTCATTTCGTGTTTCTGTCTTGCCAACATACTATGGAGAGAAGACTGTTATGCGTCTATTGCGTGAGAATATAACGGGTTTTACTCTTGAAAGCATCAATTTTCATGGAGAAAGTCTCGAACGTATTCATGAAGCTTTGAGAAAAACTACGGGAATGATACTAACAACTGGACCTACTGGTTCTGGTAAGACTACTACTCTGTATACAATGCTTGATATTTTGAATACACCAAGTGTCAATATTTCTACTATCGAAGACCCTATAGAATATCAGATGGCGCGCATCAACCAGACTCAAGTAAAGCCAGAAATAGGATTTTCTTTTGCACAAGGTATAAGGACTCTTGTCCGACAAGACCCTGACATCATCATGGTCGGTGAAATACGAGATAATGAGACAGCAGCACTCGCTATCAACGCTGCTCTCACGGGACATCTAGTATTATCAACATTACATACAAATAGTGCCGCTGGCGCAATACCTCGTTTATTGGATATGAAAGCTGAATCATTCTTACTTGTCTCCACATTAGACGTTATAATAGGCCAGAGATTGGTGCGACATCTAACTGATGCAAAGCAGCAATACAAATTATCAAAAGATGAATTTGCTGAATTGGCAAAATTGGTGGATATGGATAGAGTTTTATTGGCTTTAAAACAAGAAAAAATTGTAAAGAATACAGATTCATGGGACAAGATATTTTTCTATAAGGCCGTTAAGGGTGCAGAAGATGATGGGTTCAAGGGGCGTGTTTGTATACAAGAAGTACTCAAGATGACACAAACGATCAAGGATTTGATAATGAAGAATTCTGTCGCCAATGAAATAGAGGTTCAAGCAAAGAAAGAAGGGATGTTAACTATGATTGAGGATGGAATATTCAAGTGCGCCCAGGGTTTAACTACTATAGAAGAAGTTTTGAGAGTAGTATCAGAATAGTAATCTCGAAATCATATATTCAATGAGTCATTTCATTTACAAAGCAAGAAAATCTGGCGGGGAAGTCTACAAAGGTGAGATTGAAGCTCTCGATCATTTTGAATTGTATAAAGTTCTGCACGATAGTGGTGATCAATTAGTAAAATATAAAGAAAAAGATTCGAAGAAAAAGTCAAAAGTGGCTATTTCTATAGGTTTCACGATGAAGCATGTGAAGATGCTAGACAAAATAAATTTTGCGAGGAATCTTGGTTCAATGCTATCGGCAGGGCTTACTCTATCGCGTGCTTTATCTGTTATACAGAGACAGACGTCTAGTAAATATTTAAAGGAGGTAGTAGGTAAAATTATGTTAGATATTGATGCAGGGTTAACGTTTTCAGAAGCATTGGCTAAGTTTCCGAGAGTATTTTCATCGATATTTGTATCGATGGTACATGCGGGAGAACAGAGTGGTAATTTGTCTGAAAATCTTCGTGTTCTATCTGTACAGATGGATAGTAGTTATTCATTGGAGAAAAGGATTCGTGGTTCACTCATGTATCCTAGCGTTATTGTAATAGCAATGATCATTATCGCTATTCTAATGTTTATTTTCGTTATACCGACACTTATGAAGACATTTTCAGATCTTCATGTGCAGCTTCCTTTTACAACTCAGATCGTTCTGGGTATAAGTAATCTTATTAAAGATCAAGGTTTGCTAGTATTTGCAATATTCAACCTTATAGCAGGTACGCTATATTGGTGGGTAAAGAAACCATCTGGAAAGAGAGTTTTTCATAGGATCGTTCTCAAGATTCCTATTATTGGTGGACTTGTTCAAGAGGTAAATGCAGCACGTACAGCTAGAACTCTATCTTCACTATTGGGTTCTGGTGTAGAAGTTGTAGAATCCATAATGATAACTGCTACTGTTGTACAGAATGTATATTTCAAAGATGTTTTGAATAAAGCAGCTGAAGCAATAAAGAAAGGGGATTTGATGTCCAAGATATTCGCTCAAGATACAAAGTTCTACCCAGTATTTTTTGCGGAAATGATGAGTGTTGGTGAAGAGACTGGAAAGACCGATGAAATGTTATTGGGTGTGGCCAAGTATTATGAAGAGGACGTAAATCAAAAGACCAAGGATATGTCTACTATCATTGAACCATTCTTGATCTTATTGATAGGTGCTGCAGTTGGTTTCTTTGCTGTTTCTATGATTACACCTATGTATTCTCTCATGAGTACAATATAGTAAAATATGAAAAAAGGATTTACTTTGATGGAGGTATTGGTAGGTTCGGCACTATTCCTCATAGTGTCTGTGTCTGCATATAGTGCATTTATCAGCATTCTAAGGCTGGCTAATGCTAGTCAGTCAAGGATAATAGCTGTTCAATTGGCTGATGAACAATTTGAAATTGTGAGGAATATGCCATATGTGAATGTTGGTTTAACAAATGGAATTCCTTTGGGTGTATTACCTCAGACTAGAACTGTGAATCGTGGAGGCTTCACATATATAGTGACGCTAGTTATTCGTAACATAAATCTAGCCACAAGTTCCATTCAATCATCAAGTAAAATGGTAGAGGTTGATATATCTTGTCCAGAATGTAATCCAAGTTTTACCCCAGTAAATCTAACGGGGCAAGTCTCGCCAGCAAATCTACAATCTGCTGCAAGTGGCGGAGCATTGTTGGTACAAGTATCTGATTCTAGTGGGGTACCAATAAAGGGGGCTACAGTAGTAGTTAAAAGTACCGCGACATCTAGTATTACGAATACTGATATAACTAATGATGAAGGAATCCTTCAAATTATTGGTGTCACTCCAGGTATCGGAGTTTATCGAATTACTACTACAAAGTCTGGCTATTCTTCGGATCAAACTTATCCAGATGCGAATGTATTGAAAGGTCAACTTACCCAAGTCAATTTATTCATTGATAAGTTAAGTGAATTGAATATAAATACAGTTAGCCTTACGTGTCAGCCAGTGGTGGATTTTCATTTCAGGTTAACAGGTGCAAAGACTGCAGGTACAAATGCAAAGTATTCTCAGAATCTATTTACAAATGGAGTAGGTAATCTTACTCTGAATGCTATGGAGTTGGATAGTTACACACTTATTCCAACAGATACAAATTTTGATTTAACTGGTATTACTCCTTTTAGTCCGATCAAGTTGAATGCGGATAGTACTCAGAATATTCAACTTATAGCTATACCACGAAATTCGAATTCAATGATGGTTTCCGTTCAAGATAGCGTTTCAAAATTGCCGATATCTGGCGCAACTGTTCATTTGTACGATAGTGGTAGTTATGACGAGACTGAGATGACTGGTCAGGGATATTTTGATCAGACAGATTGGTCTGGTGGTGGAGGACAATCTGTATGGGGAAGTCCAAGTACGAACAAATATTTTGTAAGTAATAGTGATATTGATACGTCTACTACTTCAGGTACAGTTGTGATGGCATGGAACTCTACTGGTATCCCATATAATTTGAATGCTACGGGTACTCTAGAGTCTTCGACTTTTGATACTGGTACAACAAGTAATTTCTTTTCTTTGGATTGGTCACCGATCAATCAGCCAATACAGAGTGGATCAACACCAGTAAAATTGCAATTTGCTACAAGTCCTAGTACGACTCCAAATGGGCCGTGGACATATATAGGTCCAGACGGAACACCAGATACGTATTTTTCTGTACCTGGAATGCAGATAAATTCCTCACATAATGGCGATCAGTATGCTAGGTATAAAATATTCATGAATACTGATACCGCAACCGTTACACCATCTGTGAATGATGTATCTTTTACTTATACTTCAGGGTGTCTTCCACCTGGGCAAGTTATATTCCAGGGGCTATCTCAGGGCAGTTATAATTATACAGTCTCAAAATCAGGTTATACTAGTTATAGTGGTACTGTAACTATAATTAGTGGTTGGCAACAACAGACCGTATTGATCGGTTTATAGTAAATTATTTATGAAGTTCAATAAAATTAAAAATTATAGAAATATATCGGGCATGACCTTGGCAGAAGTTCTAGTTGCATTGGCTATTTTTGTTGTAATTATGTTAGCAATTGCAACTTTTGGGTTAAATATTAGTTCTTTTCGAACTAATATTTCTGGTTCATTCACCACTGCACAGGATGCTCAGGTTATTTTGAAGACTTTATTGACAGAGATCAGGGAAGCCGCACCTGGTGTGAATGGCGCTTACCCGATCATTTCTGTAAGTACTTCAACATTGTCTTTCTTTTCTGATTCTGATAAAGATGGCAAGACTGAGCAAATAAAATATATTCTTAGCAATAATATGTTATATCGTACAGTGATAAAACCATCTGGAACACCTGCTAGTTACAATATTGCATCTCAAGCAACTAGTTCTATATTGTATAATATTCGAAATCTGGCATCAGTACCAGTTTTTCAATACTACGATGAGAATTATACTGGAACATCGTCAGCACTCACTTTGCCAACGAATATCTCAAATATTCGAATAGTACAGATAACTGTGACATTGGACATTGGTAAAAAAAATTCTCCAGTGCCTAGAACATACACAACGCAAGCGAGCATAAGGAATTTAAAGACAAACTTATGAAAGTTGAAGATAATACAAAAAAATTATTGAAAACATTGTCAAAAGGGGATATTCTGGTATCTGTTCTTGTTTTCTCTGCTATTGCCGTCACGGCAATCATCAGTTTGGTAAATTGGGGTGCGATATTATTGAAACAAATTCGTACTGTTCAAGTTCGCGAACAAGCATTCCAAATTGCTGAAGCTGGCGTCGACTATTACAGATGGCATTTGGCTCAATCCCCAAATGATTATAAGGATGGAACAACAACTCCCGGGCCCTATTATCACAAATTTTATGATAAGGATGGCAAACAGATAGGTTCGTATTCGCTAACAATTGTTCCACCACCAGTTGGTTCTACAAAAGTTACTATCACTTCTACAGCATCAACTACATCGAATCCTGATATAATCAAGATTATTCAAGTTATTTTGGCCCAACCTTCTCTAGCTCAATATGCTGTAGTTGCAAATGATCAAATGGTATTTGGTTCAGGCACTATAGTAAATGGACCCATAATTTCAAATAGGGGTATTCATTTTGATGGTATAGCTCATAATGTAATATCGAGCGCACTTGCTACTGATACTAACCCGGATAATTTGAGTCATGTAGAGTGGGGTGTTTGGACAGAGGCATCACCTGCAGATCCTACACCGCCCGCTGCGGCGAATAATCATAATAGTGATATATTTCTTGCTGGTAGACAGTATCCTGTTCAGGCTTTTCCATTTGGAAGTTTGACAGTCAATCTGAATACTCTCCAGACTTTGTCATTGACTGGTGGTGTTTGTTCTCCTCCAAATTGTTGGACACCGTCTGGTAAAGCTGGGTATCATATAATTCTCAAGAATAATAATACGTATGATATCTATAGGGTAAAAACGAAGATGACTTCACCAAATAATTGCAAACCTACCACGGTTCCTGATCGTTGGGATCCTTGGACAGTAAGTTCACAGGATGATCCATTGCCGCCTAATAATGCAAATATGTCTAGAAACTATGCTATTCCGTCGAATGGGGTTATCTTCGTAGCAGATGATGTGTGGGTAGATGGTACAGTCAACAATACTCGAGTAACTATTGTTGCTGCTGATGTTGGCCAAACAGATCCTACAAGATATAGAAATATTACGATTAATAATGATTTATTGTATACCAATTTCAATGGCAATGATGTTGTAGGGCTCATTGCTCAGGGAGATGTAAATGTAGGATTGCAGAGCGATGATAATCTAGAGATCAATGCAGCACTCGTTGCAGAAAATGGCCGTGTTGGAAGATTTTATTATTCAAATAGTTGTAGTTCTACATATTATAAACGTACGAATATTACATTGAATGGAATGATTGCAACAAATATTCGTTATGGTTTCAAATGGGGAGATTTGAATAACAATTGGGTAGGTGGTTATAATACGAGAAATATCAATTTTGATGGAAATCTATTTTATAGTCCACCACCTTCATTTCCTCTATCTTCTACACAGTATCAGATGATATCCTGGCGCCAACTACAGTGATGTATAGCATTCTCTAAGTTTTGAGCCATATGATACAATGTGTCTATGACCAAATATACAATTATAGGTAATTGGAAGATGAATCCAG
Organism: uncultured bacterium; assembly: GCA_903864905.1. Classification (GTDB taxonomy): domain Bacteria; phylum Patescibacteriota; class Minisyncoccia; order Phycocordibacterales; family PALSA-1337; genus C7867-002. The sequence continues at coordinate 28,696 of CAIPHR010000037.1, forward strand.
ATACTTTGGATGAAGCAAAACGTATCATTCTAAAGATCAAGAATTTTTCATCCAAGTTATCAAATGCAAGAGTTGTTCTATGTCCTCCTCTTGTTTTTATTTCAAAACTTATTTCTAACAAGCATAGTTCAAATTTTAATATAGGAGCACAGACTGTTTCTCCTGAGGAAAGTGGCCCATATACTGGGGAGGTCAGTTCTCTAATGCTTAAAGATATAGGAGTAAGTCATGTCATAGTTGGCCACTCAGAAGAACGTAAGAGGGGAGATACTGATCTCATAGTTTCAAGAAAGATCAAAGCAATTATAGATGGTGGTATGATACCAGTTGTTTGTGTTGGAGAATTGAAGAGAGATATTGAAGGAGTTTCACATTTTGAGGAATTAAAGAATCAAATCAAGAATAGTTTTGCAGATTTGCCTCAAGGGTTTGTAAAAAATATTATATTGGCTTATGAACCTGTTTGGGCAATAGGTGGTAGCGAGGCTATGAGCCCAGAGCAAATATATGAAACATCATTGTTTGTGAGAAAAATATTTGCCGACCTGTTTGGGACAGAGTCTGGCATCAGTGTTCCTATTTTATATGGTGGTTCTGTCAATTATATCAATGCAGCAGATATCATGAGGATTGGTAAGGTTCAGGGTCTATTGGTTGGTAGAGAGAGTTTGAATACTAGTAGTTTTATCGAATTACTGAAAGCGGTCGATGGTCTATCGAGTAATATCCAATCATCATGAAAACACTTAAAGATATAGAGTATTTACAAGGTGTACGCGTGCTCGTACGTGCTGATTTCAATGTGCCAATAAAGAATGGTGTAGTTGTTGAGGATTTCAGAATAAAGGCTGAATTGCCAACGATTGATTTCTTGGTTCGAAAAGGTGCCAAGGTTATATTGATGAGTCATCTTGAGTCTATAGATGGTATCAATCCTTCCCTCGCACCTATAGCTGACCGTCTAAGTAAACTTGGACAAGAAGTCATATTTGTAAAAGATTATAATAAAGCTCTCGATATTATAAATGATAAAATGAAGAATGGTACATGTATATTGTTAGAAAATTTACGATTCTTTGATGGCGAAAAGAAGAATGATACTGCTTTTGCAAAAGAATTGGCATCTCTCGGTGATATATATGTGAATGATGCATTTTCTGTTTGTCACAGAGAACATGCTTCTGTGGTTGGTCTGCCAAAATTATTACCTAGTTATGCAGGGTTACAATTGGAAAGTGAAATAATCAATCTTGCAAAAGCATTCAATCCAGCACATCCTTTTCTATTCATTCTTGGTGGTGCGAAATTCGATACAAAATTGCCATTATTAGAGAAATTTTTGAATATTGCTGATTCTATATTTGTTGGAGGGGCACTTTCGAATGATCTATTGAAATCGAAAGGCTATGAGGTTGGGAAATCATTGGTGTCTCGCCCTTTTGGGGAGAGTAGCTCTCTCCCTCAAACCCCACAAGGGGGAATCGGGAGAGACCTCTCCCCCCAAGCGGGCGAAATCATGGATGTCCTAAAAAGATTTACCAATGATGCAAAGGTGATGTTACCCATTGATATTATCAACGAACAAAAAATTGCCAAGCCAGCTGATGGATTATCTGCAAGTGACAAAAATATGGACATGGGGCCGGAGACATTGAAATTGTTAGGTGCCGCTATCAATAATGCCAAGTTTATATTATGGAATGGTCCATTGGGAGTGTATGAGAAAGGTTTCAAAGAAGGAACTATCGAACTTGCAAAAATGGTTAGTGAAGCTACTGCTCGTGGAGCGGAGACGATTGTTGGAGGAGGTGACACATTAGCGGCAATTACTGAGCTTGGTAATCAGGAGAAGTTCTCTTTTATTTCTACAGGCGGGGGAGCAATGCTCGATTTTCTAGCGACAGGAACTTTGCCGGGGATTGATGCTCTAGAGAAATAGTAGAAGAATTTATTTGTAAACATAAAAACCCCAAGCAAAAACTTGGGGTTTTGTATCGGTTGGGTGGTTTCTAAAGTTTTACTGCCGCAAAGTAGAAGCTTGTTCCATTTGTAAAATTCCAATCTTGGAGTCTTATACCAGTATCAGGGTTAAATGGCATTGTTAGTCCATTACCATTATATGCACCAGTTGCTGCGACTGCATTGAGACGCTTAGCGCAATGGCCAGGAACGCTTGCAGACTCAACTGCCCCTAGAGTATCACATGAAGTAAAAAGTGATTTAATTAACTGAAATGAATTTAGTGCGACCGTGTTATAAGGTGCTAGTCCCGCCTTATTCAAAGCAAACAGTTCATTAGTATCCGCTGCCCTATATCCCATGGCGGCCAGTTTTGTGTCTGCATCGGCGGCCGTCAATTTTCCAGTAGTACTTGCTGTAAAGTGAAATAATGTTATGGGAGTTTTTATACCTGCGAACCTATTCATTTCTAGAGTAGAGAGGGTAGAAAATAGCTTTTGGGCTTTTTGCCAATATACATTCATGTTCCATGCGATCGTGAATTGATTGGCAGGATCATTCCAGAAATCAGTCTTCGTGATATCGTAGTTACTAGCCCAATTGTAATCAACAGCAACTGAGTATGTTGTACTCGATAGTATGTACATGGGCGTCTGAAATGCTGCGATATTTTGTGAGAAGCCCGCATCTAGACATCTTGTAGGAGCAGGTGTACCGAGAGCATAGTAGTTTAGTATGTAATTTGTGGAAGTACTTGTGATAAAATCTGCTTGAATCTCATGAGCCGTTAACATTGACTGTAGTGCATGAGCAACACGATCTGTCACCATATATTTGCAAGGTGTATTTCTAGGATCAGAGGATAGCGCTTTATTAATATACCCGTTATATCCATTAGCAGGGCTTGAACCAGATGTTGTTATGTCCCAAAGTGCACCATAACTACTTCCAGGAAATCTATTTTTAAGTATTGTCTTGAACATATCTTCTTGAGCAGTGGTCAAAATCGTCGCTGTTGCCGCTGTATTCATTGAGAAATCTCTGTCTAGACATCGTAAAGTAGGAGCCGGCACATTGATACCACGATAGTTAATAACATAGATTGTAGAGCTTGCTGAAATAAAATCTGCCTGAATACCATGAGCCGTTAACATTGACTGTAAAGCCCTGGCAAAGCGATCCGTCGCCATATATTTACAAGGTTTATTTCTAGGATCAGAGGATAGCGCTTTATTAATATACTCGTTATATCCATTAGCGTAACTAGAACTTGATGTTGTCATATCCAATATCTGACCGTAGTCACTACCAGGAAAACTATTATTGAGTTTAATTTCAGTCACATCATAATCTCGTTGCGTATAAACTCTAGTAGTACTACTATTACTAACTGTATTTATTGTTTTTGCTACGTCAACATTTTCCACAGGTAAGTCTGACAAGGTATTATAATCTGCAGCCTGATTGGCTCCAAAATTGGTAGTATCCGTATTGATATTACCTAAATAACTATTATAAAATGATCCAGGTACGTAGCTACTGGTGCTAGTTGCGTTTTGAGTACCAGCAGTGCTTGAGTTTCGTGTGCACACATATCCTGCTGGACAAGTTACATTGACAGTAGCTGTGGCCGAGTTTGTTCCACAGCTACTGTTCTGTATAGCTGTTCTAGTTAGAGGTCCTACATAGCCTGTGACGGGTATACCATGAACTCTCTGAAATTCCTTTACACCGTCCTCAGTCTCAGTGGTAAAATATCCTGGAGCACGAAAATATCCCGTAGTCATAACCATTATGTAGCCCATATTGCCCAAAAAATTTTGTAGAGTAAGTACATCTGCGATCCTCGAATTAACATTCACACTCATATCTGTCGTTAGGTTGATGCATTCCGAATGTCCAACGTCAGCACCCACGGAGTGTGTCTCAGAGATTGTTAGAACGAGCGCGGTTATGAGTATTATATTTGCTATAGATTGTTTCATTAGAATTAGTAATTAATTATTTAATATATGAGTATTATAGCATGATTGGTAGCATGATTGGTGTTGCAATTACTTATTGAATTCAGCAATTGGTTTTCTATTTATCGAAAATTATTCGTAATTTCTCTGCATTACCCTCAAAATCCATCTTATCTCCTTTGGTACTTTTCGGATCCGGATATACCCAAATATGAGCATGTTCGACCTCTTCACCAACTATCTTGCAGTGAATCTCCGGCTGACTCCAAGCTTTCTGTTGCGCTACAGCCATTTTACGTACACTTTCAAAGTATTCACCGATGTTTGGAAAGTCCCAAACCCAACGGTAGTGTTTCTTTGGTATTACTAGCATATGGCCCGGCGAAAGGGGACGGATGTCTAGAAATGCTAGAAAATCGGCATCCTCATAGATGATGTTTGCAGGGATTTCTTTATTAATAATTTTACAGAAGATGCAGGAATTCATATTCGTATTTTAGCATGGATTCCTGCCAGAGCCTTGAAGCATATTGACATATAGATTAGAACTATATAAGATATAGTAGTTAATATAACCAACAAAATCATGATCAGCCAAGTAGTAGTAAATATGGACAGTGTACTCAAAGAAAAAGCCATGAAGAAAGCCAAGAGAGAAGGCTTACCTTTTTCATCGGTCATCACTATGGCCATTCGAGCCTTCGTTGAAGATAAATTTAGCATTGGTCTCGTCGGCGATTTCAATGCGAAGACGAGTCGTGAGATCAGACAGGCTTTAAAGGATATTGAAAAGGGAAGGAATCTTTCGCCAGTATTTAATACAGTTGACGAAATGAAAAAATACGTAGAGAATAGGTAGATGCAATATATATTGCACGGAGTTTTTCTAAAAAAGATTGAAAAACTGCCTCCCAAGATTCGGGAGCAGTTTTTTGAACGTGCAAGAATATTTCACACAGATACATTCGCAATCATTTTACAGAATCATTCCGTAGATGGGGCTTATCCAAATTGCAGGAGTATCAATATTAATGGTGATTATAGAGCAATCTATTATGAAAGGCAGAACATTGCGATTTTCATCGAAATCGGAACCCATTCTGAATTGTATTAAATGCTATACTCCTTTTATGTCTTACGATATCCGCAAACCGCTGACAGTTGATCAAAGAAACCAATATTCTGGGATGTCAGATACTGTGGCCCATTTATTATTTCATCGAGGAATCACAGATAGTTTGTCGGCGCAGAAATTCATCAAGCCAGATTACGAGGCGAGTACCCATGACCCTTTTCTACTGAAAGATGCGGAAAAGTCGGCGACACGAATTATTCTGGCAATAGAAAATAATGATAGAATTGCTATATATTCTGACTATGATGCGGATGGGATACCTGGTGCGGCTATTTTTAATGACTTTTTCAAAAGAATTGGATATAAAAATTATTCCATATATATTCCACATCGTCACGACGAGGGGTTCGGTGTGAATGTTGATGCGGTCATGCAATTGGCTGGCGACGGGGTCAAACTTTTGATCACGATTGATTGTGGTATAACTGACGTGGAGCCGATCCGAGTCGCTGGTGAAAAAGGGATTGATGTTATCGTTACAGATCACCATGAACCGCCAACAGAATTACCTCCGGCGTTTGCGATAATCGATCACAAACAAGCTGATTGTAAATATCCTGATAAAAATCTCTGTGGGTCGGGCGTTGCATACAAGTTGATCCAAGCGATTTTGAAGAAAAATCGGCTTGGTCTGAAAGAGGGGATGGAAAAGTGGCTACTCGATTTGGTTGGTATTGCCACAATGTCTGATATGGTGCCACTTCTAGGTGAAAATCGTACATTTGCTCACTACGGTTTGGCAGTCTTACGAAAAAGTCCAAGGAAAGGGATCATGCAACTATTGCGTAAACTCGGCATCAATCAGAGACATCTCACTGAGGATGATATCGCTTTCATGATCACCCCGAGGATCAATGCAGCATCGAGGATGGGGGTGCCGATGGACGCATTCAAATTATTATCGGCGGACAATGATGATGATGCATACACAGCTGCCAATCATTTGGATAAAATAAATAATGAAAGGAAAGGGGTGGTGGCGTCGCTTGTCAAAGAGGTGAAGAAAATTTTACATGCTAGATATGGGGAGAGTAGCCCTTCTCCTCAAACCCCACAAGGGGGAATCGGAGAAGACCTCTCCCCCCAAGCGGGTGTTTTGGTTGCGACTTCTATACCAGCTGTCATCGTCCTCGGTAATCCTGATTGGAGGCCGTCATTACTCGGTTTGGTGGCGAATACAGTGGCTGAAGAATATGATCGCCCAGTATTTCTATGGGGTCGTGACGGCAACAATATTATTAAAGGGTCTTGTCGGTCAGAGGGGAGGACCAATGTTGTAGAGCTTATGCGAGCCGTTCCACCTGATGTTCTCGGACATTTTGGTGGACATAAACATTCTGGAGGATTCTCCGTTAGCAATGAGGACATTCATTTCATTGAGAAGCATTTGAATGATGCTATGCACACCCTTTTGGGGAGAGGTTCTCCCCTCGAACCCACAAGGGGTGTCGGGGAGAACCTCTCCCCCCAAGCGGGTGTGAATGGCGATCACTTGAATGACGGGAGTTCTAGAGGTACGCCAATCGACATGGAACTTTCATTGGATCAGGTAGATACAATATTATATGAGGATTTGAATAAGATGGCGCCGTTTGGTATTGGAAATCCTAAGCCACTTTTTCTATTTCGGAATATTTCACCAGTTTCAGTGAGAAAGTTTGGAAAGACCAGTAATCATGTTGAGATTGTATTCAAACAATTAAAAGGAATGAAAGTGCCAGCTATTTCATTTTTTGGTGCAGAAATCGAATGGATGAATTTTCTTGTTGTAAATAAGCCTATAGATATGGTGGCTTCTATTGAAAAATCTATGTTTAGAAATAGACCAGAGCTAAGACTTAGAATTGTTGATATAATAAAAAGATGAAAAATAATCAAGTAACAATATTTACTGATGGGTCTTCTAGGGGTAATCCTGGACCAGGCGGTTGGGGATCGATAGTAATTCAAAAATTATTAGATAA
>CAIPHR010000038.1 GCA_903864905.1 uncultured bacterium
ACGGTGCGCACATTGGCTGGCTTTATTCAAAAGGTTGGTCTCCTGGAGAAAGACGACGAGTACTATACGCCTGCAATCTATGATCTTTATCAGTCGAATACGGTGCCGAATTCTCAGAAATGGCAGAAAACTTTTCTTAACATCAAAGGGACCCGTCCTTGTCCGCCGATACGATACATTGGTGTCTGGGATACTGTTGGAGCGCTCGGGGCACCTGGCTTCATAGGGCAGCTCTTTGGCCGAGGCAAATACAAGTATCATGATATCGGGCTAAATCCTAATATCCAAAATGTTTTCCATGCGCTCGCCATCGATGAGCGTCGCAAATCATTCGAGCCAAGCATGTACATTAAGCCATGTGATTGGAATGGCACGCTCGAACAAGTGTGGTTCGCTGGTGTACACTCTAATGTCGGTGGCAGTTACTGTCCCGATGGATTGGCTAACGAGGCACTGCACTGGATGCTTGAGAAAGCGGAAGGGCTCGGGCTCGAATTCGATAAGGCATTCCTCGCACATTACCTGCCATGCTTTAATTCCGTTCTCAACAACTCAATGAAGGGTGTTTATCGGATTATGGGGTCTCGTATTCGTTCAATCGGAAAGCATCCCACTGATGGCGAGGCAGTTCACCAGTCAGTGCTTGATAGAATGAACCTGTTTAAAACTGAATATAATCCGTTGAATTTATGTGGATGCCTCAGTAAAAGTGCATTGCGTATTGTTGATACCACACGCATCCCCCGTGGCACACCATGTCCACCGCTGTCCCCACAAGCGAATGTGACTGGCTGCTGTTCGATTAAATATTGGTGGCAGCGACTATCCAAGTGGATTGGTTTAAAAAACGGCTCTTAATATCTTAATAGGGGTATGTTCAGGGCGAGTGTAAGATATTGAACGTTTTTGACTGGTTAATAATCAACTGGCTTTTAGAAGTCTTTGTTATACCACATAAACAACAAAATGCGTTTTCTATAACGTAGTTCGATGTTTGAGCTCTGTATAGAATTTTAAGAGGGAGGAGTTATGGGGCAACACAAAGGTGAACTATTAAAGCTTGAGCACTGGCTGAAAGACTATTTTCATCAAGATTCCATGAATCTCCGTCTTTTGAACATATACCCGCGGGATTGGCATTGTAAGTCGCGCCCATTATCCTTTGACTTCGTCGCGCAAAAGACAGGGAAAACTATATACATAGACATCGTAGGTAATGACGACTGGAGACAATTGATTGGGAAAGCTGTGGCTTATTCGTTTGAATTAAAGAGCCGCGAGGTCTCCGACTGGGAAATATGGCTTTTGACTGACTTTTCTTGCTGGAAGGAGATTAAAAGACTTTCAGACTCCGAGCGTACTATCGAAGTGGAAAACTGGAAGAAATGGTACGCCAGGCTCCAGTACATTATTCGGGAAATGCTCGGCCCAGACTTCGCCCAGAAAGTATTCCTGAAATATCGCACAGGCGACGAAATTGTGGACATAGTCTGAGTTAATCATGGCGGAGAGATGCTGGACGTATTTGAATAATTGAGTGTTTCGTAACAAGTTATGCAAAGCCGCCAAGATAGCTTGGCGGTTCTATTTTTTTTGGGGGGATAGTGCTAAAAGGGGTAGGTTAAGAGAGTAATGGTTTCCTTCTTATGGACTAATGATATAATAAAAAAGCGTAGTGAATGGTTGGGCGGGGGAAAAATGAAAAACTTTGGGCTAATATTAAGTGCAATTCTTATATCGGGATGTGCTACAGCACCGTTCGTGGTTGTTGAGCAATCTGCTATGAATCCAAGCTTTACCATCATCCCTTATGATGGTGACACAAGCTTTTCACGGCAAATTGAGCGTGAAATCCTGGCATTAGGCCTAAAAGTAGTTGAGCGGCCAGAGCTTAAGTTTATGTCTACAGATGCGTTGAAAACAGAATCTTCCTCGGCGGGATCATCCGTGGCTTATGGCCGGGTTATAACCGGCAATGGAGCATCGGAAAGTGTTACTGCTTCGCTTTCAAAGCTTGATGTTGTGGCGATGTATCCAGCGGCAAAATCCGATTACATTATTGTGACTTACTCTCCGTCGAAAGAGATCCGGATTCTTAAAAAAACCGATCTGGTGCTTGTCGCTTCTGGTA
>CAIPHR010000039.1 GCA_903864905.1 uncultured bacterium
TAATAATCAAGGTAGTTCTGAGCGCCATAAAATGCAATAATCTGATAGCGATAGCTGAACGATCAACTTAGGAAAAAATAAAAAGATTGAGGAGCTCGTCTCGCATAAGAAATTTGAAAATAAGCTTTCTCGGAATGGAGGTATATATCTGGCTCCTGATGATCCTGATCCGTTAGTACTGGCGTGGCTTGTACTCGCCAGATATAGCATCGTAGTCAGGGCACCGAGCATGCCCAAACCCTTGCCAGAGTGTATCCAGAAGTGAATGAACTACATCGTCTACAGCAGCGGATTCAAGGTTGTCTACCCATACCTCTGGAGCAATCAGATTTGAACGGTCGGAAGTTGAAGCGTTCCTATAAGGAAAGACGGAATGGCTTTCAAGTTCGTAACCTTTAACTCTTAGCACCGAGAAACTTACAACTGCTGGACCAGCAAGCCCGTGATCATGTGATAATGAAAAGAATGTTTGTGTGTGTTCGCGAAAGAACTTGGTCATTTCTATTGAATAAACAAAACGCTTCGCGGGTATCGTCATATTTGGTTGAACGGAACCACCACCCAAGGCGGCTGCTTCCATAGCACCATTTCTGAATAGTTGTGTATATCCGGAATGGCCTTCTTCAGGATTCCCGTATGGAAAGACAACCAAACCATCGAGATTAAATACTCTATTTCCTGTTCCCCAATCGGACGGAACCAAGCGAATGTAATCCTTGTTGTAGAGAGCCTGTAAATCGGGAGCTTGCTTACCAGCCAAACCACTCAGAGGAACAAAATGAACTGCCAGAATAGGGCCAGGGGTAAGCCGTTTTGGCATTTCGTTGTTTATAAGGGCTTGGTTCCGCTCGGTAATAAAAGTCCGGGCACGTTCTCCAAGTGATGCGGTTCTGTCAAATGCCATGCGAAGTTGATCAAATGTGAGATCTATCGTGGTTATTCCTGTGCGCATAACAAATCTGCGCGAACTATTGACCCAAAAGCTATGCGGACCGAGGAAAGAAGGTAGTACCCTCAAAACGAGAACATATCCACCATCAATATCAAATTGCTTTGTCTGCATCCCAAGCAAGCGCGGCTCGATTCCTGATTCGACCGTTTGGATGATACGGCGAGTGAGTGCTTCAGCCGGCTCATTAGTTATCGGTACCAAAGAGGCTGCTACACCATTTACTTCATCAATTCCAAATACGAGGTCTCCACCCTCAGAGTTAGCAAGCGCACAGATATCTTTCAACAACTCTAGCTTGTCCTTGTCTGCTTTGCCAGGTGCATCTCTCTTGAACTCCAAAGTTGATGATTCAGGCCAAGCATCATCGCAAACCATCTTCAACAACGTAGTATCTACTGCTTCAAAGCTTTGAGTGAGCATATTGAACTCGCTTGAACTTTTAGATTGGCTTAGATATTCTCGAAAGTAGAGACTATCTACAGAAAAATATGCAACTTAAGAAAGTATAGCTTTTGGTTGTTGGTTATAATGCAAAGATTTTCCTTTAAATTTGTACCGAGAATATAACGTATAGACAAGCAAGGAAAAAAGCATTGACTCAACACACAACACTTAAAGAGAGCTTATAGAGCACCAAAAACCGCTATTCACATGATATACTTAAGCGCATTTATGATTACGGAATCTGATTTATATGCAAACTCCCTAAGCCTCCTTTTACATTTGAAAATACCACTACTATTTATTGCCGAGATAAGAGATGGAAGACAAACTTTACCTGCAGGCTGAAAAAAACTATCCTCTCA
>CAIPHR010000040.1 GCA_903864905.1 uncultured bacterium
AAAACGAACGTCGATAGTACTGGTTATGGTCTCTCATTCGTCAAAGGTGTTATCGAAGCACATCATGGCCGTGTTTGGACGGAGTCGGATGGTCCGGGGAAGGGGTCAGCATTCTATGTGGAGCTGCCGATGGAGGTGGGGGTGAAATAGCAGGGCCGACTAGCTTTTCCCGTTAAAAGGATTACAATTGTGTGATGCCAAAAGAGATAATTATAAGTGGCCCACATAAAGGCTTTGAGGACATCAAAGAGGTAGATGAAAATGCTGTCGAATTCTGGACAGCAAGGAGATTATTTCCACTGCTGGGGTATTCACGCTGGGAAACTTTTGATGATGTGATTATGCGTGCGGCAAGAACGGCTCTAAATAGCGGTCAAATAGTCGGTGACCATTTTCGCCAGTTGACGAAAATGGTTGACTTGGGTTCTGGTGGGAGGAGGGCAGTCAAGGATTGGAAACTGGATAGGTATGCATGTTATTTGATAGCACAGAATGGTGATTCGAGAATCTCACAGATCGCTGTGGCTCAAACATATTTTGCCGTACAAACTAGAAGACAAGAGATTTTCGATAAATTGCCTGAAGAAGAGAAGAGACTCTTTGTTCGCGAGGAAGTTAGCAATGAGAATAAAAAGCTATTTAGGACCGCAAAAGAGGCGGGAGTGTCTCATTTTGGACTATTCAATGATGCTGGATATAAAGGATTGTACGGAATTCCACTCAGAGAAATAGAAGCTAAGAAAGGTATAAAGAAAGGGGAACTCCTCGATCGTGCTGGTGCGTCAGAATTGGCCGCAAATCTGTTTAGAATCACACAAACAGACGATAGATTAGAATTGACAGCATCAGGGGTGATGCTGCTGCGCAGAGAACTCATAATATGATCGGTGGCAAAGTCAGGCAGACCATAAAAGACATTGGTGGAATCTTACCAGAAAATCGTAAACCAGAGAGGCATATTAAGGAGTTACAGAAAGAGAAGAAACTTCTAGCGAAACAGGCGAAAAAGATAAGCGGTTATGGTAATTAATATGGACAATCAGAAATTTATTACAGAAGTTAAGTTCGAGTTCACTCCAATAGAGTTGGAAAAGGAGATTCTTGAGAAGTTTTGAATATCGGATCATCAAAGTTTGGATTTATTCATTAACTAGCTTTTCTTGTTAGAAGGATTACAATGGTGTCAGGTGAAAATGGATAATTATGAGTGGCTTACAATTTCAACTTGTGCAAAACTTACACAAGTTCAATAAGGTAGACAAACGAGATATTACAGGAAACTCAACTACTCGAAAAATTCGAGCTGTTCAAATATTCTAGTGAATATCTATTTAGAACAAGAACTAGATGGGACTTCAACTATCTGGAATTTCCGGATAGTTTAAGGAGGATGCAGTTATTTCCATTTTGGAAACAACTGCAAGTGATGGAATGACTTGTAAAACAGAATATTATATGCACATATTGCTTACCGCTTGCATCTAAATGCTAACTATAGTATTCTAATATCAGCGCGTTAGATCTTTGAAACATGGAGTAATTGCTGGAGAATCTCGATTCTAAAATGATTTTGGGGTTGAGATTCTCTGGCAATTAACAAAATAGTCACCGTCTAGTCGAGACTAGCTGGAGAGAAAACAGAGGTAGTTATGAACATAATATACAATGTGCAACTTCGCACAACCGGCAACGGTGATTCGGAGCCGGCAAAAACAGCCATCAAACATCCTTCCAAGACTCTCGAGCGGGGATGTATTCTCCTCAAATCAGGTCATCGCGATTGCCGATTCAACGCCGAGCCGCGTATGGGTCAAGACGGTTGTGGTTACTGATAACTTGAGTTGATGAGCCTGACGACCGTACGCGATCGTCAGGCTTCATTCTTACAAGGATTTCTATGAATACGACGTACAGATGGAGCGATTTCTGCCTAAGGATTCAAACAAAAGGCGGCATATTACTCAAAAACGGTTTGACCGGAGCAGTAGTCGTCGTCGACACTGAAACGGAAAATAGAATCACCCGCTCTATTATGAATGGAGAAATGGGGGAACTACAGGAACAAATAGATAAGTTGGCTCATCCCGACACAGCCATTCTCGTTGCAGAGAACTTCAATGAATATGATGCGTGGAGAGACCTGTTCATTCATAAGCGGAATAATGAGGCCCATATCTTCAGTCTGCATTTCATACCGACGATCCAGTGCCAGCTTCGTTGCGATTACTGTGTCGAAAAAGGTGTAGATCGTGGAGTTGGAATGAAGCAGGACGTAATTGTTCAATCTAGAAAATGGGTAGCCGAGCATCTTGACTCGCACCCAGAGATTGATTCAATCCGATTCGTCCTATTCGGAGGAGAACCACTACTCCAAAGAAAGATCGTCGAACAGGCGTTGAATGCATTCCACGGACTTGCCCTGAAACGGGACATCTCATGTTGGACTGAGATCATCACCAACGGCGAATTCCTGGATGAGAAGGCTGCGCAAATGCTTTCCGATCACAACTGGCGACGAGTACAGATCACGCTGGACGGTCCGGAGGATGTCCATAATTCTCGTCGGCACGGAGAGAGTGGACGACCGACTTTCCAAAACATCATTCGGAACATCCGGATGTTATTGTCGACAGAGTATGTCCCAAAAGTTGACATCCGGATTTCGTTTGACGTAAATAACGCCGATCGAGTACCAGAGTTAATCCGTTTTCTCGCCCAATTAGGGGCTCAAGACCGCATCAACCTCAGCCTCGGAATGATCACGTCAACATTCGCTAATCCATTAAAAGCGAGCGCGGAAAGTATCATTGCTGAAAAGGCTTTGGCGGCGTGGAAAGTTGCAAAAGATTGCGGCTTTACTATTCCGGAAGACTTCCTAACTGGACCTTGGTGCGTAGCTATCGCAAGACACTCCGCCGTATTGCAACCAGATGGCTTACTTCAGAAGTGTTTCTGCACCACCGGACGAAAGGAATATAACTTCGGGTCTGTTTTTGAAAAACTCGAATCTCCTTACCTGCGAGATCAGCGGTACGAACATTTCAAACGAACTGATCAGTGTATAGCTGAGAAATGTCGGTTTATTCCGCTATGCGGAGGTAGTTGTATCTACAACGCTATGGTTGAACAGGGCGGTGGAGTCGGTGGCAAACACAGGTATTGTCAGAAGACATTGATCGACAAGATGAACCATGGACTTCTGGCGCTGACATATGGTTGAGCAAATTCATCACTGCTCGATTCTCACAACGTGGTGTGGGTCGAGCATTTTTATACTATAATTAGGCCACTATCATGGAAAAACAACATTTACCAACATATACACACAAGTTTCTGGAGGATAAACGCTGGTTGACCAGGGAAACTGATCATTATATTTTTCGTTACTTTCAGAATTCGGAAGCTGAAAAAGACGTAGCGATGATTGTCACCACACAAGAAAAAGCTTTCAAAAAGATTATTGCATTTTTGGATATCAAACCTCCAGAAAAGAAGATTGAATACTATTATTATCCAGACAAAGAAGTTAAGGAAACACTTATGGGAGATGATTGGTATGCACAGTCTATCTATGATGAATTCAGGATCCATGTTGTATATACAAGAGATATTAAGCCTCTCGGTGAACATGAGGATACACATCTTTTGTCACTTCCTTGGGGGATCTCCATCGGTTTTTTTCAAGAGGGTCTGGCCGAATTCATGGTTGGACACGCGTGGGATGGCAAATCACACATTTCATATGTTCAAGAAGGATTTTCAAAACATTTGTATCTACCATTGTCGGATTTTTTTGAACACGAAGCATGGTTGCGAACAGATGATTCGAAGCCGTTACATTTTTATAGTTTAGTCGGTTCTTTTACCACTTATCTTATCAACAACTACGGTAGAGACAAATTTAAGGATTTATATATGAATACGCGCAGAGATTATACCAGAACTGAAAATCAAGCAGTGTTTGAAAAGATCTACGGACCAATCGGGTCGGTTGAAAAAGGATTCAGAGTATACATACGATAATGAATAAAACGCACAGGGGTACCTTTTTATGAAAATAGAATTAAATATAAAATTAGATAAAGAAGTATATTTGGATTTCCACGAGCTAGTAGTAGGTGGTGTTGATTTTGGTACAAAGATTCAGAGAGATCACTCGACGATCACGAAAGATAATCATAGTAAATATATTGATGATTATTATT
The DNA here is from genome assembly GCA_903864905.1 of uncultured bacterium. Lineage (GTDB taxonomy): Bacteria > Patescibacteriota > Minisyncoccia > Phycocordibacterales > PALSA-1337 > C7867-002. The sequence continues at coordinate 4,206 of CAIPHR010000040.1, forward strand.
CTGCACATACTGCAGAATTGACGGATGTTTTGACCGAAACTGTTAAATGTTTTGATGATGTAAAAGAAGTGTTGTTTACAGAGTTATGTAGATATTTCGGCCAGGAATATAGCCATGAAGACTACAAATGCTACCTTTCAATTTTTGACTGTAATCCTAGATATATAGAAACTAAAAGTTTCCAGGTTTATTACAATCGTCCCTTTCATTTACGAAAGGAGGTGATCGTCCATGAACTAACTCATTTTGCTTTTTATGACTTTTGCCACAGTATTGGTAACGAGGACAGCAAAGCATTATGGGAATTATCTGAAATATTCAATGTGATATTCCTCAATCTGCCTCCAATACGAGATGCTATTGGTGCTGAAGAATTACTCTTTTATCCTGAATTGAAGACAAAACTGGAACAAGTCAAGAAAGTTTGGGAGAAAAGATTGGGCGCTGAGGAGTTTATAGTAAATAGTCTGAAGATTATTAATACTAATTAATACATTCTATATGCCTCTAAAAATCGAATCATTTGAAGATGAGTACATAGACAAGATTCAAAGGGAATCTATCGACGACCTGAACAAATTTTATGAGATAAACTGGGTTCATCACCTGCCTGTCGTCATCATAACGAAAGATCGAAAGACGATCGATATGTTGAAAGGTGAAAGTTCAAAAAGGTGGATGGTGGGAAGTGCCGAAGGGAACAAGATCTTTATGCTAGACAGGAACGCTCTCGAGAGCGAAAGCGTTCATAAATATACTCCTGAGACATACTATACTTTACTCAAGCATGAAGTCAGTCATTGTTTCTACCGTATTCTTTCCAATGGTCAGATGAAGCCAGTCTGGTTGTGCGAAGGTGTTGCTATATATACGTCTGGACAGAACAAAGAAAAGTGTCCAAAGTTGAATATTATAAGCTAATTACTAGAATAACCTATTGCATATTTTTGTGCAGACAAGTCTGCCGTGTCTGGGCGGAGTCTGATGGTCCAGGGAAGGGGTCGAGTTTTTATATGGACGTACCATTGAAATAGACAATGTAACAATTGATATTTATCTTCCAGTCAGTTAGAGTAACTGCATGAAAAGGGTTACAAAAACAGATAGATTCGCTATCTATTATGCCGCTATAAAATATCTCGAAAGTCTAGGTAATATTGGCAGTGGCTATCAAAAGACTGATCTAGCATCTCACCATAGACCCATCATGTTTCTAGAGAGAATGCAGGATTTGCTCGACCTATGCGGCAATCCTGAGAGACAGTTCAAGTACATTCATATTACAGGGACAGCAGGAAAGGGAAGTGTAGCTAGTGCTATTCACGCAGAGCTTATTAAAGCCAATAAAAAGTCAGGATTATTCACATCACCATTCACAGTAACAACAATAGAAAAAATTCAAGTTAGTGATAAGTATATTGATCCAATAGTATTTGCAGAAATTACAGAAAATCTCAAACCAAAAGTAGATGAGATGCTCTTGTCTGGTCGACATGGCATACCATCATATTTCGAAATGATACTAGCTATAGCTCTCATTTATTTCAAAAAAGAAAAGTGTGAGTACGTAGTACTAGAAGTTGGACTTGGAGGAAGTTATGATGCAACGAATATTATAGAGAAACCACTTATAACTGCTATAACCAATATTGGTCTAGATCATACAATGATATTGGGTCCTACTAGAGAGCATATAGCAAAAGATAAAGCAGGAATAATAAAGAAAGCTAGTAGATTTTTCACTACAGAAGATGATGAGAATATTTTAAAAATATTTAGAGAAAAATGTAGTCAGGTTGGTGCAGAATATAATCCGATAAAAGTTGATGATTGTGACTATGAAGAAAAGAATAGATTGTTAGTTGGAAATATTTGTACGAGCTTGGGCATTATTAATAGAATAGCAGAACTCGGTCCGCCACCTAGTTTACCAGCCAGGTTCGAAATAATGGAGAAAAATCCACTTGTTATAATTGATGGTGCTCATAATCCATCCAAGATAGTTAGTACAATAATAAATTTGAATAAATTGCAATATAATAGTCTAGATTTATTAATTGCTTTTTCTGCAGATAAGGATTGGAAAGCAATGCTCCAAACTATTGCTCCATTTGCAAAAAGAATATTTGTTACTAGATTCAATGTACCATTCAGATCATCAGTAAACCCAAGAGAATTATACGAGGAAACAAAATTATACGCTTCAAAAAAATGCAATGTCTATCTATATTCAGATCCAGTCCTAGCCTTCAAAACCGCTAGAAATTCTATGAAAAATAAGGATGCTTTGTTAGTTGTCGGCTCATTCTATTTATCTGGTGATATACGGGCGCTGTATTGTTCAGAAAAACAAATATTAGAAAATAGGAGTTCAAAATACTAAATCTCTCTTACCTTATATCCTTCGTGAGCCCTTTCTAGCATCCAATCAAGTTGTTCTAGGGAAAGCAATCCTTCATGTGCTCCTATATATTGTGCAACAGACATAGCATTTACGGGTGCAGCAACTAGCGCTTCGAGTGGTGAACGTCCGATCGACAGCATAGATATGAATGTAGAAGCGAAAGCATCACCACAGCCTGTGCGTTCAAATGCTTTTCTATGATCTGGGTATATTGGCATTTGATAATAACTATCCCCATCATACATGTATGCGCCGTTAATACCATCAGTTATGAGTACGATCTTTGGTCCTTTTTCTCCAATATCTTTCAACATTTTTTTTACATCCTTTTCTTTAACTCTAAGTAGATTCTGTGCTTCTTCAACATTCACAATGAATACTTCTGTATTTTTCACAATTTTTTCTAATCCTTCCATTCCTCTATTTATCTGGAATGTACCTGGTTGAAAGACCAATTTTACTTTTGGTTTTGCTTCTAAATACTCGATAAGAGCATCCTCATACATTGGAGAATGAGAAGAAAGTGAAGTTAGATAGATCCATTTTGGAGATATGCCAACATTTGGGTTCAATATATCAGCACTGTGATCATAATCTATATGATTGACTAGGATTGTTCTATCATCGTCGTACCACAATACAAAGTTGCAATTGGTTGGCTTATTCTGGTGTTCCCGAACTTTGCTAGTGACGATCTTTTCTTTTTGAAGTTTGAGAATACACTCTCGAGCATTTTGATCACTACCAAGATTGGTTACGAGAGAGGTCTTGAGTCCCAATCGTGCACAAGCTATAGCCGCATTCGATGCACCACCAGAAGCGTAAATAACCTTTGTATATTCATTAAGGTATTTTTTCACCAAAAGGTAGACATATTTCGCAAGCTTCATTATTGACCCTACAATGCATTCGCGCATCTTTCATCTTGATGAATATATCTACTGTGATATCTCCTATAGCTAGTATGTCGATATGCTTTTGAAACATGACTTTATTATAGCATTGCAAGCGTTAGTGTTCGAGGGTGTGTAATCTGATAATTTACTATGATATAATCATAATATGAATTTAAGAGAATATATAATAGATGCGAGAAATAATGGTATAGCTATCGGTCACTTCAATGCTTCGACATTGGATGGCATAATGGCGATAGTAGATGCTGCGCACGCATTGAAAGTCCCAGTAATAGTTGGGCTATCAGAAGGTGAGAGAGATTATGTGGGAGTCAGACAAGCGGCGGCTATCATAAAGAGCTTACGTGAAGAACGCGGTCAGCCAATATTTTTGAATGCTGATCATACGTATTCATTTGAGAGAGTAAAAGAAGCTATCGATGCTGGCTTCGATTCTGTTATTTTTGATGGAGCACAACTTTCATTGGAAGAGAATATAAAGATTACTAAGAAGTGTGTTGAATATGCTAGGACAGTCCGTCCTTTTGGTGGGAGTAGTTCCTCTCCTCAAACCCTAAAGGGAATCGGAGAAGAACTCTCCCCCCACGCGTCCGTAAATGTGAGTGACGTCATAATAGAAGGCGAACTTGGATTCATAGGTACTTCATCCAAGATGCTTGATGCTATACCAGAGGGTGCAATTACTCGTCCAGATGATATGACCAAACCTGAGGATGCTCTACGATTTGTGCTAGAAACTGGTATCGATCTCCTAGCTCCAGCAGTTGGTAATGTCCATGGCATCGTGCGAAGTGGTGAACCTGCACTCAATATAGAGAGAGTAAAAACTTTGAGTGGTGCCGTATCTGTTCCTCTCGTATTACACGGTGCATCAGGGAATACTGCGGAGGATATTCGAGCTGCTATAAAAGCTGGAGTAGCTATAGTACATGTAAATACTGAGCTTCGTGTAGCATATAGAGGGGGATTGATGAAGTCTCTTTCTGAGAATCGTGAAGAATTGTCGCCATATAAATATTTGAAACCAGCAAAACTAGCTATGCAAAAAGTTGTTGAGGAGAAGTTGAGAATCTTTGGGATGAATATGTAAAAAATTACCCTTGTTTGTTCAAGAAATGATATAATCGGGGTATGATAATTAATAAGATTACTACAGATTTCAACAAAATCAAGGTTGACCAATCATGGTCATTCTCTGATAAGACACGAAAAGACACGGCATATATTACGCACGGTTATCACCGCTATCCTGCAAAATTTATTCCACAAGTCGTCTCTCGTTTGGTAGAAAGATATACAAAATTGGGAGATTTGGTTGTTGATCCTTTCGGTGGTTGTGGCACTACTCTCGTTGAATCTAAGGTTATGGGAAGATCATCAGTTGCGGTTGATATTAACCCTGTCGCCGTTTTAATAACAAAAGCCAAGATTACTCCGATTAATCCAGTAAAAATTGAGAAAGAATTTGAGGATATCAGAAAAAGGTTAGAGTCGTACAATGAGAAGACAAAGGTAAAAGCTCCTGAACATGAGAGGATTGACTACTGGTTTAAGCCCGAAGAAAAGAGAAAGTTAGCGTTTATATTTGCTGAAATCTCAAGAATTAAAGATCAAGATATTCAAGATTTTTTCTTCTGCGGATTTTCTAATATATTGAAAAACTGTTCGATATGGCTACAAAAGAGTAATAAGCCGACTAGGGATTTTGAAAAAAAGCCATCTGAGCCGGTCAAGATATTTTTGAAACAAATAAGGATGATGTTGCGCGGTAATGAGAGATTGTTTGAGATGTTATCTGAAAGGAAATACCTGAGAGTACCAAGTAAGGTTGTGTGCACTGATGCAAGGACAATTCCAACAAAAGATAACAGCGTTAACCTAATCGTTACTTCACCGCCATATGTGACTTCGTACGAATATGCCGATCTACATCAGTTGACTGCTTTGTGGCTAGAATATACGAAAGACATAAGTGATTTTCGAAAGCGATTTATTGGCACCTCATATCATAGCAAGAAAAATCTGGTATTGAATAGCATGATTGCAGAAAATATTCGAAAAGAATTGCTTGGAATAGATCGAAAGACTGCGGAGGAAGTATCGACGTATTTCAGTGAGATGAATCAAGTTTTTACTGAAATGAAACGCATGTTGAAAAAAGGAGGAAAAACCTGTATTGTTGTCGGGAATACTAGTTTACAGGGTGTAAAAATACTCAATGCTGAAGTTTTTGTTGAACAATTGCAAAACATGGGGCTAAAAGTTGCTGATATTATAAAAAGAGAAATACCATCAAAGAATTTACCATCCGTTAGAGATAAAAAGACGGGGAGATTTGCAGGTATAACTGATAAGAATAAAGTATCAGCTTATCCAACCGAGTATATATTAGTAATGGAAAAATAATATTATGAAAATAAAGGATCTCATTAAATTCTATGATAGCAAGAAGAATACATATGGCGTGCAAGCGTACAGGCATATTTCAAATGTTTTGACGGAAGCAAAAGAACAGCATAAGAATGACTTTTTTGAAAGTAAAAAGACTAAGGAGAAAATCAATAAAGGTGGAACTCCTGATCACGAACAGTCATGGCGAGCATTCAAGGGTAAAAATTTAGAGAAATTGATTGAGTACATTATTACAGATGAGGTTCACGCTCTTAGTTTGCAAGTAGTAAATGGCAATACGCTTGAACGAACTAATGGCTCAAATTTATCCAAAGAATTAAGTGAGCTCAAGAGAAATCTTACTGTAGATTATGGTGAATTTGGTCTGCATTTACCTGATGTCGATTTGATTATTTTCGATCCAAAGACAAGTAAGGTTGTTGCCGTCTTATCGAGCAAAGTTACCTTACGAGAGAGAATCGCGCAGACAGGTTATTGGAAAATGAAGTTAGCATCTGATAAGGCGACGAAGCATATTAAAGTCTATTTCGTAACACCAGATGAGGATGGGACACTTACAATGAAGAAGCCGACAAAGAAGGGTAGAGCAATTGTCGAAGTTGATACAGATGGTAGTTATGTCTTAAGTGAAACCAATATTGAAGAAAGCGATAAGGTGAAAATGTTCGATAAGTTTATTGACGATCTAAAGAAATTACTAAAATAAATTATGTTATCACAGATTGAATCCACAACATTGTGGGATTTTCCAAAACAAAATTATGGAGATACACGCCACGGAAATAACAAATATAACGGCGTTACGCCGGCTTTTGTCATATGGAATTTGTTGCAACGATACACCAAAGAGGGCGATCTAGTTGTAGATCCAATGTGTGGAAGTGGCACTACGATCGATGTTGCCAAGGAATTGAAACGAAAAGTGATTGGCTACGATTTGAATATAGTTAGACCCGATGTTGTTAAGAATGATTCTAGGAAAATTCCTCTGCAGGAGAATAGTGTAGATTTTGTGTTTATCGACTCACCATATTCAGACAATATAAAATATTCTGACGATAAACAGTGTATAGGAAAAATCTCGTGCGAGAAGACGGAGTTTTATGATGAATTAGATAAGACTGCCGCTGAAATCAAGAGAATCCTAAAACCCGGAAAGGTGATGGGTTGGGTTATTGCTGATCAGTGGATAAAAAAGAAATTTACAGCTACAGGGTTTTTGATGTGGCAGAGGCTTGAGAAATACTTTGAGCCTATAGATATTGTGTGTTTAACACGACACAATCAGACATCGAATACTGATATTTGGCATAGCAGGGCAAGGCAGTATAATTTTTATTTACGCGGCTTTAAGTACCTGTTCATCATGAGAAAACCGTGATTTGATATTTTCTATTAATATAGATAATATAATCTATATATAGTCAAGTTGTTCTTATCGAACTTGTGTATATAATGACTATGTACAAATCTGATGCCGTTAATTTGTTGCGGCCACCTTTATTAGTCTAATAAAACACGCATATGAAAAATATATCTAGCAAGATCAAGCCATTATTTGACAGGGTACTCATCAAGGAGGATACGGAGCACAAAGAAAAAAAGACATCATCGGGCATCATTATCCCTATCACGGTAAACGAGGATAAGGGAAGTAAAAAGGGTGAGATCGTAGCAGTTGGAGAAGGAAAAGTAGAAGATGGAGAATTGATCAAGCTCTCTGTCAATGTGGGAGACTCGGTTCTATTTCAGTGGGGTGACAAGATAAAAGTAGATGATGATGAATATTATATAGTTAGAGAGAGTGAGAT
>CAIPHR010000041.1 GCA_903864905.1 uncultured bacterium
ATAGGGTTATTCCGCGACCATGTATCACCTAGCCGGAAAAGATTGTGGAGCGGGTGGCGCCACTACAGTCTGAATACTGAAGCGAAATAGGAATAAACCATTTGCGGTGTAATTCCATTAAGATCTTTCAGATACGCAATCTGCTCTTTCGGTTCTAGCTTTTCAAAACCTCCAAATATCTTATCCTCCATTTTCTTCTCGGCATATGCCGATCCATAAGCTCCATAGCTGTAAGCATCTCGAAAGCCATTCTCCTTGAATTCGTCTAATGCTTCAAAGAATGTAGCCGAACCAAATTGAATAGTGTTTTTGATAAAACTAGACGGCATATCATTCAGATACCAGTGAACATTTCGTTTCAAGTATTGGATCACATACCAACCCCACCCTTCGAATTCTACATTTTCAATATTGCCGTCATTAAATATGTAGATCTTCTTCAATTGCATGGCAAAACTTCGTCGCTCTCTCTTTTTCGTAATCTTCAATGAGGTTTTGATAAACGATTCCATCGCACCGACTTCTTCGTCTGTTTTAGATAATACAAACACAACATCTAGCATCAAAGTTAGGAGCGATTCTCCGTAGACCTGTTTTAACCAATCCATGTAAAATTTTCTGAATGAAATAATATCGCTTTTCAATATTTTTTTGCCATGCTCAATGTCATCAATCATTGAATTGCCATGAGATTGAAACATCTCCTCGCAGTAACTATTCTGCGTACCAATCTTTAGCCCATATTCAAGGAAAGTTGCCATCAGCTTATTAAACATCCTCAACCCTTCTCCTTCCGGTAAAGTAAACCTGTCGATCAATCGCTCAAATCTTTCATTGAAATTCTTGACGCTGATCAACTGCTCTGATTCTTCTCTGCAAAATCCATTTGCTTTCAACGAACATCGGTAATACTCGCCGTTTTTAACCAGTGTATGTCCAGAATCTTTATATGTCAGACAACCTTTTGAAAACAACGGCTGTGCTGGTATTTTATCTCCTTTATTGATCATTTATTTTGAAAGTTCAACAACTCAAAGTCCTAATCTATTGGCTTTTTTACCACTCATCTCAAAAGCGCGTAAAGCCATTTGGGACAATATTGGCATGAAACCATTCAGCCAGCTTCTAACAGATCGCGTCATACAGTATTTCCATAAGAAGTACGGTAAGGACATATCCGTGGATGAAGCTCAAGAATATCTTAACTCTTTTGCTGAATTGTTTCTAACCTGTGCAAAGGTCGAAAAAAGGAAGCGTTCCGTCCAAGCCGAGCTTTAGCCGGCAGGACGGGACGCGTATGACTTGCTAGTTAACTAACATAATCAGATATGGGATACAACAAATTTATCAAATCAGGTAACACATTAGAAATATATTCATATGAACGATCTATCGAAATTCGTGAAGGACAACGCCGAGGTCATAAAGGCAGAAATGGTCTGTCGGGTGTGGCTTCTGGTGGAGGCAATACACTATCACCCCAAGAATTCGAAGGAAAGCGCAAAGATAACGCGTCCCGCGCATCTATGGCTTTTAGACGGCTTATCCTATCTAACCTTGGAGGATCTGAATTACCTATACTCGTTACTTGTACATACAAAGAGAACCAAACTGACATCAAGCAAGGATACGCGGATTTCACAGCTTTTGTCCAAGCTCTCCGCTATAAATTCGGCCCACTTTTCCGGTACATCGCAGTACCAGAATTTCAGCGCCGTGGAGCCGTTCATTTCCACGCTCTGTTCTGGGGGCTACCCCAAGCCACGGTTGAAACAGAGAGATATACCAGACTGGTTGCGGGGATGTGGGGACACGGATTCGTCTACGTCAAAATGACCGATGGCAATGAAAAACTATCATCATATCTCGCAAAATACATGGCCAAGTCATTCATAGACTACAGATTGAAAAATCAGAAAGCTTACACCTGCTCTCGCAACCTTCTTCGACCTCAAATCGTTGGTGGCATGAATAATTTTACGCTCGATGTAATTGCTCAAGAGCTTGGAGCAACCGGAGAGCCAACCGTAGACAAAACCTACGACACTCATTGGCTCGGAAAGGCACGGTATCGTGTTTATAATCTCGAAGAAGATGACAAAAATTTGTCTTAAATATTTTTAAGGAGTACAATTTCAAAACATATGATTCACGAAAACACTTTCAAAAAAATCGAATTCAATGGCGCCAAAGGATTAGTTTTTCTTGGTGATCAGATTCTGGTTTATAGACGAGATCTGAAAACCAAAAAATCACCTGGGTGTCTCGATATGATTGGTGGCGGAAGAGATGGAGATGAGTCGCCATTTGAGACATTCAAGCGCGAAGTTAAAGAAGAAGTTGGCCTCGATATACAGGCCAGCGATATTCAGTTTTCGTGCCCATTTCCAAGCTACGATGATCCAAATATGATTTCTTTCTTTTTTGTTACAAAGCCGCTGAATTATCGTGAGTCAGATGTGAAGTTTGGCAATGAAGGCACAGAGTGGTTAACCATGTCGCCTCAAGAATTTGTAAACCGACCAGATGCGATCGAAAGACAACAAATAAGAGTCAGCGATTACTTAACTGGAAAATTGTCAGTCCAATAATATTTCCGTGATAACCTCATTATCAACCTAATTTATTTAACTTCATGAAATATATACTCTACTGTCGCAAATCCACTGATACCGAAGATCGCCAAGTCCTTTCCCTTGATTCACAAGAGAATGAGTTGCTGGCTATCGCTGAAAAGCTGAACCTCAAGATCGTCAAAGTCTTCAAAGAAAGCCGTACAGCCAAAGAAGCCGGCAGACCTATTTTCAATGAAGTTATTCAGATGATCAATGCCGGCAAGGCCGATGCTATCCTCTGCTGGAAGTTAGACCGCCTGGCTCGAAACTTTCTAGACGGCGGATTGATTATGGACATGTTACAGAAAGGCATCATAAAAGAAATACGCACCTATGAAGCTGTTCATCTACCGAACGAGACATCCTTCATCCTCGCTATGCAATTCGGTATGGCTAATCAATACAGCCGTGATTTAAGCGTCAATGTGAAGCGAGGCAACCGTGAGAAACTATCCCGTGGTGAATGGCCTAATCATGCCCCATTCGGATATTTGAATGACAAGCCCACAAAGACAATCACCATTGATCCAATCAGATCAAAATATGTAGTCCGTGCATTTCAGCTCTATGCAACTGGCCGATACGGCTTCAATGAGATAGCCAAGATCCTCTATGACGAAGGTCTCCGCACATCCTCCGGCAAGAAAGTGTATCGCGGTCACATTCATCGCTTCATCAGCCAGCCATTCTACTGCGGACTAATGCTCCGTGAAGGCAAATACTATCCAGGCAAGCATCAGCCTCTAATTTCAAAGCAGTTATACGACGACGCGCAAAATGTTTTACATGATCGAAACCGTCCACGACTACAAAAGAAATTCTTTGCTCTCCGGGGATTCATTAAATGTGAAAGTTGCGGCTGTGCCTATACCGCTTCGACCAAGAAAGGCCATGATTATTATTACTGCACCAACGGAAAAGGTCATTGCGAAGCTCATTTGAAATATATGCGCGAAACTACAATGTATGAACTGATTGCCCCTGTCCTAGATCAGCTTCGTTATGACGAGGAGATCATAGACATCATGTTCAACGCCGCCAAAGAACGCCAACTCCACGACAACAGCTATGTGGAATCAATCGTAACATCATGCCAGAACCGCCTAGAATCACTCAAGGCAAAAGAAACTCGTCTGCTCGATACTTTCCTTGATGGACAAATCTCTAAAGAAATTTACGACGCAAAAGCCCTAGAAATTCACAACGAAAAAGTCTGCGCCGAAAAACAGATGAGCGAGGCCAAAACCAAGAACGATATTTTAGCTTTGGAACCGACCAAAGAAGCATTTCTGCTAGGCAACAGAGCCATGAAAAATTTTGTAGATGGAAACGACGACGAAAAGCGTATCATAGCTTCAAAGATACTTTGGAACCTTTCGATGAAAGACGGAAATATCGCTCAAGTAAGCTACAGAAGTCCGTATGACATCATGGCAAAAGCACCCAAAACAGGTGATATTTCTACTTTGCTGCGGGACTTGGACTCGAACCAAGATAACATCCTCCAGAGGGATGTGTCCTACCATTAGACGATCCCGCAATATTATAAATGGTAATGTACTCTAGACGATCACATAACAAGACGACTGTGTCCTCCGAAGCTTTCCTGACCTCTGTAGCTTTAGCGAAGGAGGTAGCGTAGGAGGATCCCGCAATATTCAATGTTTACTCCTACTACTGCCTCTCTCCCATTAAAAATACGCTAAAAATGAATATTATTCAAGGTCTTATTGCAATTAAGCCCCAATAGAAGATCGGAAGAGCACACGTCTGAACTCCAGTCACTCC
>CAIPHR010000042.1 GCA_903864905.1 uncultured bacterium
GGTCGATAAGAAGTCGATAGAAAAAGCCGCAAAGTTAATCTTGAGTGTGAGGAAGAACGGGGGCAGACTATTTATTCTCGGAGTTGGTGGTAGCGCTGGAAATGCCGGTCACGCCGTAAATGATTTTAGAAAACTGGTTGGGATCGAAGCTTACGCACCAACTGATAATGTCTCGGAACTTACCGCGAGAACTAATGACGATGGTTGGGATTCTGTTTTTGTAAATTGGTTAAAGGGAAGCAGATTAAACTCCAAGGACTGCATTTTTGTAATTTCCGTTGGGGGTGGTAATGAAGAAAAGAATATTAGCGCCAATATTGTAAAGGCTTTAAAATTTGCCAAACAGGTCAAGGCGAAAATATTTGGTATCGTCGGTAGAGATGGTGGATATACAGCGAAAGTTGCTGATGTGGCCATCATTATTCCAACAGTCAATCCAGATATGGTGACACCCCTTACCGAGTCTTTTCACGCCGTTGTATGGCATCTAATGGTCTCGCATCCGATGTTAAAAGTTCAAGAAGCTAAATGGGAATCGACAAATAAATGAACAAAGCTATTTTTTTTGATAGAGATGGGGTCATAAATAAATTGGTTTTAAATCCCAAAACCAGTGAATATGAATCTCCTCATGAAGTCAAAGATCTGGAGCTAATGCCGAATGTGCTTTTACCGATCAAGACGCTTTATGATAGCGGCTATCATTTGTTTGTGGTTTCCAATCAGCCTAGTTTTGCAAAGGGGAAAACAACACTAGAAAATATAAAAGAAGTTCACATAAAGTTGCAAAAGACGATTGAAGCTTATGGTATAATTATTAAGGAGTATTACTACTGTTACCATCATCCACTCGGAATAGTTTCTGAATATTCAGGAGAATGCGAGTGTCGTAAGCCAAAACCATTTTTTATAAATAAAGCAAAAGAAGATTACGATATTGACTTGTCACAGTCCTGGATGATCGGTGATCAGGACAGCGACGTCGAATGCGGTAAAGCGGCTGGTGTAAAGACTATTATGATCCGGAATGAACATTCAAGTAAAAAACGGGGTAGTAGTTCCCCTGATTACTTACTAGATAATTTATTAGAAGTCATTAATTTAATACTAAAATAAAAATCATGAAAACAGTAAATGATTTGAAGGTAAAAATTTTTGCTGATGGTGCAGACAAAACGGGGATGTTGGAAATGTATGGGAAACCTTTCATCAAAGGTCTTACTACAAATCCGACTTTGATGAATAAGGCTGGAATCAAAGATTATAGTGTTTTTGCGAAAGATATTCTATCCCTTATCAAAGATAAACCACTTTCTCTAGAGGTGTTCTCTGATGACTTTGACGAGATGGAACGTCAGGCTCTGAAAATCGCCAGTTGGGGAGACAATGTCTATGTCAAGATTCCTATAACTAATACAAAACAGGAATCATCTTGCCCGCTGATCAAACGACTCGCCGCAAAAAAAGTAAAACTCAATGTTACTGCGATCATGACTTTGAAACAAGTTCGTGATGTCTTGGCCGCACTCAACCCTGATATACCAAGCTATATTTCAGTTTTTGCTGGTCGGATCGCAGATACAGGAGTTGATCCATTACCACTCATGCGTGATGCTGTGAAATTGCTAGAAACAAATCCAAAGGCCGAATTGATCTGGGCAAGTCCTAGAGAATTACTGAATATCTTCCAAGCTGATGATATCGGTTGCCAAGTGATAACTGTTACGAATGACATTTTGAAAAAACTTTCAAACGTTGGATATGATCTAGATAAATATTCTCTGGATACCGTTAAGATGTTTTACAAGGACGCACAAAGCGCCGGGTTTAGGATATAGAGGATATCCCCAGTTTACTTGAATTTTCCATTGATTCAGTTATACTGTAAGTATCTCATTTACCTAGTGTAAAAAGAGTTCTTGGACCGCCCTCACGGGCGGTTCTTGCCTTTCAAATTTGAGTTTTTATAAATCTCATAAGTCTTTACATGTTTTCTCTTCTGATTTGGATTATCAACATAGATTGCAGTGATCATAAAGTACCCATACTTGATTTCTTGGAGAATCACAAGGAAGTCTTCTTTCTCAAGAAAAAGATAAGTTCTATCAGCTTGTCCTTCGGATGTGGCTTGTCTTTTTTGCCATACTAGAATCGCTGGATCATCCGAATGTTCTATGATCAGTCTGATCCAACCGACTCTCTCACATCGTCGCATCGAAAGTATTCTTTGCTTGGTCTCCGTGTCGGTTTCAGTAGTTATGTGAACAAACGTCTTCGGCTTATCGCCGTCCAGCGTCTTGTCGTACAACACCGGTTTGCCGTTGAAGCGTGGTCGCGAATTGATAAAGTCCTTTTTGAAAACTTCAAAAAGTCTGGCGATATATTTTTCGGAATCTCCACTGAATTCTTTTAAGGTAATCAGGGGTCCGATCCATGGGGGAAGTTTATCCGACATAATCAGACGGCATCTCTGCCTTTCCAGTAAAATAAGTTGGTCTTCGGCTCTTTGACTAGAGTCGATCTTGAAAGGTCATAGCCAGATCGCTGTTTTATCCTATCGACTACGGATTTTTTAGCCAGACTCTTAGTTGAGGGATTATTCAGAAATTGCACGGCACCTATGAGTAGATCTGTCAGTTGGAGCACTTGGATCTCATGTGAGCGCACCTGCTGTATGATCTTGATAATATCGCCGTCGAAATCATAGATGCTGTTGCGGAGCACTTCTTTTAGCTTGGCAATCTTTTCCTGTCCACGTGTGTCTTTAATGTCTAGATATACGGAATACTTGTTCTGCGGATCAAGTATCTTGCTCAACAATTCAAAATACATTTTGTAATAAAATTGATCGTGTGTCTGTTTGAATTTGCCGTGATCTAGTTCATTCTTATCTATGACTACCGCTCGGAAATGTAGGTCATCATTGTCAAAGAAATAATCGATGATGTCTAGATAGAACGGCAACTTATTCGGAGAGACTTTTGTCCATTTTATCTCGGTATTTGGCTTGATACCGTGTTTCTGCTTGATTTCCTTAATCCTCAAGTTGGCCATTATAACTCTGTCTTTTGGCACATACACTGAGCCAAGCACCATCACTGGAGCTTTGTCATGCTCGAGATGGTTACTTTCATCACAGTAGATGTTATATTCAATCATAAATGAGATTCTATCATTTTTTCGTGATTTGAAATAGGTCAACTTTCTTCTATCTGATCTTTTTCTACCACTATCCATTCGCTCTATACCACTCAATAGTTTTTTCGATACCTTCTTCAAATGTGACGGTCGGTTTCCAACCGAGTTCTTTTGTGATCTTTGAATGATCCATAGCGTATCGCATGTCGTGGCCTTTGCGGTCTTTGACGAAAGTTTTTAGAGTAGTTGGCTTGTTTAGCAGATTTAAGATGGTGTCAGCGATTTCGAGCCCATTCTTTTCGGAATCACCACCGATACAATATGTTTCTCCGAGTTTGCCTTTGTGAAGAATTAGGTCGATCGCGATACAGTGATCGATTACATATAGATAGTCTCTAATCGCGAGTCCTGCGCCATAAATAGGAAGTGGTTTGTTGTTGAGTGCATTTGTAATAAAAAGAGGAATAATCTTTTCAGGAAATTGGAACGGGCCATAATTGTTCGTGCAATTGGAAATCGTGGCGGGGAAGTCGTATGTTTCGATAAAAGCTCTGACTAAGTGATCCGAACCGGCTTTGGAAGCTGAATATGGTGATCGCGGGGAGTAGGGTGACGACTCATTGAATTTCTCCTTTAAATTATCAAGCGAAAGTGTACCAAAAACCTCATCAGTAGAAACATGATGAAATCTTTTGATATTGAGCTCTTTCGCCACTTCTAAGAGGACTTCAGTGCCGATCACATTTGTTTCTACGAAGACGCTCGGTCCAGTGATGGACCTGTCTACATGTGACTCTGCAGCAAAATGAACAACAATGTCACATCCTTTCATAGCTTTTTTGACGGTTTCTTTATCGCAAATATCTCCCCGAATAAATATGTATTTAGGAATATTTTCTACACTTTTCAGATTCGCCAAATTTCCGGCGTAAGTTAACTTGTCGAGGTTAACAATATTGTAGTCAGGATATTTATCCATCATATATATGATGAAGTTTGAACCTATAAATCCCGCTCCGCCTGTCGTGAGTATTTTCATAGATGTTATGTTATCTCACGTTTTCTCATGTGGCAAGGCTGGATGGTTGCCTATTGCTAATTTACTTCTAATTGTGCTATGATTAGAAGTAAATGAAAAACACCATTAAACCACCTATTTGGCAGGAAATATTGAGTGACGCTCTCATCAAGCGGTCATTTGGTTCGGCCGAATTGCAAGGCCTCATCAGTAAAGCCCAAAAAGAGTATCTATCATGGGATGCTTTTAGATATCAGAAGATGCCAACTGGTTTCAGCCCAGAAGAAGCGTGGGCAATCCTAAAATTGAACAGAATGAGTTTATATCAGTCGACGCCGATCAAGGCTGATGACGGAAGGCATTTTCAGTTTGCGCTCATGAATAATCTTTACGGAAAATTGAATTATATCGATACATATGCGTCCGGTTTCATAAAAACTTTCTCGGAGACTAAACCTTCAGAAGCTGAAAAAAATAAGTTTATCATAACTGGTTTAACAGAGGAGGCAATCGCCACTAGCCAGATCGAGGGGGCAAACACTACTAGGCAGGCGGCCAAAGAGATGCTTGCGTCCAAACGAGATCCGAGAACTAAGGGGGAACAAATGATCGTCAATAGCTATCAAGTGATGCAAAGGCTCGAGATCTGGAAGACCCTCGATCTCAGTCAAGATATACTGTTGGAAATCCAAAAACTAATTACAGAAAAAACTTTGGAAAATACAAGTGATCAGGGAAAGTTTCGAAAAGATAGTGATACGATCATCGTTCATGATCCCGTAACTGGGGAGATCGTGCATACTCCACCAAAAGAGCAGGAGATGCATAGGCAGCTCGAACTGTTTATCAGGTTTGCCAATAATACAGAAAATGAGGGAGATTTTATTCATCCTGTTGTAAAAGCCAGCATATTGCATTTCTGGCTAGCATATCTGCATCCTTTCGTGGATGGTAATGGTAGGACTGCCAGGGCTGTATTTTATTGGTATCTCTTGAAAAAAGAATATTGGTTAGTACAGTACCTTTCTATTTCTCGAGCTATCATCCAGTCCAGAAAGAAATATGATAATGCTTTTATTCACTCAGAAAGTGACGACAATGATCTAACTTATTTTATCTCCTATATGGCAGATGTTTTCAAGGTATCAATAGTGAAATTCGTGGAGTACTTTGAAAAGAAAATCAGTGAGATAGAAGATTTCAAAAAGACCGCAGATAGACTCAAAGATTACAATGAAAGGCAGATCGCCCTCCTACATTACTTTATGGACAATCCGGCTCTGACTATGGACGTAAATACGCATCAGTCTAAACATGGTGTATCACACCAGACCGCTCATACAGATCTTATGGATTTGGTCAAAAAAGGAATGCTTGCTCAGACTATTAAGAAGGGTACAAGGAAATATATCTTTATGCCGAACCTCCAACTTATCAAGAAGGTATTTTCATAGATGTATCTATTGATGAATGATCCGTCCTTCGATGACACGAGTAAGGTACTGGCCATATTGTGAACTGCCATATCTTTTGGCGATCTCGACCAGGTCGGATTTACTGATCCATTTGTTCCTGTAGGCGATCTCTTCTAGTACTGCGATCTTGCTGTTTTGACCTTCTTCTATCACGCGAACAAAATCATTGACTCGCATCAGGGAATCTATCGTACCGGTATCTAGCCAAGTGAAGCCACGTCCTATGATTTCGACATTCAAGGCACCAGCATCTAGATACATCTGGTTGATACTACTTATCTCTAGCTCACTGCGCGCGCTAGGTTTAACTTTTCTTGCGAAATCAACAACTCTATTGTCATAGAAATATAGACCTGTAACAGCATAATTGGATTTGGGTTTCTTTGGTTTTTCTTCGATAGAGATCGCTCTGTTGCTTTTATCGAATTCGACTACTCCGAATCTCTCTGGATCATTTACATAATATCCAAAAATAGTGGCTAGGTTAGTCTTTTCTGTATTCTCAGTGGCCTTTTTTAATAATCTGACCAGCCCATTGCCGTGGAAAAAGTTGTCTCCCAAGATCATAGCTACGTTGTCCTTTCCTATAAACTTTTTTCCTAGTATGAACGCCTGAGCTAGTCCATCTGGTGAAGGTTGCTCTATATATGAGAGTTTCAGTCCGAAAGTTTCGCCATTACCTAATAGCTTCTTGAAGTTTGGTAGATCGTGTGGAGTTGAGATAATTAGTATTTCTCTAATTCCTGCTAGCATGAGAATTGATAGCGGATAAAATATCATCGGCTTGTCGTAGATGGGCAATAGCTGTTTGCTGACAGCCATAGTTAATGGATAGAGTCTGGTTCCATTGCCACCGGCTAGAATGATACCTTTCATGGGGTTATGGTATATCACAATCATGTGTGAGGCAAGGAGAGCGTTTGCTGATCTGATTTCAAAGTTTATGTTATAGTAGCAGTGTAAGTATGGCAATCATATGAAAGTCAGCATAATAATTCCCATATATAATCAGAAGAAATTCACCAAAAACTGCTTGGAGAGTATTTTTGAATGTGGGTCCAAGTATGAATTCGAAGTCATTGTGGTAGATAATGCATCTACGGACGGTAGTAGGGAATATTTGTTTGAATTTGCGACCAAGGTAACTACGATATATAATAAGAGAAATGAAGGATTTGCAAAGGCTTGCAATCAAGGATCAAATATTGCAAAAGGGGAATATTTGTTATTTCTAAATAATGACACTGTAGTTACCAATAATTGGTTGGATATCCTGGTTAAGGAGTTAGACGGCAATAAGAGATTGGCCATCGTTGGACCAAAGTTGTTATATCCAGATGATACTATCCAACATGCGGGCATAGTTTTTGATGAAAAAAAATATCCGCGTCATATATATATGAGAGAGGGGAAAAATGCATTTCACGTAAATAAAAAAAGGCGTTTTCAATGTCTCACTGCGGCATGTTTCTTGGTTAGGGCTGATATTTTCAAAGCCGCCGGTGGTTTTGATGAAGTGTATGTAAATGGTCTCGAAGATATAGATTTTTGTCTAAAAGTCAAAGAACTTGGTTATGGTAGTCTCTATTGTCCTTCGAGTGTTGTTTATCATTACGAAAGTATGACGGAAGGCAGGTCTAATTTTGATGAAATGAATTATCAGATTTTTTTCTCTAGGTGGTATAGAAAGATCAGAACTGATCATAAGGATTATATGTCTGAAGATAAAATGATTGGTATGGGCAAATACCTAGATATTTGGACTAGTGATCGTATGACTTACGAAAAGTTTACTTTGTCGTTTCAAAAATTAGTAGTTATAGCGAAGAGAGATGGATATGGTCGTGCAGTAGCAAAAGTATGGAGGAAGATAACACTGAAAATATCAAATTAATGAAGGTTTCTATCATTACAACTACTTATAACACTAGAAGGACAGTTGGAGATACTATAAAAAGTGTCGTGAGCCAAACTTATCCAAATATTGAATACATCGTGATCGATGATGAGTCTACTGATGATACATTAGACGTGGTAAATAAATATAGGGACAAGATAACAAAAATTGTGGAGGCTTCGCATAGTGGAATATTTGGTGCTTTGAATATAGGCGTCAAATTGGCTACAGGTGATATTGTGGCAATATTGAACTCTGATGATTTCTATGCTTCAAATGATGTTATCGAAACTGTCGTAAATAGATTTGAGGAGAGCAGCGCTGACTGTGTTTGGGGTGATATGGTTGTAGTTGATAAGGATGATGTTAACAAAGTGATCAGGAATTGGAAGTCTCGCGCGTATAAAGAGGGGGCTTACCAGAGAGGTTGGCATCCTCCACACCCATCATTTTTCGTAAAAAGATGGGCTTATGAAAAATACGGTTTATTTCGTACTGATCTCTGGACTTCGGCTGACTATGAACTCGTATTGCGTTTCGTAGAAAAGTATAAAATATCTTCTAGTTACATACCAAAAGTACTGACCGTGATGCGTAATGGTGGTTCGAGTAGTAAAAGTTTATTTAATTGGATCAGAGGAAATGTCGGAGCTTATAGAGCTTTCAAGTTGAATGGATTGAAAATTTCACCATTCTTTATCTTCAGAAAGCCACTAGGTAAGTTGGGACAATTCTTATCTATTCCTCGTAAACATCATTCTAGCTGTTTTTAGGAATATGAATAAGTCGAGTATTATAGATCTATTTTTTATATAGTATAAGTCAAACTGAAATTTTTGTTTTGCTTCATCAAGAGACGAACTAGCTTTGTAATTGAGTTGTGCCCAACCAATAATACCTGGCTTAATGATATGTCGTATTTCATAATAGGGAATCTGTTCATATACTTTTACTAGCTCAATCCTCTCCGGTCTCGGTCCGATGAAAGAAATGTCACCCTTTAAACAATTGAAAAGTTGTGGCATCTCATCTAGGTGAGTGAATCTGAGGAATTTACCGATAGATGTGATCCTCTTATCACCTTCACATGTCCACAAAGGTCCGTCTTGGCCTATATTCATTGTTCTGAATTTGTATAGGGTAAATGGATTATTATTTTTGCCAATCCTTTCTTGTTTGTAGATCACATGTCCAGAAGATGTTACTGCTACTAGAATTCCAATGATGATACCGACTGGTATGGTTATAGGTAGAGTTATACAAATGATCAGTATTTCGATAAATCGTTTCATTGATTCATAGATGTTCTTGTTCTCGGTTATTTCCTTTATGAACCATTCCTCCTCAATTTCCGATAGTGGTATGCACCCGAATAGAGATTCATAGAAGTCTATCACGGTTGATATTTCGATCTGTGTCGATAGTGTCCCATAAAGCATCTTTGTGACTTTATTATTTCTCAGGTACTTACCATCGATCACAACTTTATTAATAGAATATTTCTGAATAGTGTCATTCAGTGACCCGATGTTGCCATCGAATTGGTATATAGAATATCCCAATTGTGGACTCTTATTTACAAATAGGAGTATCTCATTTACTAGAGGCGAT
Source organism: uncultured bacterium (assembly GCA_903864905.1). GTDB lineage: Bacteria > Patescibacteriota > Minisyncoccia > Phycocordibacterales > PALSA-1337 > C7867-002. The sequence continues at coordinate 9,140 of CAIPHR010000042.1, forward strand.
GAAGATAGTATGAGAATATTTGAGTGGTAAGCTTTCTTTATGAAGACTTTCCTCAAAATATATCTCCATGCTATATCTAGAATTCCGAATATGATAGTCAACATAATCAAGTTAGCTTTTGGTGTCAAAGCAAAGTATCTACTAAATATATAGAATATTCCTATAGTGATAAAGAAACTCACGAGTAATGTGGTCGTAAGACTCTTTGTTATCTTAATGATATTGTCAAAAGCTTTGAATGTGTATTGATTGGATATGTAGAAGATAATGAGCCAAAGAAAAAGTACGAGTAGGAAAGGTATAGTGTGAACCGATAATTGGTATGCAAAGTCACTATTTCCATATCGGATGTACAATACTGCCATGATTGATAGTATGAATACGACGACATCTCCGAGGAATGCTATGCCCAATTTGTGGCGTTTTATTAGCTCGCTTAACATATTAAGAAGAATATACACCATATATGTCAAAATTGCATGTCGTGTTCATTCTTAAAGTAATACAATCTTTTATTATGATACAATATACCCATGGTAAATCCCTTCGACCACAACTTTTTCAAATTCTTTTTTGGGTTTGTATGTATACTATGCTTTAGTTTCGGTATTTTATTTATTGTCGGCCAATATTCTGAGACAAAGCAGGTACAGCAGGCTGCCGTGAGTAAATAATTATTTTTTATATGTCTAATTATGTTGGATAATATTATATGTAATTTTCTTTAGATTATATTTATCATTTCTTAATGAGAAATTCATCAGGATTTTATCAGTGATTTGTTAGGCTATACATTATTAGTCTAATTTATTTCATATGAATAAAATAAAGCAATTCTTTATTGCGAAGCTTTTTTTTCTGGTGATCATTATTGTTGTTGTAGATATATCAGTAAATGTACCGAGTATAGTATTTGCTGAAACACGTATCGAAGGTTCTAGTCTGGTTGGCAATGCATCATGGAATGCATCGAATAGTCCATATATTATAGAAAGTACACTGACCGTTCCAAAAGGAAGTCATCTGACCGTTGAAGCTGGAACTTCTATTGTAGGCATACCAGAAATGGATGGGTATCCGTTGATATACGTTGAAGGAGAATTGGATCTATTGGGTACTAGAGACCATAGGATATCAGTCAGTGGTTCAGGAGGTATTTCCACAGCGGGAGGTACGACGACTATAGGTTATTCTGATATAAGTTTGAGTAACGGACTCGATTTTGTTCACAGTTATCTGAGCTTTGCTAATTCAACAATATCAAGTTCTACGTATGCTATATCCGTAGAGACTACTAATGCTCTCATCGTTGATAGCAATATCATCAATAATAATTATGGAATATACGTAAGGAAGCCAGCTCTACCAGTTTTCTTGGTAAAAGGGAATGATGTCATGTTTGGTAGAGGAGGTATAGGTAATGCACTGGACGAAGCCAATAGAATAAGTATTTCCAATTCATCTATCGTAAACAATATACAAGCATCTATATTGAATGAAACTACAGATACAGTAAATGCGGTAGAGAACTGGTGGGGCACAGAACAAGGTCCTACACTTAATGGAGTAAATCAGATCATTGGTCTCGTACAATACACTCCATGGTTAGTTAGTGATCCTTTAAAAGAGAAAAAAAGTTTATGTTGTTCAAGTGTATTATTCATACCAGGGCTCGAAGGAACTCGTCTATATCGGCAAATATCATTACCTCTTGGATTGGGTAATTCAGTCAATAGATTGTGGGAACCATTATTAAATATAAATACAGAGCATCTATATCTCGATGCAAATGGTCGTACACAAGATCCGTCTATATATTCTGGTGGTCCTATAGATATAGCTCTCGGTTTGAAAGGTGTTTATGGAAAACTTATGAATAATCTTTCAGACTTAGTTGCTTCTGGAAAGATCAGTGAATGGCGACCATATGGCTATGATTGGCGCAAGCCTATTTCTGAAGTAGTTGAAGGAGTAGAGAAGAAAGCTACGACAACTGACTCTCTCATTGCCACAGTAAAAGATATGGCAGCGCGATCTATGACCGGTAAGGTAACTTTGCTAGCTCATAGCAATGGTGGTTTGGTATCAAAGTATCTAGTCAGCATACTATCTGATATTGGTGAAGCAGATCTGATAGATAAGGTGATATCTGTCGCAGTTCCATATTTGGGAACCCCACAAGCAATTCTCGGCCTATTGCATGGCTCTGATCAAGCGATAGCTCTAGGTTTGGTAACAAAGGAGAGCGTAGCTCGTGGACTGGGAGTCAATATGTCGAGTGCGTATTCACTTCTACCTTCTCAAGAATATTTCGCACATATTACAGGGCCAGTAATAGCTTTTGCTAGTAGTACGATAATAGGTATCAATAATGGGAAATATCCAACGAAGGTAGATACATTTTCTGGACAGAAGTCATTCATATTGGGTCTTGGCGATAGTCGTGTGAGTGCAACATCAACTGATACGAGACTTCCAATTAGTGGCAATAGTTTATTGATGAATATTGCAGAAAATATCCATAAGGTTTTAGACCCTATGTTATGGCCAGCCAATATTTCAAATTGGGCAGTACTTGGCTGGAATGCAAATACTGCTAGTGGCATCAAATACAGTGAGAAGAAAGATTGTACTAGAGTATTGTTCGATCTTTCTTGTAAGTCTCTACCAGTTTATCAAAAGATCGTGTCTAAAATGGGAGACGGTACAGTTATTACATCTAGTGCTCAATATGGAGCAAGCTCAACTATTTCTATGGATTTGAAGACTATTTCATCTATAGAGAAAATGGATATAAAGCATGCAAATATTACAGAGTCATCAACTACTTTGAGGATGATAGATCGTATCATCACTTCAGATATGGCTACGAATACTCTATCAATATCGTCTGGTTCTCTACCAACTGGAGTTAGTCTCGGTACGGTTATCAAAACTTCAAGTCAAACAGTTGGTTCATATCTATCCGTAAGCACACATTCACCTGTGGAGTTACATATTTATGATAGTAGTGGCAATCATACTGGTCCTATAAAACCGCCAGCTGGTTTGGAGGATGTTTATAGAATGTATGAGACGAATATACCAGGAAGTGATTTTACAGAGAGTGATGGTAGTGAGACATATATCGATCTTCCTAATGATGGTGATCAATATAGGATAGAGGTGCGTGGAACAGGTGTTGGTAGTTTTACTCTGGATATAGAAGATAAAGCAGGATTGGATACAATGAGTACAGTAGAGTATGGATCTGTACCAGTAACACCGGTCACGGTTGCTTCGGTTTCGATCAAATCTGGAGCAAATACGAGTATTAGTAATAGTAAAGCTTCACTTAGTATCGATATAGAAGGGGATGGCACTATTGAAAAGACAATTAAGCCAAATTATGTTTTTGATCCAGCCTCATATTTAGAAATGTATAAAAAGACCATTTCTTCTATCGCCGGTACGCAACAGAAAGGTAAGTTGATATTAAAGAGAATAGATCGTATACAGGAATTGATCCGTACAGGCAAATTGGAGAAAGCTCGTGATCTATCATTACGCTTTGATAGAAATATGAGTCATATGAAAGTAAAGAGTCTGGATAATATGAATAGAACAAAGATATTGGATATGTTCGATGTATTTATTCAGCAGTTTGAGTAGGGTATGTAGTTATTGAATGCGCATAGTAATACATAAGTGTCCAGGGGACTTGCGAGCGTCCCGATGTAACATCGGGAGCCGAGCACGAGGAATTTCCTAGCAAGGAAATATCCGTGCCCCTGGACACTTATGTATTACTATGCGTAAAAAGTAAAAACCACCTTTAATCAGGTGGTTTTTACTTAACTAGAGTAGTGGGAATTATTTCAATTCAACCTTTCCGCCAGCTGTTTCGATCTGTTTCTTCATAGCCTCGGCATCTTCTTTCTTTACAGCATCTTTGATAAGAGCTGGTGCGCTATCAACTAGATCCTTTGCTTCTTTCAAGCCTAAGCCCAAGACTTCCTTGATAACCTTGATAACTGCGATCTTTGTAGCACCTGCATCCTTCAAGTGTACTGCGAATGTAGTTTTCTCATCACCTGCTGCTACGGCTGCTACTGGAGCGGCTGCTGCGGCTGCTTGTGCTGATACGCCAAATTTCTTTTCTAGTAATTTTACGAGCTCATTCAAGTCTAGTACGGACATCTTTTCTATGGTCTCGACGAGGGCCTTGAACTTTGCTGGGATTTCTACTGGGGTATTTGTTTCCATATTTGTTAAGTTAAAATTGAAAATGTAAAATGAAAAATTATAAGATAGTACTCAATTTTCCATTTTGACTTTTCCAGTTTATATTAGTTATTAATTTATTCTTTCTTCTTACTGATCGCATCCAATGCTACAACCAACCCTTGAATAGGTGAATTGATGACATTTACGAACATGCCATACAGAGTATTTAGAGGAGGGATGGTGGCGATAACGGTCATCTCTTCTTTTGACATATACTTGTTCTCAAAAACACCGCCTACAATATTGACTTGATCCTTGAATTTCCTCTGAAATTCGTATACACCTCTTGCGGGTGCAATGAGATCTTCACCATATGCTAGACCAAATTCACCTATAAGTTCTGGAGTAGTACCAGTATATTTCTTCTCTACCAAAGCTAGACCAGTTAAGGACTTCTTTGCAACGAAGAAACCAACCTTATTCTTTGTGAGCTCACGACGCATGATAGTGGCATCTGATACTTTGAGACCATGAACATTTACGAAAACCATAGAATTTGCTCCATCCATGATTTTCCTCAATTTTTCAATGATCTCTTTTTTCTGTTCTTTTGTGCGTGCCATATAGTTAATTTAAAGTTTAAAATCAAAAATTGAAAATGGAAGATTTTCCATTTTACATTTTGTATTTTACATTAATAAAGGTCGACCTTTTCGGCATGAAGAAGGAGATAGTTTACCTCGGAAGGTCTTATAGAATGCCCATAGAATCCAGTTGGACGATTTCTTTGCCTTCTGTCTTTAGCCTTAACGATATGCTACAATATTACCTCGTAAATATCAATAGTAGAAATATGGACATAATTACTGCATTATTTGGAAATCCTACAAAAGCGAGACTACTTCGTATGTTTTTGTTTAATGAAAATACCTCTTTTTTAGCAAAAGAGGTTGCTAGCCGTACGAGAGCAGCTTCTACGATAGTGAAAAAGGAATTAAATATATTATTGAAGGCTGAGATCATCAAGAAGTGTAATGTATTAAAGGATGTTCAGGTTGTCCGTGGCAAAAAAACAATTGTAAAGAAAGTTCATGGACCAGGGTATATATTGAATGCAAAATTTCCTTACCTAAATCCTATCAAGAACCTTCTCACGGTTACGAGTTTGCATGCTGATGAGACTTTGGCCAAGCGCTTCACTAATTCTGGTAAGATCAAGTTACTGGTTGCTGCTGGAATATTTATTCAGAATTGGGATTCCAGAGTAGATTTGCTCATAGTAGGGGATGATCTCAATTTATCAAAGATAGAGACTGTGATAAAGACTATCGAATCAGATATAGGTAAAGAGATAGCATATTCAGCTTTTGAGACTCAAGATTTTGAATATAGGTATGGTATCCATGATCGTCTCGTTAGAGATATTCTGGATTATCAGCACGTTACTCTGATCGATAGATTGGGAATAGAGATAAAATAGGATTACCTCGTTATAGGGTATTTAGGACATTATCCACAGTTGTATATTTATAATATACAAAACATGGTATAATCGATCCATTATAAGGATAATTATTAGTTAAAATATAATATTATGATGTTCATTCAAAATTGGGGTGATGTATTTACCCAATCGCTCCAGGGTGTTTGGTACGGTGTGATCAATTTTATTCCGGACTTGGTCATTGCTCTCATCATCTTCGCTATAGGATGGGTTTTGGCTGCGCTTATCGAGAAACTCGTTGAGAATCTATTCAAGGTACTGAAAGTTGACGCTGCTCTAAAGAGTGCAGGTCTAGAAGATGTAGTAAAGCGTGCTGGGCATACTCTAAATTCAGGTTTTTTTGTAGGTGCTTTGGTAAAGTGGTTTGTCGTCATAGTATTTTTGATGGCTTCATTCGATGTTATAGGTTTAGCACAAGTAAATAATTTCTTGAGAGATGTCGTTGGTTATCTACCATCAGTTATAGTAGCAGTCCTCATACTTATGGTTGCTGTAGTTATTGCCAATGCTATGCAAAAATTGGTTATTGCTAGTGCACGTGCTGCTCATGTCAAATCAGCAGAGTTACTTGGCCGTATCACGAAGTGGTCGATCTGGATATTTGCTCTCATGACTGCTCTATATAATCTAGGTGTTGCACCAGGTCTTATACAGACAGTTGTTATGGCAGTCTTTGCTGGAGCAGCTCTCGCTATGGGTCTCGCATTTGGTCTAGGAGGTAAAGAGGTAGCTCAGAAACTTCTCGAGAAGACAGCTCACAATCTTTTGGAAAAGGAATAATTATTTATACTTTTTTTGAAATAAAACAGCTCCAGAAAAAATGGGGCTGTTTTGTTATTTAATAAGTAAATAGATTTATTTTTTATACTTATCCACATATCCACAGTCTGTTAATGGTGTATGGGTATTGACATATTTACGGCCGTGCGTATACTTACCTGCACAGAATGATATTCATGAAAAATACTTCCAATTTGCGGCAATAGCCACGCCCCAGAGATGGAGTGTGACCAACAGCCGCTTAATGAAGCGGTTTTTCTTCGCTCTACGTCAAGTAGACGAATTCCGGACGAAAGCAGCTTGAAAATTTCATATCTCAAATCAAGTTCTCGAATTCGCGTTGCGAGTTCGGGAGAAAAAATTGTTTATTATTTTTCTGTAGTACAGAAGAATAATGAGCAATGTAGGTTCCGACTTAAAGTCGGAAACCCGATCTCGTAAAAGATGATCGGGATAAATGAAAGTCAATTTGAAAGCCTGCCTTTGTAGGCCAGGTTAGTAGAATTAATACAACTCTACGTCGCTCGCAGAGTGCGAGCTATGGAGAGTAATAGCGGTTTTTAGATTTCCTAATGGGAAATTTAAGGGCGTATGGTGGATGCCTTGGCTAGAAAAAGCGATGAAGGACGCGGCGTGGCGGCGATACGCTTCGGGGAGGTGCCGAGCAACCTTTGATCCGAAGATGTCCGAATGGGGAAACCCCACGAGATAAAATCTCGTGATCTCGACCTTGCGTCGGGAAGCGTACTCTGGGAAGTAAAACATTTCAGTACCAGAAGGAAAATAAACAAACATGCATTTCGTCAGTAGCGGCGAGCGAACGCGAAGAAGACTAAACTTATTTGCAGCAATGCGAATGAGGGTTGCGAGGTAGAGACGTGATATTTATATCAGAGAAGTCACAAAATTTTTTGTTAATCGAATGATCTGGAAAGATCAGCCCCAGAAGGTGATAGCCCTGTAAGTGAAAATAAAAAATCTTCTTTGTTTCTATTCTCAAGTACCCCGGGACACGAAAAGCTCGGGGGAATCCGCCAGAACTAACTGGCAAGTCTAAATATTTTTCTAGACCGATAGTGAACAAGTACCGTGAGGGAAAGGTGAAAAGTAGCCCGGAAGGGCAGTGAAATAGATCTGAAACCATATGCCTACAAGGAGTCAGAGCGGTCGCAAGACCGTCATGGCGTGCCTATTGAAGAATGAGCCA
>CAIPHR010000043.1 GCA_903864905.1 uncultured bacterium
AACTCCTCACAGCTCTAACAAATCTTTCTCCTCTTTCCTTTCTAGAACCATCAAAGCCATATGCTTCGAAACCAGGACTGAATAAAACCCTATCACCTTTTTTTGAATTCTCCATAGCCAATCGGGTAGCTTCTTCTATAGATGGAGCAGAAATAATATTGATATTTTCCAATTTATTCAGAGCTCCTCTCTCTTTCATCGTACCACTACCAGGAACAAGTACTATCGTATGCACATACTGTGGCAACAATGAAAATAGATGAGTATAATCACAACCACTTTCTGCACCACCCAAAACCAAAATAATATTTCTATTAGTAGACAAGGATTCTAGAGCTATCTCAGTAGAACATGATACTACTGAAGCAGTGTCATTATAGAATTCAACATTTCTTACTTTCTTTATTAGTTCTATACGACCCTTTAGAGGTTTCCATAGAGTGAGCAGTCTCTCTGCGTCTTCATCCTCAACCTTGAAAAGTCTTGCTGCTTGCAATGCGAGAGATGCATTTTCTATATCATGTATACCTCTACCAACAAATCCCCAAGATTCTGGGATAATAACAGCCTTGGTTCTCAGCATTTTTGCTTTTGGCTGGATCTTCATTGCATGTATAAGATCGATAGTTATATCATTACCAACAATGAAATTGTTATAAGTCTGATATTCCAATAAGTCTAAAGCCGCATCTGAATATGTCTCTTTATTTGGTAAAATAGTGAATACAGCAACATGAGGGCTTATACGCATTGAATGCAATTCTACTGCCATAGATTCGGTTATCCTGATGAGTACAATATCACCACTTTTTATTTTCTTTAGATGGGATATTATCCCTTCACCTGATTCTGGATCAATACAATAAAGTTTTTGATCGCCATATTCTGTACAAGCATGCTCTAACATTGGACCCAGCATAGATACTATAGTAGATTTTCCACAACTACCCATAACCCCTATAACACTGACTGGTGGTGCTTGCATAAAAAAGATATTTTCTGGATATTCTATCGGTATCTTTTTTGCTAATACTTCACTAAGGAATGACGAATTACGTGGATATTCATGAGACAGTATGATCATGTCCATATCGAGCAAATCATCCACAGGTATAGATCCGCAAACATAATTTGCTAGTCCTATAGAACGCAAGAACAATAGATAATTCTTGAGTCTTGCTTCACTACGTAGATCATATATAGCCACCAATGCACCAGCCTTTATCAGATACTTTATATCCTCTACCATTTCACCAAATGGGCCAATGCCGATAACAGCAACCCTTTTACCTTTGAAATAGTCTCTTGAAGCCATAATGCATATAGTTTACAGTTTACTGCCACCAGTTACAAGCAACTTTTTGATTCTGATCATCTCTTGAAGGATTGCTTGAAGCTTTATATTGTCATCACTAGAAGTATCGAACTCTACCAATAGGTGAGACAATTTCTTCATGAATACCGCATAAAGATCATAGAAATACTGTTGCAATATTTTGATTTCATTTTCACCAATCATATGATTCTTGAGTGAACTTTTTGCTTCAGATGCTTTCCCTCTCGATACTGGACCATCCAATATCCGCAATATTTCGATCGGCCTTTTTATCCCGTCGTACAACAATGAATCATGATTCAAGACACCTTCTAGTGAAGGCGACGCTATTTGATAATCTCGCATGTTAACGTGAGATATGAATTATGAAATATGAAATATGATAAAAAACGCAAATATGCGATCTTCATATTTCTTATCTCCTATCTCATATCTCTTGTGACTAATTTATAATACTTACGAATTTGTCCTTTGTGATGATAACGTGATCTAGAACTGTGATGCCTAGGATCTTTCCTGCTTGAACAAGTTGTGATGTTATATCTACATCTTCTGTACTAGGAGCAACTTCACCAGATGGATGATTGTGTGCAAGAACGACAGCTGCAGCATTACACTCTATGCCAGCACGGAAAACTTCACGTGGATGAATAATATTTGAATTGACTGTACCTATCGATATGACTTCATCTCTGATAATCCTACTATGACTATTTAAAAATAGACCACGTAGATGTTCTTTCGGTAAATTTCTCATATCTTGCAAATGATCAAATACATCTTGAGCATTGCGTATAGTAGTGAAACCAGCCTGATTCTTTTCACTATAACGACGCGTAATCTCTCCGACCGCGACAATAATACAGGCTTTGCCTATAGGTATATCTAGGTCATTAGATAGATGCCCCGGATCCGTTTCAGCCAATATGGTCTTTTCCCCATATTCCTGCATGATCCGATTGGACATCTCGATAACATCCTCTTTGGTCGAACCAGTATTTAGGACCACGGCCAATAACTCACGCATGGTGAGAGATTGAGGTCCTTGTGACATGAGTTTCTGACGAGGCTTTTCCTCACTCGGCAGATCATGTATCGTGAGTATGTAATCACGACTAAAGGAACGATCTAGGAACATCGAGCTGTCCACTATTTTGTATGCAGATTTTTGCATACATGAAGTATAGCATCGAGCGAGGACTTGTGGAAACTGGTTTCCATGAAGTCCGAGCGAAGATGATATATGAAGCGAAGCGAATATATACCAATTAAAATATTTTGCGAGTATATTTTTTCTGATTGACTTCGGATGGCTATTAGGTTTACAATAACCCCGTATCCACAGGAAAAGGGATCCGAACGGCTAATTACCTAAGGAGCCCTTTGTCGTTTATGGGTGTAAGCGTACTTGACTTCACTCCTCTTTCTTGCTATCTTAATAATGGTGTTTGGAGGGTTCGCCCTCTCACGGCTTATACGCTGTGGCCAAGCACCAACAAAGAACCCATCTACATGATGGATTTTTTGTTTCTAGTCCTCTTCTGGTTCACCATCATGAAGTATTCGGTTCATTGTCGCAGTATCCATCCCCCAAAACGGAATGATACTCCAGAAGAATTTTTGACCGCCATCTATCTGCTTAATAATTATCCGGATTCGATTTCTCTTCATGACGGCAATGAATTCGTAGTAGGTCACTGACTTCAATATTGTATCCGTTCGACTATGTGTGCGTATTCTTTCAAACTTTTTTGTTTCAAACACACCCTGTAATGTGTATGACAACATTAATATTTCAGGAACTAAATGCAGAAGCTTAAATCTCATATATTGATCCTTTTCTGGACGAGCTTTATCTCTTTGCTTAAATTTCAGATGCCCAAGTCCTTGTGCCCCGAAAGAGATATCCTCTTTGAAATATGGACAATACACCTGGCCGAGGCTTTTGTATAATTCTTCGCCTTTAGTAATTACCTCTGTGAATTGTTGTTCAGAATATTCAATCATGTTGTTTATCGTTACATGTTTCAAAAAACACCTCGCGGAGGCGTCTTTCGCATCTGTATATTACTCTCAAGAATTACCCGTGTCAAAGTGCAGAAAATATCTATTTTGGATTATTTTGCTTCCATATTCTTGGTCAATTTGATGGTGATCTTTCCTTTCAAGTTACCTGGATTTTCCGTTGATTCAATCAGAGTAATGGAGAATAGTGAGATAGCGCTTGCCATCTCTGGCAGTTATTAAGGATTTCTTAATAACTGAACTTTGCCTCAATTCACGAGTTGCAAATATACTGATGGTTTTACTTTACCATCCCATTCACCGTCTTCATGGTATCCATCCCAAAGAATCCAGTCGGAGCTTTGAGCCCCTGCGGATCGAGAGTTTGTGACTTGTAAGCTGATTGGAACTTCATTAGGGCGGATTTAGTAGCAGGTCCGAAGTAGGTTGTCTCGTGTCCAGGAGAGCCTGCTCCTTTTTGAGCTACTAGGAATCCTTGAGTATTGAGGAAGATTTGTAGTCTTTTGACATCAGAGTTGGTCATTCCCTGTCTCAGTGTACGGGTGAATGATTGACTGACGATTGAAGGTGGTATTGGTTGTAATGGAGTATTGTTGTTGGCAGGAGTATTTGGTATGGCAATACCATACTGTTTAGCGATCTGCTCTGCTAGTGTGTAATTACCCATAGAGAGAAGATTAGAGACCTGTGAGGAGGCGTTACCGCCACTGGAGCTGTGGGTGGTTACGGTAGGGGTTGCTATGGCGTTAATTGTAAATGTAGCTTCAGAAGATGAAACTGAATTGTAATTTGAGTCGGCGGCTTTGGTGGCGGTGACTCCACAAGTTCCGGCTGTTGTATATGAAAGAGTGGTACCAACTATTGAGCAGCCTGCTGTTCCGACTGTTGTAACGGCGTAAGTGACTGAGCCCGTTCCCGATCCGCCGGTCGTTGAAAGAGCTGAGAAGGTTGTAGGAGAAGTAACAGTTTGTCCGGTAAAGGTGAGGGTCCCTTGATTGGCTGTGCTGATGATGAAGTTTCCGGCTGAAGCTCCAGAAAGTGCATTGTAATCTGCGGAATCTGTCGGTGCAAAGTCGGCGGTGATAGCGTACGTGCCAGCAGTAGTTGGAGCAGTACCCGAACCGTTGTATTTAATACCGCTGACAGTCCCAGCAACTGAACCTGAAACTGTGGCTGTTTGTGGAGATATGTTGTAAGTTATGGGTGAATTGGTGACTGAAAGAGTGGGAGTGGTTTTAGTAATACAAGAGACAGTAACACTTGTAATATTTGCAGAGGAGACTGTTCCAGAACCATTACCAACTGTACAATTTTGTCCGGTTGGCTGAGTCGAAACTGTAACGGCGTAACTTGCAGAGTTATTGAGACCAGTCGCAAAAACAAATGTACCATTTGTTGATGTTGAATAATTATCACCACCATTATTTTGCAAAACCACAGTGCCGGACAAACCAGAAATTGTGCCGCCAATTGTGTAGGTAGGTAAAGAAACAGAATAGCTTACATTGTTAGGATTTGACCAACCGGATTGACCATTAGTGAATGTTAGGGTTTTTGTTCCCATTGAAGCTGGGGTATATGTAAATGTAAATGAAGTCGCAGCTGCAGCTGGAGTAACTATCACAGATGAACTGCCCGGCGAACCGACTGATGGAGTAAATGTTCCACCATTACCTCCGTCTGAAATAGTTATTGTCTGATCACCTAAAAACGGAGCGCTGTTTCCTAATGTTACAGTGAAAACGGTGCTAGCTTGCGATACCACACCACTTGAAGGACCGAGACTCGTATAACTTGGCTGAGCCAATATCGGAGCAATGCGTTTAGCATATTTAGCGTGTCCAGCCGTATCTGGATGCAACCCTCCAGTTTCAACTAAGGTCAATAATGAAGTACCATCTACTAACGTGGTCCAACTTCGCGCATTGCAAACCGTCGCGATTTCAGCACGATAATCTCCCAATGTATTACCAAAACTATTAGCTCCTTCATCTGTCCGTAAAAGCGGTGTTTGACAGACAATTCGAGTTGACGGCAAAGCTGTATGAAGACTATCAAGTAAAGCTGCATAAGCTAAACCGAAATTGCTTGCTCTCCAACCGCCAAAACCATAATCGTTAGATCCAATTGCCACCCACATTGTAGACGGAGTATATGACGCAAGACGACTAACAAAAGTGTTTAATTTAGAAGTAACATACCCTTCTCCACCACTGATTCTAATATCCTCAGCTAAAGTACGAAAGCCCCACGCTTCAGCCATAACACTTTGTCCGTAAAGATTCCTCAATAAGGGTATATAAGCCTGACTTTCCGGATTCGTAGCATTTCCTCCTGCAGCAATACTGTCTCCATAAACAACTACCCGGTTTGAAACTACTGGAGATGATACCGCAAATGTGAAAGAGTTGGAATATGTGACACTATCAATAAAAGATCCAAATATAGTGGTACCGCCAGGCAACGATTGTAGTCCGGCCACAACTTCCACAGTGCGCATAGTACCACTGGAACCAAGGTTAACTGTAAAGGTTTGAGGTACATCACTGGCTGAGAATATTAGTGGTGACTGTTCGACTCCATCTACTCGCACACCCAAATGCGCATTCCCGCCTCCGCCAGCCACATTAGTATCTCCTGTTATCGCAATACTTGATGCGTCTGTGTTGAAAACAAATCGGGAAAAAGTAGATTGTCTGGGATTGTTAACATTGTCATATCCATTATCCCAAAGATCTGCTAATTTCACTATATAAGTAGTAACAGCTGTAGCGTTGGTTGTAATTGTAAAAGTATTTGAATATGCCACAGTTGATAACGCATCTGTAAAAGCAACTCGATAATCATAAGCGGTAGATGCGCTCAATCCTGTATCGGTTGATGGACTAGCTGTTGCGCCACTAACATTTGACCAAGTGCCGGCACCAGAGGGACTTCGTTGTAATTGAGCAGTAACCGGCGCTCTGCCACCGGTACCAGATGTCCAAGAAAGAGTGGCACCGGTATTGGTATGAGATATTTCAGATAATGTGCCTGGGAAGATTGTAATAACCCAGCCAGAATCATTTGACACAAAAGTAGAATTAGACCCTGCATTCCATGTTGCTCCGCCGGTAACTGCTGAATCTGTCAAAGAAAGATAATCACACGTAGCTGTTTTTCCCGCTCCCATACTTAATGTTGCTTGTGAACTCGGTACTGAAGAATTTATATTGATCAGATTACCTGAACTTCCTGCGCATGAAATACCATTACTTATGGTTTGGGTTGTGTTGGCTGGAAACGTTATAGTGTTGTTAGCGGCAAGAGTTAAGTTATAAAACGTATTGGCACCGGTAATTGTATGCGTGCCACTTGCGAAAGTAACTGTGCTTGAATTGGCAGTAAAAGTGCCAGAATTGGAAAAGTTGCCGGTCAAACTAATTCCTGTTGTCCCAGAAATTGCCAATGTTCCAGTAGTAATCGTAATATTGCCGCCTACGCTTGAGTTATTGCCAGACAAAGTCAATGGTGAAGTAGCGCTGTTTTGTATGACTCCGGTTACATTGTTTCCGATAATTCCACTAATTGTTACGGGGGCTTGACCACCAACGCCAGTATTTGTGACAGTACCTGTATTATTAACAGAGCCAGAAATCGTCACAGTATACCCATACGCAGGACTATTTAGACTATTAATTACAAGATTATTGGTGCCAGTTATACTCCCGCCAAAATTTGGAGCAAAACCATCAGAACTGCCTATCGTTAATGTTGGATGATTAGAATTGGTAGCCAAAGAAATGGGATTATTAAATGTAACACTAGCATTTCCTTGTAAGGTGGCGCTGGCACTACCGCTAGTATTACCTAACGTGATGGCTCCAGTTCCAGAACCACCGAAAGCATTTGCAACTGTTCCAATAACCGTACCGGAAAGAATGGTCAAACCGCCAGGGAAAGTATTGGCTCCAGACAGAGTCAGCGGGGAAGTAGCACTATTTTGAATTACTCCGGTTACGTTGGATCCTATGACAGAGTTGATTTTGTAGCCACCAGCACCTCTTCCGGAATTAGTAATATTACCAGTATTGTTGATAGATCCAGTGGCAAAATTAGGCTGGTAACCATTGCCGTTATTGTTAACGAGAATGAAGTTATTGTTACCTGTCACACCACCCGAAAACGTCGTGTAAGTATCATTGTAGTTGCCAATTGTCAATATGTCGGTAGGATTAGCGCCCAGTACAATCGGGTTTGCAATTGTAGCACCTACATTAGCAAACATACTTGCACTATAGCTTCCTGTAACTCCGTTATCTCCTAGAGTCACACTACCAGCACCAAAAGCAGTAGCCGTGATACCAATAACTGTACCTGAAGTAATGTCTAGACCACTGGAAAATGTATTGGCACCGGAAAAGGTCGTTGTGCCGGCACCTGTTACAGTAAGACTGTGAGCACCACCTCCAATATTGCCACTCAAGAGAAGCGTTGTCCCTGAAGTATTTATGGTGTAATTGGCGCCAAGAGTTATGGGAGCTGAAATTGTACCTGTGCCATATATAGTATTACTTGCACCTGATAAAGTCACAGCATTAGCTCCAGAAAGAATCTTGTTTACAGTTAAGTCGCCGGCAACTGTAATTCCATTACTAGCTGTTGAGATTGTGATATTCGCCGAGGATTCAGTCAGGGTTGTCACAGATACTCCGCTGGCATCAATAGTCACAGTTCCCGAACCAGAATTGGAATCAAAAACAGCGGTGTCAGTAGAAATAGGGGCGATATGATCGGCAGAAGGGCTATTCCCTGAATTTGTACTCCAATGCCCAGTTGCCGATGACCAATTACCAGTACCACCATACCAGTAAAGAGTTGCAGCAGAAACTTTGCCGGCAAAACCAAAAAACAAAAAACTGGCACATATTAAAATTAGTGCCTTCATTTTCATGGCAGGAATATTAGAAACTTTAGAACGAGCTTTTCCTCTCCCAACGCCATGTAACTGCGGTACGATCTCGGCAAAACTTGCAGACGCAATTTTCCGTGAGTGAGTGAGTGAGTCTCATTTGATAATTTTACCTCAATTTTGGTTGGAAAACCAACGTTATTGTGTGGATAAAAAAACTATGCCATATAGGCAATACACTCTTTCAATCTCTCTGCTAGCCATATGAGAAACTGTGTTGCATGCGTTATTTTTGCAATTTTGGAAAAATTTTGGAAAAACTGTTGATAGCTTATAGAGAAATGTTAAAATGTCCTCATGGCTTACATTTTCCTCGATGAATCAGGTGACCTCGGATTCAACCTCAAAAAGAAGGGTACCTCTTCTGTATTTGTTGTGACATTTTTGTTTATAGACGGGTCAAAGAGATCAGTTGAAAAAGCTGTCAGTAAAACCCATGCTGAACTTTCCAGAAAGATCAAACGCCGCGTCGGTGTCTTGCATGCAACAAATGAAAAACCAATTACCCGACAACGATTGCTGAAGCGATTGGTAGAGAACGATGACTGCTCGGTTATGACGATCTACCTGAACAAGAAAAAAGTATTTACCAAGCTACAGGATGAGAAACAAGTTTTGTATAACTACGTCACTAACATATTACTAGACAGAATTTACACTAGAAAGATTGTATCTTCCGACAAAGATATGGAGCTTATTGCTTCGCGGAGAGAGACAAATAAGTTTTTGAATGACAATTTCAAGGAATACTTGAGTCGTAAGGTTAAGGGTATCCACAATTGTAAGTTGAAAGTCACCATCAAAACGCCGCATGAAGAAAAGTGTCTTCAAGCAGTCGACTTTGTTAGTTGGTCTATATTTCGAAAATATGAAGGAGGAGACGACAGCTACTACAACCTCATCAAGAAGATTATTATTGAAGAGAATCCATTATTCCCATAACAAAACCCCGTACGCTATTTACGAGCAACCATCCGGAAGCCCACGTACGAGGAATTATTTGTTAGGTACAGTATACATGAATCTAGACAAAAGTCAAAAAGTTATCAACAGACATCACAGTGTCTCCACCAACAATAGATTTGTCTCCCTAGATACCCCAAATGGCATCCCTGCTACGATGATCACCTTATCCCCTCTTTTAACTAGCTTCTTATCCAAAGTCACCTTGCGAACAATATCCATTATCTCATCGGCGGATTTGAATGTTGGAGCAACCATTGGAAAACAACCGAATGTGAGCATCATCTTATTGGCGTTCTCCGAGGCATCAGAAAGGGCTAGAATAGCCTCCGCGGGCCTATAACGAGCAATCATGCGAGCAGTCCTACCAGAGCGTGTCAGGGCGACAATGAGCTTTGCATTAACTGAATGTGCCATACGAACTGCCGACTGTGATACCACATCCGTGACTCCATGTGATTCATCATATTCAGCGATCGTATCGCGAGTATAAACTTCTTTTTCTATTCTAGATGCCACTCGTGCCATGATCTCTACAGCTTCAACTGGAAACTTGCCTAGTGCCGTCTCTTCCGAAAGCATGATCGCGTCAGTACCATCGATGATCGCATTGGCTATATCAGAGACCTCTGCACGTGTTGGAACTGGACTTTCGAGCATTGACTCGAGCATCTGCGTAGCAGTGATGACAGGTTTGCCAACAGAATTGCACTTGCGGATGATCATCTTCTGAACTAGTGGCACTTCTTCAGCTGGGATTTCGATTGCCAAATCCCCACGTGCGACCATGATACCATCTGATGCTTCGAGGATAGCGTCAATGTTGTGCAATGCCTCTGGCGTCTCGATCTTGGCAATGATATGCGCGTCCGAGCCGGCTTTTTCTAATATTGCACGCAATTCCTTTATATCCTCGGCGCGTCGTACGAATGAAAGCGCCACAAAATCAACTTTGTTTCTTATACCAAATTCCACATCCTTTCGGTCTTTCTCTGTCAACGAACTTATAGAAAGACTTGCCCCAGGGACATTCACTCCTCTATGATCGCCAAGCGTGCCGCCAACTTTGACTATAGTAACGATGTCATTGCCTTTTATCTCAAGAATTTCCAATCGTTTTGTTCCATCTTGGAGCATGATCGTTCCACCAACTTTCACTTCACTTGGAAGATTTGGGTAATTCACAAAAACCTTATTCTCGTCACCGACACAATCATCTGTCGTCAGTGTGAAAGTCTGATCTTTCTTGAGTACGATCTTGCCATCCTTGAACGTACCTATACGTATCTTTGGACCAGAAAGGTCCTGGAGGATCGCCACCGTTTTACCTGTTTCCTGCATGATCTTCCTCATCGTATCTACTCTATCTTGATGATCAGGAAAATCACCATGAGAGAAATTGAGACGTACCACATTCATACCTGCATTCATGAGTTGTTCTAGCTTCTCAGCCGATTTGGTAGCTGGACCTATCGTACACACGATCTTTGTTTTCTTTCCTATATTCATATATGAGACTTAATTATTAATTCGATCTATTATTGCATGAATTAACCAAGTTTCAAAATAGAACAAATGATATTTTCAGACTTACTTTAGAGCCTTTACAGGTACTACTGGAGTGATCTGCTCTGTAATATCCTGACTAAAACATACACGACCAGCACCATGATCCCAATTATATCTGAACGATAGTGGAGATGTCGGAACAGCATAAGGTTTGCTGAAATTATCATTGATACTTGGTAAACTGAACGTTGCACAAAGCTCGAACCCACCTAAACTTGTTATAGGCGTATATTCGTATGAATTATTTGATCGTGGATCCAATGGAACTCTGATTCCACTATTTGCTAACTCCGAAAGCGTAGATGGGATCTTACCGTTCTTATTTGCATAATCCAGAACCTTATATTGAATATCCGTAAGGTCGCTAACTCTTTGTTGATCAAATCGTAGTGTACGCTGTTTTGTAGGTGATCCAACAACGATGAACCCTCCTACGATCACTGCTGCAATGATCACGATACCCGACCAAGAAAGTATCATGAGCCATCTATTTCCTTTCGGACTCGGAGTACTTTTTGCAAGAATATAATAAGCAAAGATGATACCTGATACAACCAATATAACCAATACTTTATATATGAATCTACTTGTGATCTCACCACTCAAATACGTATTTATAAGAACTATTAGATCTACAACCATAGAAACTCCAGCCAAGAATAAGGTCAGATAAATACGCCATTTTCGAATCCAAACTTCACTTTTTTCTACGATCTTCAAAATATCTCTTGCTATCATCCATTCGAGAAGATACAGGATAGGTGCTACGACAATGAGCATTGATATAGGCCATATCAAACTATTAGCATTAAAATAATTATTTAAAGCATCTGGTAATATTCGATCTATAGCAGTAAACGCCAAATTAATAAAAGCTATAGCAACTGTATAAAGTGCGATAGTTGCACCAAGATGAAGAAAAAAGTCCTTCGGTGTTGTTTTTGTGTTCATCTGGCTATTTTACTATAAATCTCGCCAAGTTCAAAATCGATTTTTGTAACCATACAAACCTCTTTTTTCAGTCTTCGAACTTTGCTCGCAATCTACCAGCATTTTCACAAAGGATTCGCTCCAAGGATTCACTCATCCTTTGGAAAAGGCCATGGTAGATTGCTCTCAAATTATTCTCGACCTTAAAAGAGGTTTGTATGGTTACAATTTACCTAATTCCTTTTCTTCTTGCACTCATAAATAAACGCTGGTGGAATATTACGCGGTTCAAAACCGATAATTTTGGCGTCGAACTCTCTTCGCACATGCGCGAAGCTCGCAAGTAAATATTGGAATTGAACATATACACCGTCGTCTTTCATTCCAGTTCGGATCGCACTGAATATTTTTTGACGCAATGTTTTGTTGAAATTTCCCAAGGGCAAGCCCGATATGACATAATCGGCTTGCGGAATATTCAATCTATTCAAGTGTAAAGGAAAATTCACCGCATCATCCTCTATCAATACAACTCTTCCTTCATCTATGTTCGCTTTCAATTGATTACGAAGTAACTCTGCCAATGCTCTATTATTTTCAAATACTATCAATCTAGACCGCTCTCGTAACCGCAAAATTATCTCTTTGGTAAATACCCCTGTTCCCGCACCGAGTTCAACCACAACCACTCCAGGAATCATCTTGACTGTCTTTAACATACATTTACCAAGGGCTCGTGTACTCGGAAATAATGAACCTTGCGTCTTGAATTTCTTTAGTGCTTCTTTAGTGAAGAGGAGGGACATTGAAATGAATTTGTGCCTAATCAGCGATAAATATCTTTGCGATTACCAACCTTCACTAATCTAATCGTATTGTTATCCTCAAAGATAAATATCACTCTCCAATCTCTGGTAATTCGAAAAGAAAATATCCGATTCAACTCTCCTTTCAGACTTTTAGTATGAAGTGTCGGATAGAATGGATCCTTTAATAGAATTTGCAGTAACATATCTAGCATTTCCTGCGTCTTTTTGGGAAGACTCGCTATTTGTTTAACAAATTCTCTAGAATAAACTATCCTCATAGCATCTTTGTTTGTCGGATCAGTGAACCCCTACCAGAATACTCAAATGAAGCCTTGTGTCTAACAGCCTTGAGAATTTTTTTTACAAAAGATGGTTTATATTCTCCCTCGTCATCCCTATTACTTATTGATTCAATAACAAAAGAGCGAAGGCTAGTAACTTCACGCGACAGGGTTTGAATAGTTTTTTCAAGTGTTTTTGTTGACATAATTAATGTATATCATATTTTAGTAATTAAAACAATTGTGTGCGCATCACGAGTTTTGCCATCTTCTGCAATCATTTTCAACTGTACGATTTTCTCGTACACTTCACTTCCTTCGAATATGGCTAAATGTTTTTCTTTTCCTTTCTTTTGTTCATCCATGCGTCAATTTTCTCACATTCAAAACAAAAAACAATCTATCGTATGGACAAAAAATGTTGTTGTATTTGCATCACAATGTCCTCGCTTGCCTACTAAAAAATCCTCATATAATATATTGTGCAAGCACTTCGAAGCTCGAACGAAGTGAGAGCGAAGTAGTGCGCGCTGCCCAGAATTCTTTCCCTACGGGAACGGTACAGTCTTCACATTTTCTCCTCCCTCGTAAAACTCGGGTATCGAAAATATGTTCAGACTTTTCGAATCCTGTCCGAACGTGCCGCAGGGCACGTTCTCGCGCGCCAATAGAAAACTGCCCGTAGGCAGTTTTCCTTGTGCGCGCGCCAGGATTCGAACCTGGGACCCCGCCAGTATCAGTGGCGTGCTCTACCAACTGAGCTACGCGCGCATATATATTTAATTGTAAACTATACCTCATCTACACATCGAGCGAAATAGAGCTACCAAGACAGCTACGCGCGCATATATATTTAATTGTAAACTATACCTCATCTACACATCGAGCGAAATAGAGCTACCAAGACAGCTACGCGCGCATATAATAATTCAAGATATTTATCTACCCAGTATTTGATTCCGCTGAATCAGAGATTGGATGAGAGCTGATACCTCAAATCAGTGACTATACACTAGCAAAATCGTGCCTAAAATGCAAAATGAAAACAATATTCTATAAATAAAATCACCCCACACAGCTATGTAGCCATGTGGGGTTAAGTATACTAAACAGTAATGGTCATATGACCTCTACGTTTTAGTGTCTGAAAATATGCAATGAACGGAAACCATCTCCGTTTACTATCCGTAACAAACTGGAGGTGTCCACTGATATTAAAGGACTCTCCACTCCCATCCTCCCATGAGACACCAGTCAGGCTTGCAAAGACCAATGCTGCCTGTACCTCAGACACAGGTATGCCCACATTTTTGGCATATTTATGAGAATCCTTTCCGAAGGTTAGGATAAACTCAATGAGACTATCATACTCTCTCCTTACCGATAAAACGTCGAACATGCCCTGCCTAGACGGCCCATCATTGATACTCGCTGTCATTTTGTTAACTGCCATACGGCTTCTACCTTTCATTTAATTATGTATTAGTGGATGAATACATACACACCCTTATTTCATCGTCATAGACTTTGAAACGACTTTCCATCCGAAAAGAATCTAGTGACACAATACATCTCATTCCACTCTCTGTCAATCCTATCTATGCTATATGGTATAATTAAATTTATATACTTTACCTACAAACATGATTTGTACCCACGAAAACTATGAGACTGTACTAGAGACAAAAGGATACAAACTCCAGAAATGTCTATCCTGCTACATAATTTTTGCCAAAAATGATAAAAATGACACTTTAGACCGAGTGCAAGTTTACGAGAATTATTATAAAAAGGAAAAGGCCAATAGATTTGGTTTTCTACTAGAGTTGTTAGTCAGAATGTTTCGTTTCTTGCGAGCATCGAAGATCTTCTTTTCAGCCCCTAGATCCAAAAGTATCCTAGACATAGGCTCAGGACGCGGATATACACTATATTATTTGAAAAAGTATTTTGGATTTAAAAAAACTGTAGGAACACAAATAAGTGAAAATGCCTATCAGTATTCAAAGCAGGAACTCGTACTAGAAATCTACAACCGTGACCTACTAGATATATCTTTTCAGAATAGTTTCAGCATCATAACTATTTGGCATGTTCTAGAACATGTAGAGAGTCCAGAAAGATATATAGAGAGAATTTATCAATTACTAGATCAGGATGGAATATTTGAGCTCGAGGTGCCCAACTATATTTCATGGACTAGCCGATGGACAGGGCGGCACTGGCTCGCAATTGATCTAGATCATCATATAACTTTTTTTACTCCAGAGTCTCTCACTTTATTACTCAAAAAGTACAATTTCCAAGTAATAAAAATGAGAACTTTTTCGCTTGAATATTCGACATTTACTTCTGTTCAAAGTATTATCAATTTACTAACTAATACGGATTCATATATATTTAAATGGCTGGGAAATATGGATTTTAACCCCAAGATAATACTACATATATTTCTTTTCATTATCCTATTGCTGCCTTGTCTCATAGTCAATCTGATTCTATATTTTTCTAATAGTGGAGAAGTCCTCACGATAACCACAAAGAAATGCAAAAAATATGACTAAAACCGAAAATACATTATCAAAAGTTTTTCTCAACTCATGGCACCCTTTTCTCTGGATTACTATTTTGATCGCAATCGTTTACTCTATTACACTTTTTAATAATGTTGTTTATTTGGATGATAATGTTTTGGTTACAGCCCATTACCAATTCAATTCAGATCCTTCAAATATACCTCAAGCTTTCACTGAGGATATATTCAGAACACCATTGAACCGTGGTACATATTATCGTCCAATAGAAAGACTTTCGTTCATGCTGGATGCACAGTTCGGAGAAGACTCGATCATCTTTATGTCACATTTCAGTAATATTATACTGCACATTATCGCAATGTGTTTACTTTTCTATTTTCTAACTAGATTGAAAATACGAAAAATGGTGGCTTTTCTATTTACTCTTATTTTCTGTATTCACCCCATTACCACACAAACTGTGAGCCTCATTGTTGGTCGCAATGATTCCCTTTTGACTATTTTTATTCTTGGATCACTTATATTTTTTATAAATTTTCTAAATAATAGAAAACCTCAAGATCTGATAGGTCATCTATCATTCTTTGCAATCGCTCTACTTACAAAAGAAACAGCTATAGTATTGCCGATATTCTGTGCTATATATATTTTGATCTTTATTGGCTACAAAGATGCACTCAATAATTACAAAACATATTTAATACTTATGTTTAGTTATATCGGCATTGTTATTGCTTGGTTTTTAATCCGCATGTCAGTGCTGCATGACTTTGTTGGCAATGCAAAATACAATATTATTTTTTCTATTTTTGATAATTTAGCATCATTAATACCAGCGATTGGAAAGATTTTTCTACCTTTCAATTTGTCAGTCTTTCCTGTAATGCATAACATGGTATTTTCCTATGGGCTCATCACGATTGCCGGACTGATAATATGGTATATATTTAGTGAAAAAAGGGATAATAAATTGATCCTTCTAGGCCTTTCATGGTTTCTCATATTTATATTTCTAACACTGCTAAAACCTATCGACACCGTACCTGAATTTTCTGAGAATCGTATCTACCTGCCAATGCTCGGTTTTATCTTTGTAATTCTTGGTTTGGGATGGATCAGACTTCCAGCATTTATTAAGCAAAATCGTGTCGTTGGACCGGGGGTCTGTATGATGAATAGGAATAAAATCATAATATTTACCAGTCTATTTATAATCATACTATTTTCCTCTATAACACTTTATCGCAATCAATATTATAAGGACGGTCTCAGTTTTTGGAAAAACGCTACGGATACATCACCTTCTTATGCTTTCAATCATAATAATTTTGGCTCAATGTCATTTTTGAATAAGGATATGGTCAATTCCGAAATTCAATTCAAACTAGCTATTGAACTCAACCCAAAAGAACCGATGGCCCACAACAATCTAGGCCTTGTATATGCAAATCAAGGTAGGGTTCCTGAGGCAGAGCAGGAATACAAGAAAGAACTAGAGGTCAATCCTGGTTATGATAATGCATATTACAATTTGGCGCTATTATATTGGAATCAAAAAAAATATATTGACGCTATCATAAATTGGAAAAAGATACTTGAAATCAACCCAAACTTCAACTTTCCTCCTGAAATATTACAGATAATAAAGTATGGGGTTCCAAAGAGTTAGTGGAGCAAGTCTCTCTAACGCGAACCAAGAAGTTGGCTCGCTGTGGTATTCATTTATTTTGTGGGCACGAGAGGACTCGAACCTCCATGGATTACTCCACACGCTCCTGAAGCGTGCGCGGCTACCAATTACGCCACGTGCCCCTATCAAAACTATATTCACTATATGATACATATTGGAAAGAATCAAAGAAAACAAATATAGGCTTAAATTACAAATCTTTCAAATGTTCTTTTAAAAGCTCACCTAGGACGATTGGTAATCTACTTACATCTTCCACCACCAATGCATTCGGCGCATAAGTGGACAGGACGGGCGCCCCCTCACTGGTAATACCCACACCGATCGCTATCACTCCACTATCCCTCAAGCTTTTTAAAACACCCTGCACTCTTCCAGGATTATCACTTCCACCATCGGTAAAGACAATCACTATTTTTTTGAGCTCGCCAATCTTAATTTTATTTTTTATATTTTCAGTCAAATTGCCATCTATTGCTTCCAAACAATTAAAATCAGTTGTTCCGCCTGGCACGTCATAAAGTCTTTTCAACACACTGATTCTTTCCGCTTCACCAAGCTCGGTAGACATTTTTTTCATCGGCTTTTCATCCTCACCAGCACCGAAACCGTAAATCTCAGACTTTACTTCGAGCATTTTGTCTATATTTATCTTTTCCGCTTCACACAGTTCCCCAAACTCTTTCAATACTTCCATCACCAAAACGGCAGACTTTCTTTGTTCTTCCGCTTTTTGTCCAGCCATTGAACCAGACTGATCACAAACCAAGGTGATTTCCACTTCACCAAATCTGTTTCCCTTTTTTTCTTTAATTTCTGTATCTTCCCAGACTTTCGGTTGAAGATTGCCAGATTTTACATCTGCCACCAGCTGAGCCGGATCGGTCAATTCATCCCCTTCTTCTACTGGATACTTTGGTGCTTGAGTAACCTTTATTCGTTTGGAAATAATTCTAGAAAGAAGATTTTTTAATTCTTCTATTATACCTACATCCGTTTCCGGATTCACAGTTTTTTCCAAATTTTCCACTATTTTCCTGTAGTCTTGCAAATCTTTTTTCTCCACGCCGATTTTCTTTGCATAGTCCTCGTCTGTCTTATCAGCACTATCTTTACCCTTTTGCGCTTCTTTCCACTCCTTCAAGGCTTTCTCTATCTCTTCCATCGGCAC
>CAIPHR010000044.1 GCA_903864905.1 uncultured bacterium
AATAATTTCTTATATATTACTATTTTATTGGATCGAAGAATACTTCTTCATTATCTCTGCTTCAACGAGAGCTCTCGGGCGGCCAAACATTAGAGAAGACAACTCCTTGAGCTTATCTACCTGTGACATATTCCCTTTATCTGGTGCAGTAGTCTCAATATTGAAAGGTTTAGTTGTGCGACCATTGGAAAGCAAACGAACATAAGCATTGCGATTGTCTAGATTGATGAGGTCATTTACCGTAAACACCGGAGCAAATTGTTTCTGTATAAATTCAGCATCCTCAAAACCAACTCGGAATACTGCCATAGATCCAACGTTACCAAATACTGAATTCTTGATCTTTTCATCCAATTGACCGATAAACTGGTGAGCTATGGTCATAGAAAGTCTATACTTCCTGGCTTCAGATAGAATAGTAGCGATAGAATCTGTCGTTATATTCTGGAATTCATCCAGATATAAGAAAAAGTCAGACATATTTTTACCAAATGAATCAACACGAGAAAGAGCAGCCATCAAAATTTTTCCAACCAATATTAGTCCGATCAAATGTGAATTGATATCACCAAGTCTGCCCTTTGATAGATTGACGAGCAAAATCTTCTTATTATCCATAATATCACGCATATTAAATGATGATTTCTCTTGGGCTATGATAGGACGCATGATTTCATTGGCTAGGAAAACATCAAATTTCGAAGTTATATAAGGTACAACATTCGCTAAAGAGGCTTCACCGCCTGCTTTTTCAGCAATCTCTCGCCAGAATTGAACTATTACTGGATTCTTGCATCTAGATATTTTCAAATCACGAAAAGCTTTATTGGACATTACTCTAGAAACATCTAGGAGAGTACAACCAGTTTCTGGATCTTCTACAACTAGTCCAGTTGCATTACGGAAATATTGTTCAAAAATTGGTCCCATTGATTCTGGTACACCACCATAAAGCTTCTGGAAAATACTGAACATCTCATTGACTACGAACGTCTTTTGCTCTGGTGAACGTATATCATATTCGAGCATATTGAGAGCCATAGGCCTATCTATTGATGCTGGGTCAAAATACACAATATCTTCATATCGATTTTGCGGAATATTAGCTAGAATATCTACAACATCAGAACCGTGAGGATCGATGAAGCATACACCATGCCCAGCTTTGATATCCTGAACAATCATATTTTTGAGTAGTGTAGTCTTTCCTGTTCCAGTCTGACCTATAACATATAGATGACGCATCCTATCTTCATCTGTAATAAATATTTTCTGTTCACTGCCTCTATGACGATTCACACCCACTACGGTGCCACTGTTTGAAAGATCCAAAGGTGCTGGAGAAGTTCCTGCTTTTGATTGCTTGAGCTGTGGCGCTGCACGACCAACATTGGATGTAGGAAAATGTATACACGTAGTTAGCTCCTCCAGATTGAGTATCATTCTTTTTTTATTATCAAAAGTTCTCAAGGAAAATTGCTCCAGAATATCAGCCAATTTGTTATTGGCTATCTTTTCCCATTTTATAGAATTACCATGACCATTCTCTAGTTGATTGAAGCTAGACTCTAGATCATGCAGTATTCCTTCTGCTTCAACGTCCGTAGTAGCCGAAGCAATTATTCGTATATTCACCGAAACAAATGGACTCTTCAACTTGCGTGTAAATTGCTCAACAGCTGTCTGGTCTACCGCTTGTGCTCGTTTCTCTATTTCTTCTTTTTCTTTATCTATCTTTTCCTTACTCTTGAAAGTATTCTTTATATCCTTAAATATCATACCTACCACACCACCATCTATCTCCTTCAAAGCATGATCAACCTTGGTTCCCTTACGTATCTTTTCTATAGCTTTTATACAATCTTTTGAATAATGGTCTTCTTTATTACCAACAACTACCTGTATAGCCGCACCTTCGCCATCTTTATTAATTTTTGAAAAAGCATTTAGGATCGCATTCAATGGGTCAACATCGAACTCTTCATACGGCTTCAGAGGATATAGTGAATTCCTAGAAAGTTCTGCATATGACGCTACTGCAACGCCTGTCTCATTGAAAATATTATAATCATCCTTATGCTCATCTACATGTGCACCAGGGAAAATAGCCAATATTTGTTTCTCGAACAATTCTTTATGCGAACTTGGTACAGATACGTAGAAGACGAACTGCTCACTACCATTTGCATTTGCAATCTCTATAGTAAACCAACCACCCCCAACTTTACTTTCCGACACAGAAAGCATGCCAGCATAGAACTGTTGCATACCAGAGATAAGCTCCTTTAATTGCTTATTTTTCTCTTCCTCGGTCACATCAGGTAAACTAACCTCGAACAGAGTCATATGCAGGGGTTTCCACAATTCATCTTTTTCGGCCAAACCAGAAATAGGAAAATCTGAAGCGATAAGCTGTATCAAGAAACGATGAAAATCATCCAGAAGGTGTGGATTGTTCATCTTTTCAACAACACTCAGAGTATTTCGTATTCCTTTTTCCTGCAAAATCTTTATAAGCTCCTCCATCTGTTTGTCATGCGCTTCTGGACTTAGCTGTAACACTATTTCATTGGTCTCATTTGGTGAAATAGCTAGATCTTTATGCAAGACTTCGTTTAGATCAGTATTCGCATATTGCTTCACTATTTCATGTGCAGCCTCATTTTGCGCTACTTCAATATTTTGAGTCTTCGCTTTTTCAATTCGATCTATCGCTACTTCTCGGAGACGAGAAAGTTCTTGATCTGGAGTCACCAATTTTTCCTGCCCTTCGAGGATAGATGGATTCATAGTTAAATTATACCACTATCACATAAAATAAATAGCTGACTATTCTTCATATTTACCAGACATAATTTCGAGATCGGCCTCCTTTTCATCCTCGACGATCTGAACGCCTATCCTTCTCTGTAACATATCACGTATTTCTCTAGCGAGTTTCTCATCTATTGGCTCTAGAACGATATCAGTTTCACTTCTACTTTCCCCAAATTCTTCGTGCCCAGCAGAATCAATAACAACTCTACTAACCCCCAATATTCTATATACTAGAGGTCTATCGATATTTATATCCTGCATCTGTCTATATGGTATTGAAACTTCTTCTCTATGCAATATGCCACGGATCAACTTCAAACTAAATTCCCCAAATGAATATGTATAAAAGTGATATTGTAGATAACTAATGATCAAGCCTACAATGAATAATAGTCCTGATAATAGAAATAAACCTATGATCATTATAGAAGAAATAGAATTCAGTGTAATACTTGACAAACCCCCCTGTCCTAGCAGATCACCTGAACTAATGAAGCTTGTAGTGATCAGATCTCTGAATACTGTGATCATTATTGCAAGAATAATGAGAACAAAAACAAATATAGTTCTCTGTAGTAATAGAAGTAAAAAAGCTTTTTTACCCAAATGCTGTTCCTGGTCTAGTGGTACCATGTGTAAATTATAACACTTCAAACAGAATTATGCTTCCTATACCTAGTAGCCACTCACACACATTTCACTTCCTCCAATCGGCTGAGTTGGAGGTGGTATTCTGATTATCGTATACATTTAGTAGCCTCATATCGGAAATGTAAATGTGTGTGAGTGACTATATGACCACAGAAGTATATTTCCATATAGACTGTTCATTCTGCACCATGTGCAAATATCTGTCCGCCCTCTAGGATTCGAACCTAGGACCCCAGAGGTATAAGCTCTGTGCTCTAACCAACTGAGCTAAGGGCGGACACATATTTTCACGAGTACTCATTCCAGTCAGTAAGCTCTCTGCAATAATTTACACTGTTTCTTTCTTCTTTACAACAATACCCTGTCCAGCTACCAATACCTCATACTCATCACGTTCTATCGTCTCAACCTCCACCAAACGCTTTGCAACAGCTTCAAAAGCTTTCTTATGTTCACCCAATGTCTTTTCAGCCAAAGTCCTAGCCTCAGTCATGATGCGAGTCACTTCTCCATCTATTTCAGCAGCAACTTTTTCTGAATATTCCCTATCAGAAACACCCATACCGAACATAACTCTACCTTGTGCACTTTCCAAAGCTACTGGCCCGATCTTCTCTGACATACCATATCTCGTAACCATATCACGAGCAAGAGCTGTAGCCACCTGTAGATCATTGGATGCTCCAGTAGTCATATCTCCAAATATCATCCTCTCAGCAACATACCCACCTAGTGATACTGCAATATCGTCTAGAAATTCTCTTCTAGACTGCAATTTTCTTTCTTCAAAAGGTAACTTCAATGTATATCCAGCTGCACGACCTCTAGAAATGATAGAAATCTTGTGAACAGGATCAGCGTATGGCAATACAGATGATACAACAGCATGTCCAGCTTCATGATAAGCAGTTATTTCTTTTTCTTTTACTGATAGAACATGACTCTTTCTCTCTGGACCTAACATAACTTTCTCGATAGAACGTATGAGATCAAACTGTCCTATCTTCGTACGTTCTTCTCTTGCGGCCAATATTGCAGCCTCATTCATGAGTGATGCTAGATCAGCACCAGAGAATCCAGGAGTTCTCTCGGCTACAATCTGGATATTCACATCTTCTGCAGATTGCTTCTTGCTAGAATGGATCTTCAATATTTCTTCCCTATCTGCCCTATCTGGCAGATCTATAACAACTCTTCGATCAAATCTTCCTGGACGTAGCAAAGCAGGATCTAGAACATCAGGCCTATTGGTTGCAGCCATAACTATGACCTTCTCATTTGGTTCAAAGCCATCCATCTCGACAAGTATCTGGTTCAGTGTTTGTTCACGTTCATCATTACCTCCACCCATACCTGACCCTCTTGCACGACCTACAGCATCTATCTCATCTACGAATACTATAGACGGAGCAGCATCCTTGGCCATTTTGAATAAATCTCTAACACGTGAAGCGCCGACACCAACGAACATTTCTACAAATTCAGAACCAGAAATTGAAAAGAATGCTACATTTGCCTCCCCCGCAACAGCTCTTGCAAGTAATGTCTTACCTGTTCCAGGTGCTCCCATCAATATCACACCTTTAGGGATTTCTGCACCTATATCAATAAACTTTTTTGGATTCCTCAAGAAGTCAACAATCTCCAATAATTCCTGTTTTGCTTCTTTTGCTCCAGCAACATCCTTAAATGTTACTTTCTGTTTCGTATCATTTGGTAATGTGATACGTGCTTTTGATTGACCAAATGTCATAGCTTGCATACCAGCCCCACGTACTTGTCTAGAAAGAATCCAAATAAATATTATCAATATAATGAGTGGCACTAGGAATGGTGCGAGTTCTCCAGCCCAAAACCAAAAACCACTTGGACTCTCTATCGTTATCGTTGTTGATGCTAGAACTGCTGTAGATACTCCTAGTCTAGAGAAACTCTCAGTAATTGAAGCATCCGATTCCTTCATGGCAGTCTTCACTGATTTATCAGAATATATAGCAATGATACTATTTCCTTGAACATCTACAGAAGTAATCCTTCCCTTTTCTATATCCTGCGCTATCAATGAAAGAGAAACTAGAGATGTTGTACTCGATCTAGTTGACATCTCTGCGTATATACCTGATATAAGTAAGAAAGAAAGAATAACAACAGAAATAATATTCAGAAAACTCATCCGTGGCATACCAGACTTCTTTGTACCTTTTGGCATCTTATTGCCATTTTTATCATTATTTGCACTACTTTGTCCCATGTGTTGATTATACAGAAAAATCAGATAAATGAAAGAAAATACTGAAAATGTAAACTCGTACAACCTCTTATGTAAAATAGTGCAAAAAAAATAGCCCCAGTTCGGAGCCCTAATACTATTTGGAAATTTATTAATTCCCACTAAATAGTATTATTTATATACTTTGTCGTCTTTGGGCCAAATGTTCCTGTGGCTGGTAATATCCCATGTTTTATCTGGAATGAAATTAATGCTGATTTTGTCTTTATTCCAAAAATATTAGTCTCCTTTCCTATTGATCCTGAACCAACCATAGAAACAGTAAAGCCGTGACTATTCAGATATTTCTGCAATGATCGCACATCTTCTCCAATAGAATTTAATGAGAGCATTCTATTAAATTTATACCCTGTATTTATGACCGCTGTACTTGATCCTTGCATAGCCAAATTATTACTTTTTATGCCATGCAAAGCAGCATAAGAATTGAGGTATGCAGTTGTCGAAGCTGATTGACCTAGTATTTTCTTTAGAGCCTCATACGAAACAAAACCACTACTATGTGAACTTGAATAGTTCGTATTTGTTGCTATGACAGGAACCTGTTCTGGAACAACTACAGGTGTTATAGGTGTACCAAAAAGTGCAAAATCAGAAAAATGTGACGTATAACATGTGACTGAACGACTTGTCTTATTGATCTTACAATCACTTAATGCATACCATGATGATCCATCATATCTCCATATTTGGAGACTGTCCTCATCAATATTTGTTATATCTCCTGCCAAATATGTCATCACGACTTCGATGTCGCTCAAAAATGAAGAAACTGTTGTACTAACATCACTTAATGCTTCCAATTCAACAACACTACTCCCTACTATAGATGTATTACTTGGTACTCCATAAGATAAGATAAAAGTATTTGCATCGAACTTCTTTGCTTGAAAAACAAGACTAGAAGTTGCTGAAAATCCCGAAGGGATATTTAGAGATAACTTATCAATACTTATTTGCCCACCAACAGCATTACTTATAGTTTGCTCGGACGTAGACAAAACTGCTGATTTGCCTCTACACCCAGTAGTCATAATAGTACCGTCTGTAGTAGAACCGATGATCGCAGTAGAGTTAGTAGAGATTAGTTGATAATGATACAGAGTACATGGTGATAATGTATTTACAGCTGTGTTGTGTGACGATACCCTAGAAGAAATATCTGTTTCAGTGGTTGATAGATCATAGCTGGAGGTAAGACCATATAATACTTTTGTTGAACCGGCCTGATCCGTTGTCCATGCTGCTGTAAATGAATTGGTACCAGGAGTTATAACAACTGAAGATATTATTGGTGCTGATAGATCTGGAGCAACAACCGTCAAAGCAAAACTCGCCGTGACAGTAATCCCCTGAGTAATATTGGTATCTGTACGAAAAGCGGTGAGTACTCCATCAGACCAAGTAGTGAAGTGATAATTAGTATTGGGTACAGCCGTGACTTGTATACCATTTCCACCGCTTGTAACTGCCTGCGTTGTGCTACCAGTCAATGTTCCATTAGAATCTGCGGCGTACGAGAGAGTGTAAGTTGGCGGTGTGACCTCAGGAACTACAGTAGAAGCTGTTGCCGAGTTAGTAGTTCCAGCTCCAGTCAAAGTCCTAATCCTATAATAATAGGTCGTACTTGGACTATAATTATATGTATCAACATATGAAGTAGTTGTACTAGCGACTAAATCAGAAACAACATTTTGAGTAAAGCCACTATCTGTAGCACGATCAACAAAGAGAGTGAAAGACGTAGTTGCATTATTTGTCCATGAAATATCAACTTCACTATTTGTTGCACCAACACTCAACCCAGTCGCAGCTCCTGGATATGCTGATGTTGTAAAATATGTATTCAAATTCCAATTTGGATACCAACTAATAGACATATTCCCTGCTCCATCAAATATCATAGGTAACCAAATATGTCGACTATTATAGAGTGAACCTCCTATATAACTCGAATTATCATTTCTATCACCTATATATACATAAGCATCAGTCCTCCCTGAAATAGTGAGTACATCAGTAGTTTGAGAACTATAGCTTGTATTCACATTCTGAAGTTCACTTACCTGGAAAGGACTTACTGGACTAGACCATGTACCAAGAACACTAGTTGATGTTGAATACTTGTTCAGATTTGGTGGCCAACCAGTGACACCTGATGTCATCAAATAATAAACACCATTTCTTTTGAACATTGCAGGCGCCTCACGATTCACCAATATTGCTGGTGTAATATTCGTACCTATTGTACCGAGATAATCAGACGTAAGCTGTGATATTACGAACTTTGTATTATTACCATTTGAATATAGTACATAAGCTGTGCCATCAGTATCTTTGAAAAGATTCATATCATTTAGTCCCATTCCATCTGGGTTATATGTTGAACTAGAAAGTGTAAACGGACCTGTTGGCGTATCACTATATGCTATATATGCCCGTGAATTTGGATAACTGATGATATTGTGGGCCCACATAACATATTTATGCGTCGTATCATTGTATATAACGTGTGGACGTTCCAGTAAATGTGTTCTTCCGAGATAAACTATAGGACCCTCATCCTTCCAGTTTATTAGGTCAGGAGAAGAATACGCAGAGATACCAACAGATTCATTTTCAGGGTCATTTCCATTGAATATTTGTCCATACCAATAATATTTGCCATTGAAATACCCGAGCCCTCCGTCATGTGACTCGATCAAATGCCCAGTTGTATCTAACCAATCTTGACCTGGTTTATAATCAGTTGATATATAAAATTGTGCGGAATCAGAAAGTTCAGATACGAAAGTCCCATTACTTACTGAGATAGCTCGAACCGTTGTAGTTGCTACATTACTAACTATGAATGGTCCACTATATTGGACTGTTGTTCCTTGAGGTAAACCTCCACTAAAAGTTGGCACTGAACCATCGGTCGTATAATAGATAGAGGCATCGGTAGTAATATCACTAATCCTCACCTTCACTGGAAGATCATAACGGCCACCAGTTGGAGATATTGTTGGTGCTACAGGAAGATATGGTGTAGTAGTTCCAGATAGACCGATGAGTCGAAGCTCGGCTACGTGTCCATTTATTCCATTGGCCATAACCAAACGATAATATCGATATGCTGCTCCACCCGTATCTATTAGGATTTCATTCAATTGCTTTTGTGCATAATATGGTGGATATGGAGGAATAGTGTATATATTTGTCCATGGACCAACATTCGAACTCGTTGCATTCGACCCTTGAAGTGTTGCGCCATATATTCGGACAGTATATCCATGATGTGGCGCTATTCTCATTCGTGTAACTTGTGCTGGTACAGTCAGATCCAAACCGATATATGCACCATTTGTGGCAGTAGTATCCCACCAAGTTAATGTGTCCCCATCAAATGCATATGACGGAACATGCGTAACAATATTCAGATAACTAGGAGTGAGCCCGAACTGATATGCAGGAGAGACACTATATTGTACCTCACCAGAAACATTGGCGACTGGACAAGTAAGAGTTGTAAATGTTTTATCACTACCAAAAGCCGTTCCACTCAGATTGGTTGCGAAAGCTCGAACATGATATGTAGTAGCACAAGATAATCCTGTAGTAGTAGTCGAAAACGTACCTATATTGAATGCTCCAGATTCAGTAGTTGAAGCAGTATACGACGTAGATAGACCATAGTTAAAACCCCTAACCGTAGTACTTGCACCACCATCATTAGTTACCGAGCCATTAAAAACTATCGAGAATGTCGATGTAGCACTCGGAGCGAGAGTTGTAATAGATGATAGTCCAGCATTATTGACTATAACAGAAGCAACAGTTGAAGTACTATGATTTTGTGCCATATCAGAAACAACAGCAACTATTGTATGACTACCATTTGAGGTTCCTATGGTTGACCATGATATAGAATATGGAGATGTTGTACCGAGAGCACCAATATTGACGCTGCTATCAAGTTTAAACTGTACAGATGCAATACCAACATTATCACTAGAACTGGCTGTCAATGTCACAGTACCGGTCAGAGTTGCACCATTTGCTGGTGCGGTGAGATCAACTATTGGCACCACATTATCAGCCACAACTGTTATCGTCGCTATAACACTAGTTGATGGATCGTGGATGCTCAAACTACCTACAGCCGTTCCAGCTCCTAGAACAATAGTAGAAGTGGTTGCGCTCACAACAGTTTGAGAAACAATACTCGCACCACTGCCACCAGATACAGTAAAAGTTGGAGTACCGGGACTTCCAGCTGTCCAAGACGTAGCATTGCCAGTAAGAGTTATAGTGCTTGTTGAATTTTGTAAAATAGTAGACGTAGAAGTGAACAGCATCGGAACGTTATTGGAAACGACTATATTTATGGGACTAGTCGTAGCTTCATTATTTGCTCCATCTATTGCTACAGCAACCAATGGAAATGTGCCATCAGAAATAGTAGTAGAATCCCAATAAAAATCATTACTCGATGATGTTGTACTCACTGCTGATCCTACAAATATATTATTCACATAAAAATATACAGATGATATTGCAATATCATCAGATGAAGTTGCCGAAAGTAATACATTTTTTCCAATAATAACCGCATTGGATGATGGAGAAAGCAAGCTAACCGTTGGAGGTATAACATCAGATGCCAAAGAATAATTCGCAATTCCAGTTGTTGAATTAGCTGTTCCAGCAGCATTTACAGTCCTAGTACGATAATAATACACATTACCAGCAGCTACAGTAGTATCAGCATATGTCTGATTTCCTTCAGTCAAAACTCTTGATGTAACATTCTGTGTAAAATTGATATCGGAAGCTCGGTCTAGATACAAAGAGTAGCCAGTCGTTTCATTATTTGTCCAAGATATAGTAGCTTCAGAAGAACTGGTTTTGACTACATTTATACTACTCGCCGCAGTTGGCAAAACTGAGCTTGTAAATGTGCTATCTAGATCCCAACTAGGTTGCCAAGATATAGTCATGGTCCCAGCAGTCGGAAATACTATTGGTAACCAAACAAATTTACTATTATATAGACTACCTGTCGTCGCACCCGATGCATCATATCTTTCTCCAGCATAAATATATCCATCTGTTCTCCCTGTTACATGTATCACATCGGAGCTAATCGTATTATAACCAGTTGTAGAATTCTCAGTTGCAACCTGAAATGGATTCGTAAGAGATGACCACGTACCAAGAGGACTAGTAGTTGTAGAATACTTTACATTTGTAGACGTCCAACTATTTTGTCCTGAAGAAACTAGAAAATACACGCTTCCCCTCTTGAACATTGCTGGAGCATCCCTGCTTGCATTTGCAGCGGAAATATTTACTGATCCTGTAATAGAAAGATAGTCATCTGACAATTTATAAATAATAATCTTCGTACTATCATTTGAAGTGAAGACTACATAAGCTGTACCGTCAGTATCTTTAAATAGATCAATATCATTATTACCATAACCTCCAGGTGCATAATATGAAGAAGTAGTTATTGTGAAACTACCATTTGGAGTTGTTGATGTTGCAATAAAAAAACGTCCATTATTGGCATTTCTTGCCCACATAACATACAGACTACTTGTTGCATTGTATATCACATGAGGACGACGTAGTTTGTATGCCGCAGCAGTATAAACTACCAATCCTTCATTTTTCCAATTCAATAGATCAGTTGAGGAATATGCCTGAATTCCAACTAATTCAACTTCATTAGGTATATTATTAAAATTCTCTCCATACCAATAATATCTACCATTAAAATAACTAATTCCTCCATCGTGACCTTCTATCGGATGTCCAGAAGTATCATTCCAATCTATTACTGGTACGATTGATGGGGAAATATAAAAATTATATGCAGTCGATACATCGGATACATAAGTTCCACTACTAACTGCTATAGCTTTTACTGTAGTTGTTGCAGACGAAGATGCTACTATAGGACCAGAATACAACTTTGTAGTACCTTGAGCCGCTCCACCACTCCAAGTCGGTGTAGTTCCATCGACTGTATAATATATAACAGCATCAGTTGTTGAGCTCGTTATCGAGATAACAGTTGGTACGGCATACCTTCCTCCAGAAGGACTCACAACTGGAACTACTGGTATATATTGCGTAGTACTAGAAGCAACACCTACAAAACGAAGTTCAGCAATTGCCCCATAAGCTCCATTTGGTGGAACAATCCTATAATATCGATAATACTGACTACCTGTATTTATTGGAAAAGAGGCGTATTGTCTCGCTGGATAATGTGGTGGATAACTTGGAACGGTATACAGAGTTGTCCATGGACCAGTAGAAGAGCTCACTGTTGCTCCTTGTATAAGTGTTCCAAAAAGTCTTGTCGAATAACCGAGACGTGGCGCAATAAGAGCGGTCGTAACTTTTGCTGGCACAGTGAGGTCTACTCCAACATAACCACCGTTTGCATTAGGAGCGTCCCACCATGTAAGATAATCTCCGTCAAAAACTTTTGAATACACATTTCCATTGCTAGTATAGCTACCAGCAGTACCAAACGTATATTGAGAACTTATACTAAACTGAACCTCGCCAGTTGCTGCAGATGCAACATATGCAACAGAAAAAAACATTATATTTAATAAAAATATAAAAAAAACTATCGACCTTACTTTATACCTACCAGTCATTTATTTGTTGGGGATTTAGATTCTTTCCCCACAATCAATTATAGCAAACTATACAAGTAATATATACCAAATATTAGAATGAATATATTAAATTTATCAAAAGAAAAGCCCGATCACTCTGATCGGGCTACCTTCGCTTACTTAAGGAAAGGATTTGTGTTTATCTATGGCGAGGAGGACCACCTCCACCGCCTCGGTGGATTGGCGCATATCCTCTACGATAGGGCGCCGCATGACTCCGGTAGTAGGGATTCCTCCCGGTCCAACCATGGAACCGACCAGTGACGACGTCATTGCACCCTATCCATACGCCGCCGTTCCAGTATACGTACCGGTCACCTGACCACCCCACGTATTCATACCCGTCCCAAATATATGCATCTGGGACGACCGATACCACAAGAGGTGCCGGTGGACCTACACCTATAGCAACAACCGGCGGTCCGATTGGCCGCACGTAGAATGCACAACCCGACAGTACAGTTGCCAACACCGTTAGAACAACCAACCATGTATATTTTTTCATAATGAACTTTCCTATAGCTCAACAGTAGAGCTTTACATATCATATTATAACATGGTCACTTTGTTTGTCAAGGTATATACAGTATAAAACTATATTTTTTGAATCCTAGCTTTATATTTATTTCTGAGAAACTTATAAATCTTCATAACTACCATAATTACCAAGGCCAATATAGCCAATCTGATCAAAATACCAGGCAAAACGAAAGCCCAAATTACTATGCCGTCTGATATTGCTGTCATATCTACCAAAAATGATCTGAATGATTGTTTCAAAACTGTGAGTGGTCTCCATACAATACCAAAGACTGTAACATCAGCCTCAGAAGTCATATCAATAGAGATCGTCGACATAGAAACCTGACGAGAAAGATAATTGATCTGCCCTTGAGTTGTCTCTATCATTCCCCTTACTTCAGATAACTTTTCATAAACAGCTAGTGTATCTGTAACATTTTTTGCTGATTGTAATATAGAAATATACTGCTTCTCTACGGCACGATAATTCGTAAGATTTGCCTCCATATCCACATATCTTGCAGTAACATCAGTAGTATTTACCTGCTCATTATTTACCTTAACGGCCAATTTCCTTATATTATTCATCACTTCATCAAATTTATCATTAGGTACTCTTATCACCATAGATCCAGATTTTGTTGTATCTGTAACATTATAGATATTGATCGAATCCAATGATCCACCCACTGATTGGGCTACAGTCTTTATGCTATTTGAAGTATCATCTACTTTGTTAACGAGAATAGAAAGTGATCCTTCTTTCACTATCTTTTTTTCTGCAACAGCGATCTGTGCTTGGCTAGCAGAACTACCGATAGGAGCTATAGATGTCGGACTATATGATTTTGAATAGAAATCTACATTAGAATTAGAATATCTTGCCATACTACCAGACTGATAAGTCCCCAAACTATTAGAATAAGTATTACCTATGATTACTAGAAAAATAAAAGCTACTATTATGATCAATAGAGTCGTAACAACAGTAGCAAACTTATTTTCTTTTATTTTTTGTATAAAATTTTG
>CAIPHR010000045.1 GCA_903864905.1 uncultured bacterium
CAGTAGTTATCATTTTCTGTATCATCCTCATGTTCCTGGCGATGAGATATCACTGGGGTTGGGGATTGGCAGCAATACTATTTTATGGCCTCATGGCATCCATACAAGGAGTGATGTCTCCGGTAACTCTTACTGCAGCAGGTATAGCAGCATTCATTCTATCGATAGGCATGGCAGTAGATGCCAATATTCTTATTTTTGAACGTATGAAAGAAGAGTTAGATCGAGGACGAAATATTTCTGATGCAATGCATGAAGGTTTTGCTAGGGCATGGACATCTATTCGAGATTCCAATATATCCAGTTTTATTACAGGGTTTGTGCTCTATTTCGTAGGTAGCACATCGATAGTCACAGGTTTTGCTCTAGTATTCGTTGTCGGCGTCATGGTTAGTATGTTTACAGCGATCACCGTATCACGATTGCTATTATATGCAGTTGCACCTCTTGAAACTACGAGATTTACTAAATTTTTGGTAAGTAATGGATTTAGGAAGAGTAAAAATTAAAACAATATGTTTGTCATCAAATACAGAAAAATATTCTACATTGCATCAATAATATTGACGGTTGCGTCTCTGTTGTCTCTATCTGTCTGGGGTCTCAGGCCTGGTATAGACTTTAGTGGAGGGTCGATCATAGATATTTCATATCCATCAGACAGACCTGATCAAGCAACTGTAGAATCAGCTTTGAAATTGATAG
Source organism: uncultured bacterium (assembly GCA_903864905.1). Taxonomy (GTDB): domain Bacteria; phylum Patescibacteriota; class Minisyncoccia; order Phycocordibacterales; family PALSA-1337; genus C7867-002. The sequence continues at coordinate 706 of CAIPHR010000045.1, forward strand.
ATCCTGCAGTATCTGTTCGTCCAAGTATTGGTAAGGATGGTGAGCAGAAATTCGTTGTTCGTATGAAGGCTATTGATCAGAATGAAAAAGGAAAAGTTTTGGAAGCTCTTATGATAGGTGAAAATATAGCAAGTTCTGGAGCTAGTACTACACAGCCGGTGATCAATTCATTTGATTCTATCGGTCCAGTACTAGGTGCAGAAGCTCTTAGAAAAGCATACATTTCAATTCTATTGGTTATCATCGGAATTGTTCTATTCATAACTTTTGCATTCAGAAAAGTATCAGAACCTGTATCATCATGGAAATATGGTCTGACAGCTATAGTTGCATTGGTTCATGATGTGATCATACCTGCAGGTGTATTTTCAGTTCTTGGTCATTATGCTGGATATGAAGTTGATACATTGTTCGTTACAGCTCTACTAGTTGTGCTTGGCTTCTCTGTACATGATACTATCGTTGTTTTTGATAGGGTTCGTGAAAATTTGAAAAATAGTTCCTCGAATAAACAATTTAGTGAGATAGTAGGTGAAAGTATCAGCCAGACATTTACAAGATCTATCAATACCTCGATGACTACTCTATTGGCTCTAGTCGTACTCTACATACTTGGAGGTTCTTCAACAGAACATTTTACTTTGGTTCTCATAGTAGGTATCGCTGTTGGAACATATTCTTCTATTTTTATAGGTTCGCCTCTATTGGTTACATTGGAAAAATTACAAAAGAAGTCCAAATCCTAGTATCGTTTATATGGATAATAAAAAGCCAGTTCATTATCTGAACTGGCTAGAAGAGTTTTTGCGTAGCTAAGTCAATTTAGCGGGGCTCTCGATCGGTCTAAATATGGAAATGCAGTGCCTTTCTAGAGTCTTTGTGCTGGCATTTATTGATATTACGCTCACCCGGCATGTAGCCAACGGTTGTCATCTGACGTACGCCATGATTGCCTACCTTCTCCTCTATAATCTTCTTGATCTTATCCTCGGACATCTCAACAATGCGAGGCCTTGCAGTCATGCTTCCTGGTATAGATTGGAGGACATTCCAAATCGTTGGTTTGTCTTTTACTTTTCCATATACATTGAATGTTGCATTGCCGTCACTGAAGTGGTCTCCTTCATTGATAGTTATACTATTCATACATTTTCTCTATTTATTTTATTATCCTTTTGAACTCGTGTTCGGAAAAAGGTTAACATAGAATATTTGTTATGTCTATACTTACTATTTTTTGTTTATTAAATAGTCAAGAAATGCTAATGTATATCCTCATATGGCAAAAGGCAAAAGATCAACAAAAGCAGAGTTTTCTGCGGATCCTGCTTCGCGAGGACGCTTCGCAGGACACAGTACCATCATCCGCTTCGATGATGTGTCCTTTGAATGGGGCGAGAATAAGCCTATATTGAGCGAGGTTAGCTTTACTGTGCGAAAAGGTACAAAGATCACCATAATGGGTCAAAATGGCGCTGGGAAGACTACGATATTCGGTCTTATTCTGGGTGCAGCCGAATCAGGAAAAAATGCCAATATTGAAAATATCTACAAAACAGAGTCAGGTGAGATACACATATCAGATGGAGCAACTATAGCTACTGCGCGACAAGTCATGCCACGTGCTGATCTAGAACTTTCTGTTCGTGAGTTCTTTGCAAAATGTTTCAAAGAAAAGGTTTATGATCTCGATCCACGGATAGATGAAGTGTTAGAGGTGGTGAATCTGCATTTACCGAAGAACAAAGCACCGAATGTGGAGATGGAGACCTTGCGAGACGATTCAGCGGAATCGCCTACTGGGTCGCACGAGAGCGAGCACGAGGAATTTTCCAGCAGGAAAATATCCGTGTCTCCAGATGCACATTCGGTGCGAAGTGATATCGGTGTTGTAGATTTGAAAGATCGTCCCATAAAAACATTCTCTGGTGGCCAACAAGCACGACTTCTATTAGCTTCAGCTCTCATTCAAGATCCAGATATTCTCTTACTCGATGAACCAACAAACAATCTAGACAAAGCTGGTATAGAACACCTAACACAATTTTTGGTAAATTATGAGAAAACCTGTTTGGTCATTTCTCATGACGCAGAATTCCTCAACGCTTTTACACATGGAGTTTTATATCTAGATGTTCATACAAAAAAAGTTGAGCAGTATGTTGGTGACTACAAAGACGTTGTGGAGCAGATCTCTTTACGTATCGATGCAGAAAATCGCGAGAATGCCCGTCTTGGAAAAGAAATCCAAGCAAAGAAAGAACAAGCCAATATGTTCGCTATGAAAGGTGGTCAGATGCGTCTTGTTGCAAAACGTATGCGAGAAAAGGCTGAAGAACTTTCAGAGGAAATAGTCGATGTTAGAAAAGAGGATAAAACTATCAAACCATTTATTATTCCTGCACAGATGGATATTATCGGAGATATAATTTCGATTTCAAAATACTCTGTAATGAGTCCGAAAACGCATAAGCTTGTAAATAGAACTTGTAATATCAAACTTAGACGTAGACAACACTTACTTTTGAGTGGGCCGAATGGTATAGGGAAGTCGACGTTGTTGGAAGCAATTGTTAATTCACATCGAATTGAGCAAGGGAGAGGAAGTGAGTCAGGAACGACTTTCGGACTGAGCGAAGGCGAGGGAGAAGGAGGTGCGGCTTCAGCAGAAGCCGACACCGTTCGTTCCGGAGTCACTTCCTCTCGCTTGCGAATGGTCAAATGTGCAGTAAAAATAGCCCCATCCGTCCGTATCGGCTATTATCGTCAAGATTTTTCTATGATGGATTTCAATGATACTGTATATGAATCACTTGAAGAGATCGTGCGAGCTACAGAAGGGCGTCTCATCGAAACAGAACTCCGTGCTGTAGCTGCAAGTTTCTTGATCACGGCAGATACAATACATACAAAGATTGGCTCACTTTCAGAAGGTCAAAAAGGCTTGGTAGCTTTTGCTCGTCTTGTACTGCAAAAACCTGGACTACTCATACTCGATGAACCAACCAATCATATAAATTTTCGACATATTCCAGTTATTGCAAAAGCTCTAGATCAGTATGAAGGCGCCATGATCTTGGTAAGTCATGTACCAGAATTTGTGAAGCAAATCAGGATTGATGAAGTATTGGAATTGGGGAAGTAGTTGCCAAGAATAGTTGTTGTAGTACAATTGGTTTACTAACGTATGTTCAGGTCATGTATCTCGAGACTATGTGGTTTGGTCTCAATCAAATAATTTTCAGCCCAAGAGGGCATTTTTTGATTGAAGTTATTAATTAATCCAAATATGTATGAATAAAAAAGTTATTAGCGATAAGATTGTTATTTACACAAATGAAAAAGGAAATACAGAATTACGAGCAGATATTGAGGGGGACACCGTTTGGGCCAATAGGAATCAGATCTCTACATTGTTTGATACTACCCCACAGAATATTTCATTTCACCTTGTTAATATATATAAAGATAATGAATTAGAGAAAGATTCAACTAGAAAGGAATCCTTTCTAGTTCAAAATGAGAATGGGCGTCGTATCAAAAGGTTGGTAGATATGTATAACCTCGACGCGATTATAGCTGTAGGGTATAGGATTAATTCAAAAAAAGCCACGCAATTCCGCATTTGGGCCACAAAGATTTTGAGGGAATATCTTGTAAATGGTTACACTCTAAATACAAGAAGATTAGCTAAATCTAGTGAATCAATTGAAGAATTGAAAGAAGCTATACGCTTTATGGAATCAAAAGAAAGTGGAGGTAAGCTCAGAGGTAAGTTGACTTTGAAATTGACTAGGAACTATGTGGCAAAGCGTGAATCGTAGTTGATTATTCATATTCGAATCATGCTAAAATAATACATACATATTATGATGAAAGTTATTAAACAGATTGGAGCATTTATATACAAACATCGATTCATTATATTGAGTTGCATCATTGTTTTTGCAATAGTTGCGGTTCTGGAACTAATGTCTGGACGTTCACTACTAGGGCCTGATGGTCATTTTGGTTGGTGGGATAATGATGTTTGGTCTAGTGAAAATTCTCAGAGAGTTGCTGATGCATATTCTTTTTCACATATTATTCACGGAATGCTTTTTTATGGTTTTCTCTGGTTTATTGCGAGCCGCTTACCAAAACGTCTTCAGGATAAATTTCCTAGAAAATATTGGTTTCTCATAGCCCTCATATTAGAAGCAGGCTGGGAACTATTGGAAAATTCACCACTTATCATCAATCGATATAGAGAGGCTACTATTGCACTAGGTTATGTGGGTGACAGTGTACTCAATTCAGTTTGTGATGTGGGAATGATGGCTATTGGTTTTCTAATTGCTAGATTTACAAAGGTATGGATCATTGTAGTAATGATCATTGTTATGGAACTTGGTTGTTTGTGGTGGGTGCGTGACAATCTAACTTTGAATGTTGTCATGCTTGTCCATCCTGTTCAAGCGATAAAAGATTGGCAGAGTGAAGGGCATTAGGAGTATAATTAACTCTATGCACCACACATATAACAACTGATTAGCCAACAATATATCAATCACACTATAATACTTACACATTACAAACACACATTAATAACAATTAAGTCATCAAATAATTTAATAATTTATTACCATCTCTATTAATATTAAACTAATATGAAACAATCTATAGCCACCCTAGCTCTATTAGCTTCACTAACTCTCGCAGGTTCTTATGCTCATGCATCAAACACTGTAGCTGGCTGCCCACAAGGCTATGTCTGTACTAGAACAGTAGAAACTGTTGCACCAATATGTCCTACAGGCTATATCTGTAGACTCAATTCGAGCACTAGTGGTACTGAGAATGCAGGTAATGCAGCTAATACAGGAACTGCAGCTAGTACCTATGTACCAGGTTCGTATTACAATAGTTATTTTGGTGGTTTGAATAGTGGACCTCCAAATAACAATGCAGGCGCCAGTCTGGGTGGAAATCAGTCATGGAGTACACTCTACGCAAGTACGACTGCTACGAGTACTACTTCATATGTATATTCAACTTCTACTCCTACAGCGCTCAGTGTTGGTGCACAGCTCGATGCTATCATTGCGAGGGCACCGACGACTTGGACAACGACTAGTGCCGTAGTTTATCCTTCTACAGCTAGAGGTGCTGGAGGGAATATCTATGCATATTATTCTCCTGCCGCAGGACAGCAAGTCAAGTCTGCTTGTGGTCCAGGTAGATTCTACAATCAATTGACAACTCCATATGGTTGTATAGACAATTTTGCGACTAATGCACCTATCGTATTGAATCCAGCTATACCATTCGATGCAACTGGGGAACCTGTCGGTAGTTACACAATAACAGATCCGTATTGTCCTGGTGTTATTGCAAGAGAAGGGATTGGTTCAAGTCAATCTAGACCAATTCTATCAACTGCTACTGGTCCGATCAGTCAGACTGCAGCTAAAGCAAATGAAGGTATTATTGATCCTGTATTATTACAAAAGCAGGCTTGTATAATAGGTGAAGCTTACAAGAATCAGCCGTATAACAATCCATGGGTAACAGTCAATAATCTGTTCGGCATAGTTGAAGTATCTTCTGCATCTACGAATTTCTGTAAAGATTCGATAACATTGGGCGAAGCCAAAAGAAGAAATGAGCAACAATTGTCACAGGGAATACACAATGATCTATATACAAGTAATTCTAGATTGTATGTTCCTACTCAGTATGCATTCAGTCTTAATAATTTTGAATCATATTTTGCATATGCAGATCATCCAGGAACCAATCAGGTTTACTGGTGGAATGGGACATTGGCAAGACTCAATCAGTGGGATACCAAGTACGTCAATTTCTACAAGAATAGCGACGTAAAGAATACAGAATTTCTAGCATTACTTAACTCTGTACAGTTTGAACAGACGAGTGCAAGTAGTGTTCCAATATTGAAGAGATGTATGGATCCTGGTTATGTATCTAACCTTCTTCCGATCATTGGACACTATCAATCAGAATTGATACATGACAAGAAAATGGGATTGATTCAGTAAATATAGTGCCTCAGCTATTTATTGCTGCATCTTTTTGAAACAATACCACAAAATATTACGATTCATTTAGAAAATATTTATAAGGAAATGGAATTGGTCGAAAGTTCAACTAGTAAGAAATCCTTACTAGTTCAACCTGAAGGCAATAGAAAGACAAAGCGTATGACTGATCTATATAATTATGATGTTATAATTAACTCTATGCACCACACATACATTCTTCGCTGTTCCGATGACACTCTCTATGTTGGCTGTACGAATAATATTGAGAAACGTCTCCATGAACATAATCATGCAAAAGCTGGCGCACATTATACAAAGATACGTCGGCCTGTGGTATTGGTTTATTCTGAGAAGCACAGAACTCTTTCAAAAGCTCGGTCTAGGGAGGCTGCACTCAAAAGACTTTCGCGTACCCAAAAGCTGCAATTGTTGAAAAACAAATTAGGATAATATTGCCAATTACTAAGATGAGTGTTACTATGTAATAAAAGTACAAACAACACGTCATGTTTCAAAGGCATTTTTATGGTTAACAGAACTCGTTGGTATATCTATACTGGAGGTGATCAGCTCTCAAATGAAATAGTTTCTGACAAGCTGGAAGGTTCAAATATTGATCCTGAAGTCCCTTGTCAGGGTAGCGAACCTCTTCCAATGTGGGAATGTAAAAACTTCAAGATCATCGAAGAATTCAGGACGGCACGTTCTGGTGGCGGGCTGAAGATCCAGATATTTGTTCGTGAGGGTAATGGTAAAGCGAAACGGTGGGGACTTGATAGGAAACATTCAAGGTCACATGTTCATAAGGATACGGCAGAACGTCTTCGGGAAGTTTTGAAAAGAAAAAACTGGGATCCTGATTTGATGAAAAAATAAGTAATTAGTTTTTCATTATGCGCACAATTCGATTTGTGCGTTTTTTTATTTAAAACCTATTATTTATGTTGGAAAATAAGTTAACTAGGATACCAACCTGCATACTTATTATCTTGCTGCGACACTTATAACACCCAAATTGCCAACAATACATATTTCACGCTATAATACTTACATATATTACAAACACGCATTAATAATAATTAAGTAATCAAATAATTTAATAATCAATTAATAATTCTTATGAAAAAATTCATCGCCACCATATCTCTATTATTCTCCCTCACTCTAGCCTGTTCCTCTGCACATGCAGCAAATACAGTTCCTGGCTGCCCTGTAGGATATAACTGTATACCAATAGTTCAGACTGCAGCGCCAGTAGTATGTCCTACAGGATATAGGTGTATACCAAACTCGAACTCTACAGGTAGTCAAGCATCAAACACTAATACCTACGTACCAGGTTCATTTTATAATAGTTATTTGAGTAATCTTGGTAGCAATACAGCGAATACCAATCCAAACCAGAATGCTGGTCAATATACCAATGCTACGAATACTAGTTCTGGTGCCAATCTGGGTGCTAGCCAGAATAGTAATGTGGCATCAACAACTATTCCACTACAACCTTCTCTAGCTTCTCCAGATTTGACAGGTTGTTCAAGGATAAATGGTTCTTCGACGCCGCTCACTACTGATTTCACTAGTGATGGTATTTTGATACCAGCAATACATGGGAGTTTTACTATGAATTATAGCATTCCTATTGAATGTTTATTAACCAATCTTGGTATAGATGAGTCAATGCGTGACAATAATATAAGAATGGGCTTATTTATGGAACCGGGTTCAAATACAGGACAAAAGGTTCTCGATGTAAAGATAATCAGTTTTGCAGGTGGTGTTAATAGTGTAAAAAAATATTTTTCATCACAAGCACTATCTTCTTGTTCATTATCTAATCTTTCAAATACACCAGAATCATTAGCAATATGGCTATTTTGTCTTATGCGTACGGATGGTTATCGACCAGCAGATCTGCAAGAAACTACGTCGTTACTAAACTATTATCCAGTATTCGCATTAAATATTAAAACTAAGAAAATTCCAGTTGGTGCACTTGGTTCAATGGTTCAAACTGCTTCTCCATCGAAAAATAATGAAGCAAATGGTGATAATAGAACATATACAACATTCTTTCCATCAATCGGTGCATCACATATTGTTACTAGTGCATTACCAATATCAAATTTTTTGTATAATTACCCAGCATATATCGTGCTTATTAAAGATACCATCTCACCAATATTCGTGGCTGAACAAATAGATCTTCTTCCAACTGACAAAGCAAAAGGATCAAATAATTTCTACGTCAACTTCACGCCAGACCAATACCTAGTTAATGTGGACTATAGTTCTGCCAATAGCTCGTATATCGACGATTCAATTAGAAATTCTTTACCACAGGGGCAAAAAGATGTTACGGTTCGTTTTCTCAAGATTAATACTACAGTCCTAGATCCTATTACTCATCAACTTTCAATGATAAATAGTAATTCGATCAAGGGTACAATTGATAATTATGCAGAAGAGCATGGGTATCGTTCGGCTATAAGTTCTGAAGTAGAAGCTCTATTCAATCAATATCCAAATATTGTAGTACCAACAGGAGGACTAACAGGTTCTGGTACGCTCCCTGGAAAAGAGTTTATTGAGGGCCTCGGACAAACAAATAGTTGCGGTGGTTTTCCAATGATTTATAATCCATTTGGGAAAGCGGTATATTATTGCTGTGTGCGTTATCTAAACTTAGCTTATGGTGGAATATATTTTGGGGCTGCATATTGGAAGTTTGCAGTTGTTAAAATATAAGAGATATAAGAGTATGCTATCAAAAATTATTTAGAGAAATCTGGTCAAATATTCTACAGTGTATCTTTTTGCACACTATTCCCAGCAACCCAACCTGTCGTCCAGCAAAGTTGCAAACTATAACCACCAGAAGGTCTATCGATATTCAATACATCACCAATTAAATATAGATTTGGGATAATGTGTGATCTCATAGTACGAAAATCAATTTCTTTCAACGCGACTCCGCCAGATGTGATAATAGCTTTATCTTCACCAAGTATACCAGTTGGGTGTATACGAATATCTTTGAATATTTTGATGAGAACGAGTCTCTCTTCTCTAGTAACACTGTGACAGAATGTCTCACTCGTAATACCAGATTTCTCCAGAATAACAGGTACGAAACATGCCGGAATAATATCTGTAATAGCATTTTTGAATTTCTTATTACTTTGCTTCTTGAATAGATCCTGCAAAGCTTCATTCAGAGTACTATAATCATGATTTGGTAATAGGTCCAAAGATATGACTACTTCACCGTATTTCAATAATTCAGAAATTTCTGAACTCATATTTAATATTGCTGGTCCAGATAAACCGAAATGAGTGAAAAGTATTTTTCCACGCTTGATCTGATTCTTTCCACCAACTTTCAAATCATTTTGTAATAGAGTTATCTTTGCATTAGATATAGAAACACCTGAAAGATTCTTTACCCATTGATCGCTAACTGTGATAGGCACTAGAGCAGCGAATGGTGGTGATATTGTATGACCAAGCTTTGCAAGCCACTCAAAACCGTCTCCAGTAGAACCAGTTTCTGGGTGAGATTTTCCACCAGTTGCTAGGATAAATGAATTGGCACGGATGATTTCACCGTTCAATAGTCTGACAGCTCTGATGATTTTGTTACTTGCCCTTTTTGGGGGCGTGACGCTTCGCACCAAAGAAGAATTCAGGGGCACGGATATTTCCTTGCTAGGAAATTCCTCGTGCTCGCGCCAGTCGCACTCGCAAGCCCCCTTCATCCTTCTTTGGTGCTCGCTTCCAACCCCCAGGTTTACAGAATTAAATATTTCAAACCCCACAACCTCTGCATTATTACGAATGACTACAGGGTTACTACCACCGTGAACATTGTCTTTCATATTTTCTATGAGAACTTTCCACACAGACTCCGCCTTATTTGAAAGTGGGAAAATACGTTGACCTTCTTCTGTTTTGGTTTTCATACCTCGTGAATGAAAGAAGTCCAATGTTTCTTTGACGCTATATTGCGAGAATGCTGAAAATAAAAATTTATCACTGCCTTTGAACTTTGAAAGTAATGCTCGATTGTCAAATTCTGCATTTGTAATATTGCATCTACCACCCCCTGTAATGAGGAGCTTTTTGCCAAGATCAGCGTTCTTTTCTAGCAGAATTACACGCATACCTCTCTCAGAGGCTCTACCAGCAGCCATCATGCCAGCTGGGCCGCCACCTATAACTGCTACGTCGTATATGATATTCATATAAAGCATACTAGCACACATTATCTCTATATTGTCTTTATTCAGACTTTGTGTAGTTTTGCTTTCATAAGTCATCACTCGACGCTATAATACCAACAATGTTTAGTTTCACTAATATATTTGCCCGTAAAGCTACTACTATTACAGGTGTTCGTATATTTAATTCTGTGTATCGAACTAGAAGTCGTAAACTTTATAGTCAGAATAAGGAACAAGCACGAAGATTGATAATAGAGCGTATCAAATATTTTCTATTATATCATAATTTAAAGCATAATATTAATGTGGGCAAGATAGCGATAAGGAATCAAAAAAGTCGTTGGGGGAGTTGTTCAAAAAAGGGGAATCTCAATTTTAACTATAAGTTAATATTCCTAGAACCAGAAGTCAGGGATTATGTGATAGTTCATGAGATTTGTCATATAAAGGAATTCAATCATGGTCGTGGGTTTTGGAATCTTGTTGGAGAGATCGTACCTGATTACAAACTGCAGAGGAAGAGGTTGAGGAAGGTTAAGTAATTACAAAAAAGACCGGAGACATTCGCCTCCGATCCGCATAGATTGGGTCATGTCGAACTTTCCTCAAAAAGGGACACATGTCAACGCGATGTACTAGATGAGTACACGTACTTGCTTAGTCCAGTCTAAAGTGCTATACTAGACTAGTAGATTTGCTAGTCCAGTCCACTAGACCAAGGTGTCGGCATAGTCTAGTTTATATTTAAGGTAATATTATTCATGGCTATAAAAACTCACATACCGCCCAAGTTGCCAGTAAAGATTCATTATGAACCGCTTATAAGCGCTATCACCAAGGCTCACGCTTCTTTGGCGCGTCTCGACGCATTTATATCACAACTACCGAATCCTCGATTGCTTTCCAAGACTTTTATCACAAAGGAGGCGGTCATGAGTTCGCAGATCGAAGGTACCGAAGCTTCGCTTCTCGATGTTTTGGAAAAAGAGGCCAAAGGTCTATTTGAAGAAGAGACGAGTTCTGGCAGGGATATCCGCGAGATCATCAATTACCGTAACGCGATGGAAGAAGGCGTACGGATGATCAAAGACGGAAAAAAGATATCTGAAAAGCTCATTTTAGATCTGCACAAGATCCTTCTCCATTCTGTGAGAGGTGCCGACAAGAAGCCTGGAGAATTTCGGCAAGTTCAGGTCTATATAGGTAAGCCGGGTATGGGCATCCAGCAGGCGTCTTATATTCCTCCGACATACGATAAAGTTCCACGACTCGTCACAGCTCTCGTAGAATACATGAATAGTGATGTTGAGAAGGATCCTGTAGTCCAGGCAGCTGTGGTACATTCTCAGTTTGAAGCTATCCACCCGTTCATTGATGGTAATGGCCGTGTTGGACGTCTGCTCATCTCTCTTTTCCTCTTTGATCGCAAGCTTATCAATAAGCCATTCCTATACGTGAGCGAATTTTTTGAGGCAAATCGTGCGGAATACTACGAGCGCTTGAAAGGCGTGACTGATAAAGGCGATTGGCATGGATGGGTCTCTTTTTTCTTGAATGCGATCGATATGCAGGCCATGAAGGTAACTAAGACGGCACGAGATATCTTGGACATCTACCATGCTGAACATGCCAGTCTGACACGCTTTAATTCTGTATATGCGAGCGATCTTCTGGACGCTATATTCATCATGCCTGTGTTCTCATCGAATTCCATTCGTCTTACTTCTGGTATCAAGAACAAGCAAACCCTATTTACGCTCTTGGACAAATTCGCGCGCGACGGCCTCATCGTCTCGCTGACCCCGGGAGCCAAACGCGGCAAGTTGTATATGTTCAAGAGGTTGCTAGATATATTGGAGAGGCGATGATAATTATCCGAACTAGACCGAGAATGCAAACTTACATCATCAGGAAGGGAATCGTGTGGTGTACCAGGTGAAGAATTAGTAATGATATCTGAATATAGTTACACTACAAACATCATTCCTTGTGAACTTGTGCGATAACTATAGTATGCTAACATTACAATATCAGTCAGTCAGTTTCTCCCAGATTTCAAGACAACATACAACTAAATAATCACGACATCAAAAAAGTTGTCGTTATGTTCGCTGATTCATTCAGGAAGTGGCTGAATCACCCCGTATCTAAAAACCGCAAAGCACTAACTCTCGAGGCTGGTTCTTTGTGAGGATACGTAGAGCAAGCAGCAATGATTGTAGCTAGCTCACGCGTAACTTATCCGGGTAGGCCCGGGTAGCGTCAAAAATAAAAGCTGTTCAATCCCTCGATGTGCGAGTGAACCCGACTCTCGCCTTCCTGAATGAGTCAGAGAAATTTATCAAATAATTAGTACGCAAATATATGATTGAATCTGCGTTAGAAACAGTACCACTTGAAGTTGTTGCACATAAGATACTTTTGATAAGGGGACAGAAGGTCATGCTCGATTCAGATCTAGCAGAATTTTATGAAGTTGATACAAAACGCTTGAATGAACAAGTCAGACGTAATACTGGTCGTTTCCCATCAGATTTTATGTTTCAATTATCCAAGGAAGAGGTGGGCCAAGGTATTCACCATACGCCTTCACTGAACACGGCGTAGTGATGCAACCCTTGACTTCCTTCTATATTCCAGTAATATGGTACCTACGCCTGTAAACAAGGTCACTTTAATTTGCTTCGCAAGTTTAATGGATCAGAAAGGCGAAAGGGTACTTTGAAAGTTACATATAGAAATATGAGAATGTGCATTCTTTTTGAATCCGCTAACCCGGATGAAGAAAAGAAAGTGTTCGTATAAGCTCTTAGCGGAGCATTACGAAATATGTCCTCCTTCTCCCGATGTTCATCGGGATACGGAAGGACAAGTGCAAGTAAACGAAAAATATATTCCAATATATAAAAATTCCAAACAGTTGTCCTCTTTCTGCCGCCAGGCAGAAAAAAAGCTATTAGCAAGGCTTTGGACGACGAAGTATGAGCTAAGGATAAAGTGAAACATGAAATTTGAGAGATATTGTTATTCCATTGCTGTCAGGCTTTGGGAAAACATTAGTCCTTTCTATTTTGTTCCGTTCGCTTATAGTTAAGAGTTTGATCCTAGCTCAGGATGAACGCTGGCGGCGTGGATAAGGCATGCAAGTCGAGCGCTCCGATCCCGCAAGGGCATCGGAGAGCGGCAGACGAGGTAGTAATAATCAAGTATGTACCCTAGAGTCAGGCATAGCTATCCGAAAGGGTAGGTAACTCCTGATAGTCTCGAAAGAGTAAAAATTTATTGCTCTAGGAACAGCTTGATCGGTATCAGCTAGTTGGTGAGGTAAAAGCTCACCAAGGCTATGACGCCTAGGGGACCTGAGAGGGTGACCCCCACCGATGGGACTGAGACACGGCCCATACACCTACGGGTGGCTGCAGTCGAGAATCTTCCGCAATGGACGAAAGTCTGACGGAGCGACGCCGCGTGGAGGATGAAGTGCTTCGGCATGTAAACTCCTTTTGCCAGGGAAAAAGTTTATTGATTGTACCTGGAGAATAAGAGGTTGCTAAACTCGTGCCAGCAGCAGCGGTAATACGAGTGCCTCGAGCGTTATCCGGAATCATTGGGCGTAAAGGGTGCGTAGGCGGCGATGTTAGTCTCCCGTAAAATCTTCCGGCTCAACCGGGAGTCCGCGGGAGAAACGGCATTGCTCGAGATTGGAAGGGGTCTCTGGATCTCTAGGTGTAGCGGTGAAATGCGTTGATATCTAGGGGAACACCAAAAGCGAAGGCAGGAGACTGGTCCATTTCTGACGCTGAAGCACGAAAGCGTGGGTAGCGAATGGGATTAGATACCCCAGTAGTCCACGCCCTAAACGATGATCTCTCGCTTTGAGGAGTATCGACCCTCTTCGAGGCCAAGCAAACGCGTTAAGAGATCCGCCTGGGTAGTACGGCCGCAAGGTTGAAACTCAAAGGAATAGACGGGGACTTGCACAAGCGGTGGAACATGTGGTTCAATTCGACGATAAACGAAGAACCTTACCAGGGTTAGAAATCCATTCGAAGACTGGCAGAAACGTCAGTCGCCGCAAGGCGGATGGACAGGTGCTGCATGGCTGTCGTCAGTTCGTGGTTTGAACTGTTCTCTTCAGTGAGGTAACGAACGCAACCCCTGTTGTCTGTTACAAGTGTCAGACGAGACCGCCCCGCCCGTAGATCGGATTTACGATTTACGATTTACGATTTACGATTTGTCGCAATGCGATGAATCTTAAATCTTAAATCTTATCTCTTAAATCTTGTTTGTGGGCGGGGAGGAAGGTGGGGATGACGCCAAGTCAGCATGGCCCTTTGACACC
>CAIPHR010000046.1 GCA_903864905.1 uncultured bacterium
GTATATCTCTTTACATAATCCATAGTCCCTTTTACGTGAAAAACCATTGCATTACTTCTTGCAAACAAAATACAACATGCCCTTCTTTGGCTGATCCCTCAGTGATGCAGCAGATGCGAACATATTTTTATGAATAATCTGTTCATCGGTTCCAAGGGCAACAATTCGGAACCCAGCATCAATTAATAGTGATTCTGCTTCTTCAACTCGAAACCAATAGACATAGGGAGGAATGTCAAAAAATGCTTTCCAATTTAATGATCCGCCGAGTTTAAGCCATGGAAGTAACTGAAAACTTCTCTTCTTCATAAGCAGAGTCCGCAAAAAACACCCTGTAAGACAATGCAGATTGTCTTGATTCAAAACAAAGAAATGAAAAGGCTACCGTTCCACCAGGTCTTAGAATACGATACGCTTCAGTAACTGCCTTTTTTCTTCCTTCCTCAGACTCAATAAAATTCACAATCTGCTGTAGATAAATCGCCTACGAGAACTTACCATCTGGATAAATTAATCGAGTAGCATCCATCACCTGAAAGTGAATTTTCCCATTACTATCACTTTTTTTTGCCTGCTCGATAAAACCAGCAACATAGTCAAACCCCGAAAGGTTTGAGAAGCCACAACGCTGTAATTCCAATAATATCCAACCACCAGCAGTACCAGCTTCCACTGTTTCATGAGTAGGTGAAGAGTCGAAAAAATTTTGTATTAAAAAGGATTCTGATCTAGTAAGTCCTTCACGCTTAGCCCAATTATCAAACTCTACAGTGCTGTAAACAGTTTTGTTATCAGTTATCATCAATAATGATTTTTTAGAAAATAAGTTACGAGGACATATTAAAATATTTCCTGCTTGACGAATTTCAAGGCGATTTCCAATGGTAGCCATGCTTTGTTTACAGTAAAATAAGGGGTTAACTCTCCACCAAAGCCGCGAAAGTACCGCTCTATAGCTGGAATCACTGAACCTTCAAAATCAAAAATTTTTAATCCTATGTCTTTCGAATGTTTAATAGCCTGGAACATTGAAGAAGCCCCTGCTCCGTGGTGCTTTTCTTCTACACAATAGCCACCAAGAAGGTAATAGGCCGTCTGGACATCGTGCACAATGAAACATGTTGCGATCGGAAGTTCTCCGCGATAGGTGGTAAAGGCAAAGCTATTGGATGGATTAGCATATCTGAAAAGAATCGCGTCAAGGCTTTCTTCATCAACAAATTTTTTCTGTCTCCTGAACGTGCTCAGTACAAGATCTCTTGTCACACTCATATCTGTTGTCTGACGAACAGTCAAGCCGTCTTTACCTGCTTTTGAAATATTTTTTCGACGTTCCGAGGACATATTTTTGCTCATTTGCTCCAGCGAGACTGATAAGTCCAAACGGTAGGTATAATTAGGAATAACCTTATATTCTCCCCAAAAGAACGGTAAAGTATCAACAATCTTACTGTCTAATGGAAGCATAACGATTGCTGCCGATAGGCCACCTATATAGTTTACTATGCATTCCAAAGCTTTCCGTCGGGTCTCAAGAATAGCCACTGGATTCAGAGCCTTCACATCAATAAAAGGGCCACATGTCGGAGTAAAAGGTGCGCTACGTAAAATCTTTAAACCAAAACGACGCTCCTGGTATAATGAGAGTCCTCCTATCATCTCACCTCCGTCTTCATAAATGCCGAGGACATGCATATTATCCCCAAAAAGTCCTACCCAATCCGAACGATTGAACAAAGATCCATACTGACTCGCCAGTTTATCATAAGTAGAGAACTCACCCTTCTCTAAACGACGAATCTTCACGCTGTCTCCAACTTATCATAAGCCTTAAGCAAAAGTTTCTCCATTTCACCCCAGTTCCATAAAAGGCCTACAGATTCTCTTCCAGCTTTGGACATTAATTCGCGCATCCCCCGATCATCGAGCAGACGCTTTGCTTCTTTTGCAAAAGCCTTTTCATCATCAGGTTCATAAACAATACCCGCTCTGGAAGTATTAATGTAATACGCTATAGAAGGAATATCTGAAGCCAATAAAGGAATGCTACATGCCATATATTCGAACACTTTGATGGGTATATTTTTACAATTCTTTGCACTCGAAAGCCAAGGAACCAGTCCAATTTCAGCAAGCGCTATATAATTGACGATTTCGGTGTGAAGTACCCACGGAATTATGTGTACATAGTTGCCAATTTGAAGTCGTTGAATCTGCTCATCTGCTTCTAATCTAAGGTTGGGATCATTCAACCCTACAAGAAGCAGCAGGACTTCAGGTACCTCCTCTTTAAGAAGTCGCATTCCATTAAGCATATGGAAGAGTCCTCGGTCCCGACTCATTGTCCCTTGATAAATAAGGATTCTGCGCCCAAAAAACGAACTGGCAAGCTCTTCAATTCGCTTAGGGTCTGGTTCAAAAAGTGACAATGGAGGATAATTAAATAACGTCACGACAGGAACGCCTGTACTCAAAAAGCTCTGTGAGTTTGGCAAATCAGCAGTCACAATAAGAGAACAGTAATGAGCACAAAACTTCTCAATACTGCCTACAATCCAAGCAGTCAAAGGACGCAAAAGTCGGGGGATATTTGGCGAGATCAGCATACTTTCCGGATAGACTTCATGAACATCATAGACCATTTTTGTTCGATGAACCATCCTAATCACCGGGACCATAATTACAAAATCGAGATCGTGAAAATGACATACATCAGGCTTCATGCGAATAACTTCGCTTGCAGCCTCAAAAACAGTTAACAACCGGCCTAATGCACCTCGACGACGACGTAATGGATGAAATTTCACATCAGGAGAAAGTCCATATCTTTCATTGGAACTACCAGGTGCTAGCAAAATAATTTCAGGATACTTTGTGAGTAAACTGAGCATCTCCTTGTAGTAGATACGATCATCATTCGGATTATGACAAGTTGTCAAAACAACAATTTTCATTTACTTAAATCGTATAATTTATTTTTCACAAACTAAAAATTTATGCAGTGCTGCCAGCATCAACGGTGATTGTTGTTCCTGTAATGCTTGATGCTTTTTCACTCAAGAGAAAGCTAACAGCAAAGGCTGCATCTTCAACATGAGCTAAATGGCCTAAAGGACTTCTCCTTTTA
>CAIPHR010000047.1 GCA_903864905.1 uncultured bacterium
AAATGTTATTATTGTCCATTACTGTAAGTTTCATTGATCGGATCCTTAACAGGTAACCAACCATTGGCTGCCAAGCGCAGGATCGTCGATGATAACGATTCCTCGACAAATGATTCGGCAAAACAATCAGGTTTCAAAATGTTATTATTGTCCATTACTGTAAGTTTCATTGATCGGATCCTTAACAGGTAACCAACCATTGGCTGCCAAGCGCAGGATCGTCGATGATAACGATTCCTCGACAAATGATTCAGCAAAACAATCAGGTTTCAAAATGTTATTATTGTCCATTACTGTAAGTTTCATTGATCGGATCCTTAACAGGTAACCAACCATTAGCTGCCAAGCGCAGGATCGTCGATGATAACGATTCCTTAACAAAGGTTGCGTCGATTCTATCCGGTTAGAAATGATTAAAAGTAATATTCTGATAAAGAAATATTTGTAATGTTCCTACTATATCTGTCCCACAGCAGATAGCCATACGCTAACAGTTGCACCTGTGAAGCGAAATACCGTCGAAGAGGCCTTGATGAACGCGGCGACTCCACAAAGTACTCCTGATCAGACTAGAAATAGTCCACAGAGGAGAAGATCGTCGGCTTTACTGCAAACTTTGATAGCAATGCCGAAAAAAGGAGTCACGAAAAGTTCCCATACCGTTAAAAGCGCGGCGACGCCTAGCATGGCATCTTTTTCAGCATCTTTCGAAAAGCAAATAGCACCATCAAGCATTCCTGGCGATGTGACCACCTATCCGTTTCAGGTTTTGACCGCAGCATCACTTGAAGAAAACGAAGCTACTCTCCATAATTTTATCAAGGCTCAGCTAAAAGCAGAATACAGCAATACAGCATCAACATTGACGATAACATTTGAAATGGTATTGCAATATATCAAGTTCGGCCAAAGTTTCCGCTCATTTATAAGATTGGTGGAGCAAGATGCGTTGGCATACAAAGACTTTCTGCTTGAAGAATTGAAGAAAGGCGACAGCTTCAATTTCCTGAAAGCTACAGAGCAGACTAAGATTACTTCAGACTACTATAATCGTGCGAGACAGTATGTTCTAAAGATTGGAACACAGCTGTACGAGTTTCTTAAAGAGTACCACGCAGCCAGTACGAAAAACAATTTCGATAAGTTTTTCTGTACATATCCTTTCATGGAGTCTCAGAATAGCCACATGTTAAGCTCAAATTCCTTAAAGTGCGTGATTGAGAAAGTCTACAAAGAAGATTTTGTCTTCATAGAGGCGCAAAGACGTACAGGTTTGCTTTCGATAGCACAGAACGGAATTTTGGGAGAAGTTTTAAATAATCCTCTAGTGCAGTCAACATTCCAGTCTGGAGATTTTGAAAAAGTCTACGAAATGATTCAAACCCAAGTTCAGGGACAACAAGAGCATGAGTTCACCTTAAATGAAAAAAAGAAGGCTCACATACATCGAATACTTGGTGAGCTCACCAGCAATAATAATCCTTTCCAAAACGAAAAGAGTACAATTTCCAATTGTTCAAAGGAGATAGTCTCTTCGAATGTTTCAATTGTTGCTGCCGCTGATAGCAAAGGAGATGAAATACAGCCAGTAAATCTCTTATCTATGAAGAAGAAAATCAACTCTTTCACTTCTGCAATTGATAAGTTTATAGGTAGTCATCCGTCAGTATTGACGTTGACTGAAAGTAATGGAGATAACATGTTTCTATTGCGGACCCTCTCTTGCTTATGTAGCGTGTTTAAGTTGGAAGCTCTCCAAAGCACACTAACAACCTTGAATTCCAAACAAAC
>CAIPHR010000048.1 GCA_903864905.1 uncultured bacterium
TAATAATAATTTGTTGAATTATATCCGTTAGTATAGCTAGGAGAATAACCAGAATTGTAACCATAGCCATAATTTGTATACGCATATGTAGGACGAGAATATGAAACTACATACTGATAGCTATTATAATTTCCATAATAGTTACTACCACAACCATAGTTACAGCCATAGCTAATATTTCCGTAATTTCCATAATTCTGATAACCAATATTGTAGTTGTAATTATCGTAATTATAACTATAATTGGAATAATCCTGATAACCTTGATCGTAACCATAACTACCTCCATAATCATAATACTGCGCATCTACACTCTTAGGTAAAGCTATAAATACAGCTAGAAATAAGACTATTATAGTAATATATGAAATTTTTGAATGTA
The DNA here is from genome assembly GCA_903864905.1 of uncultured bacterium. Classification (GTDB taxonomy): domain Bacteria; phylum Patescibacteriota; class Minisyncoccia; order Phycocordibacterales; family PALSA-1337; genus C7867-002. The sequence goes on from CAIPHR010000048.1 coordinate 383, forward strand.
TGTTTATCTTCATAAGTACAATACTACCACATTATTAAATAAAAAGCAAATGCATAAAACATATTTTACGCACCTAAGAATACTTTTTCCAATACCTTCCTATCTATCAAATCTTTAGGATCCCCCTCGGCATATACTTTTCCTTTATCGAGAACATATGCCCTCTTAGTAATTTCTAGAAGTGATTTCAGATTGTGTTCAACAACGAAGATGGCCGTCTTCCTGCGTTCGTTGATTTCTCTGATTTTCTCGAAAACTTCCTTGACGATCTTTGGCGCAAGACCCAGTGATGGTTCGTCGAGTAACAATACTTTCGGATCCGGCATCAGTCCACGTGCAATAGCTAGCATTTGTTGTTGTCCTCCTGAAAGACTTCCAGACTTTGCTTTCAATTTTGTTTTCAGTGCTGGGAATAATTCTAGTACATTCGCTATCCGTTCTTTACGATCGGCACTACTTCGTACATTGAATCCTCCTATCTCCAAATTTTCTAACACTGTTAAATGGTGGAATACTCGTCTTCCTTGTGGAACAAAAGATACACCGCGTTCTACTACCTCATAAGAGACTGGTTTGAATGATTGCCCCTCCCAGAGAACTACCCCAGAATCTATCGGTGCCAATCCGAATATGGCTTTGAGTATTGTCGACTTTCCAGCTCCATTCGGTCCCATGAGAGCAACGATTTCACCCTCGTCTATTGAAACAGATGCACCGTCTAGAGCTTTCACTCCGCCGTAGTGGACATGGATATCTTTTAGTTGTAATAGGGTTTCAGAGTTTGACATTTGTACTAGCGTAAAAACGACAACAATACTAAAGAAAATAATTTTCGACCGCGAAGTCAAACTGTTCCAGAAACAACTTTTTCATATAAGCAGCATTCTGGAGTTCATAAAATATCGTGATGGCCTTTTTGTATTCAGTTTCATCAATACTTCGCAGAGACAATGGACAAATATTATTAGCGATCAAGCACGCATTGGCAACAATGCGAGAGGTTCTCTTGTTTCCATCTTCAAATGGTTGAATGTACGCGATCATAACAAGTGCGATAAGTGCCATGCTCCAAGGATCAGATGCTGAATTAATTTTCTTTATGGTCTTTTCTAATGCCTCAGAAATCTGTTGACCATTGTCGAGTGGACGGTAATGGCTCCCAGTAATACCAACAGCCCGCGACCTGATTCCAGTCTGTATATCCAACTCATCTGTTAGAAGCCTGTGAACATTTTCGACTTCTCTCAGAGAAATAAACTTGAATCTTTCTCTGTTCAAAAAAATATAATCCAGCGCCTTTTTATGATTCAAAATCATATTTGCCTCTTCCTTGCTATGTCCTTTAGCCTCTTTATGTTCCTTGATAAGCATCTCCGTGTCGATCAACGAATAGGTATTACCCTCAATCCTGGACGATTTCCACGAAAGCTCTATCGTAATCCTCTCAAATTCTTTTTTGAGTAATGTCGGGGACAAACCTATTATCCTATCTTGATATTCATCATTCTTCTTTAGTAAAATTGAAATTTCATTCTTACTCAAAATATTATCAAACTTATCTAAGGTCTCATGATTGAACGTGATCGGCGGACGAGTTTTACTGCGATTTGCCTGTGAAAAATAACTGTCTACATCAACACTCTCCAAAAGTGGATGTCTACTCGAATGTTCATATCTAATATTTCTCCCTTTGCCCAATTGCCTTATTTCTCCTGATTCAAGGAGTTCATTTAGGTCTCTGATCAGGGTGATGCGCGAAACTACAGACCCTTTTTGACCAAGGAAAGTGCTTATTTCATGATTAGCAACAGTTCCTTTTTCTTTAATGAACTGTACTATCATCTGTTGCCTGTCATTTAATCCTATCATTTGATTGATCTAATTGTATCATTTCCAGTCCAAAACATGCAACTATTGGCTTATTCATTGGTTCTAATTGTATCATTACACCTCATGATATCTGGAAAAAACACCCCAACATACCACGAACTATTCCTCCAATTTTATAAACTGCCCATTTTTGAATATATGCCTCTCAGAAGCTGCCAGTCGTGTTCCACTTTCATCAAACTTCACTGGCCCAGACACACCATTGAATACTGCACTACAATTATCCATATTTCTGGCCACGAACCCTTCCAACAAGATCATGTGTGTGAAGGAATTTGGCCAACGATACAGTCAAAATGAAAAGATGAAACTCTATTCCCCCAAATAAGCCTCGACAACATCTCTACGAGCCAACACCTCTCTAGGTTCGCCTTCAGCCAACATTTCGCCTGAATCAAGTACGTAAATATGATCTGACAATTCACGAATCAAATCCATGTTATGTTCAATCAAGATCACAGCTTTACCCTGATCTCGTAATTCCTTCATCACGACCGTCACGATCTTGATCATTTCTGGAAATAAACCGGCGAATGGTTCGTCTAGAAAAATAATGATGAAACGCAACGTGCTTTTCGAACAATGATTTCCATATACTTCGTTCCGTGAGCACAACTAGGATGTTGTCTATAACAGGCATCTGCTCAAATAACTTCACATCCTGGAATGTTCTAGTCATACCCAATGTCGACACTTCATGAGCTCGAACTCTATGCAATCTTTCTCCGCCAGCAATCACGATTTCACCAGCGTCAACTGGTATCATTCCAGTCAATGTATTTATGAGCGTCGACTTACCCGAACCATTGGGACCGATGATGCCCGTGATCTTTCCCGCTTCAAAACTGATGGAAAGATTATTGACTGCATAGACGCCGTCAAAGTGTTTGGTGAGATGCTTTGTAGAGAGTATGGGCATTACCATCTATTTTTCCACATTTTTGCTATTTAGTAAACAAAACTGCGCAATAGGTGAAGTTATTTGGCTCCAAGCTATTGTGCGTCTAGAATATGACTTCACCTTCACAAAATTGACATGTCGATTACTATCTGCTATAATTTATTATGAACAATAGTTAACACTTTCTTAGCCCAGCGCGGGGTTGAGAAAGTGAGCACATCAACAAACAAAGCGCAAAGGAAAAAACATAAATGAAAACAGCACAGCAGCTGACTGGAATCCCGCTAATAAGGTATGGGTTCGTGCACGTGACAGGGCTTCCAACCAACAGGGGGGCAGACACATGCGAGGATCGTATCGAGGCCGATAATTTTCGGCACGGTCGCCATGATTATAACAATGGTGTTATGGTTGTGATCACCCACGATGGTGAGGTGTGGATTCGACACGCGTCAGACAATAGGGCCACGGAGACTGCCGAATTCATGGCACTGCTCGATAGGTTGTGCCCCAACGGCAAAGGAGCTCGTGTGCCATGCTCCAACGGGGAGTCGATACCTTTCCATGCTGTCATGACCCGTATCTCAGATCCGTATTGGATCGGATACGAGGGCGAGTGTAGATTCAATGTGCCAAGTGATCAGATCACTAACACACACGAAATGGCCGAGCCGGTCATCATCCAATAGAGATAGAGTTCCTACAACAGCCACCATGTCAATTGACCTCTGGTGGCTGCTTTTTTATAATCTTCTATATAGTAAAGGTAGATCTTCAATATGATGTGGACTAGTCGACGACAAAGCGTGTGACATACAAAATTCAAGACTATTTTCCAATATCATCGAGAATAATATCCACCATCTTCCCTTCCTTGATAACCATCATTTTTGTCTCTGGTAATCTATTACCAGTAGAACCAAACTTGATATCACCGCTTACGCCCTGGAAATCAGCTTTCTTCATATTTGCCACCCACATTGCCCTGTCAGGTGAATATGTCTCGACGAGCAGATTGAATGAATCATAGCCAATGTCAGAAAGAAATGGTGCGTCGGTTCCGAATCTTGCTTTATAGGCATCTTTGAATGTTTGTGTATCTTCCAGTTTCATACCACCGACAATACTACCGTCGAGAACCGTGAGATCTCCCATAATGCGCTGATAGTCCGTATAACCGGAAACAAAATTCGTATCAAAGAATATCGTCGGTTTGCTCTTTGCAATCTTCAAAAACTCTTTCATGAATTGCGCTCCTGGCTGGGGAAACATGAATATTCCAATAGCAGTTAGATTTCCAGATGAAGCCTTGAGAGCATGAGTTCGAAAATCTTTTTCCGCTGAATCTATCACTATATCAGTAGTTTTACCCTGAAAGCCCTCCTTGAATGCATCAACGAAACGGATGATGCCTTCGTGTTTCGTATAAACGAGCGTCATTTGGGTTATGCCCTTATTCTTCATGTATACACCATAATCGCGCTCCGACGATATACTATCTGGAAACATCCCCAAAATATTATCATCCGTTGGTACACGTCCTTGTTCTCCGCCTTGGGCGACTGGGATTCCGAGTTTTGTAACAGAATCATATATCGCATCTATAGATGCAGTAGATGCGTTGATGAGAGCATCGATCTTGTCGACATTTACCAGTTTCTGATATGCACTAACTGCCTTTCCACCACTAAAACCATCATCCTCGATCGTTAGATTGATCGGTGCATCTGGATGTACAGCATTGTATTGCTCCTGTGCCAATACAGAACCATTTCTAAAGTTTTCACCTACAGCAGAATATTCACCGGAAAGGATACTGATAAGTCCGACATTGAAGCTTTTTGTAGATGTAGGCTTCTTGGTACCCAGGTAAACACCGACTATCACAACGATCACCAATATAGCTGCTAACCACTTGTATTTCTTTATCATATAAATAGGCATAAATATTATTAATCCACTAATAATAACCCTTATCAAACAAAGTCGCAACTTTAGTCATTTTTTCTGAATTTAAAAAGACTCGTTCTAACACGCATATCGGCGCTCCTATGTCATATAGCGAGATCGGTCATCAAAAATATTGACTATTTACCAGGATCAGGTAACATCAGAACTATGGACAATTCACTATTATCTGGACTAGGAAAACTCGGCCTCAATGAAAAACAAGGCCAGGTATATCTAGCATTACTAAAACTTGGAAAGGGTTCGGCATATGCTATCTCTGAGCAGTCTGGTCTCAAGAAACCAACTACATATGTCATATTGAATGAACTCATCGAAAAGGGTGCTGCGCAGCTCATCCCCAAAGTCACTAAGAGGCTATACAAACCAGTACCACCGGAGACTCTCGTCCACGACGCTGAGCAACGCGTGAGAGAAGTCAGAGAAATTCTACCCTCTCTAAAAGCGATCATTACAACCACACCAGAAAAGATCAACGTACTTCACTATGAAGGTTTGAAGGCATTCAAAGAAGCATTGTATTATCGGATCGACGAATGCGCCGGCAAAGAAATCGTCGGTTTTTACGCAAAAGCTGATGACATGTCTCCGAAACTTCTAGCGATCTGTGAGGAATACAACGCGTATTGCGCCGAGAACAACATCATCAATAGGACATTCGTACCAGACCATCCGTCGCTCGCCAATTTCCGCAAGACAGACTCTCTATTTAAGAGAATAACGCACATACTTCCCTATGATATATATTCATCATCTGTCTCTATAGATACCTTTTCAGACATAGTTAGAATCGTTCTGAACAAGAACAATCAGATGGTAATTATTGAAAATAGAGAGTTTGCAAAGACAATAAGGGAGATCTTCAATATGATGTGGACCAGTCGACAATTAAAATAGGTGGTATAAAAAAGCAACTAATCAAATGATCAGCTGCTTTGTGCGATTCGAAATAGTACCCTATCGAGCCGCTTCCACTACAGATACTCGACCGGCGGCGGATCCACGAATGGATCGACAGGCTCCTTGTAAACTATGCAGAGTTCGGTAGCGATCTGCCACAAACGCGCGATCATCCTGCGGTGATCATCGACCACCCCTCTCCCCATCCGCATTCGATCGTGTGATATGAGTAACATTCAGACCCATATTCGGTAGATCGTGTTGGACTAGCTGTGCGACCGGCGGCACCGTCATACAAACTAGTGCTTCGATAATTTCGTTTTTTGTCATTGGAACTGATTCCTTTCATTTCTGACATTAGCAACAAAACTTGCACTTGTCAATCTACTGTGGCGTAGTATTTATGCGGCTAGTATCATCCCAGTTATCAAGATCTGCATAGGAAACCATTGACAAAACTGTATTTTTGTATAGTATTTGATTTGGAAAATATGAAATTAACCATCAAAGTCGCCACGAAACGTGGCATTCATCAGTTCGCTGTCATAATCCACGCTCTAGATTCACCAGACCAATTCCACATGGATCCGGTCGGTTTCTACGAGAAATATAGCAAATCGATCCCACGGGGCATACATCACGAGCTCGAGATCGTCGAGCCAGACGAATCCCTATTCGAACGGCACTTCCTGCATGTTCACAAATCACGGAAAACTGGCAAACTATTCATCTGCTATCCTCTACACGTTCCCGATACCCAAAAGGCTCGAGAAGTTTTCGAAACCTGGTGTCTCGGCTCAGTTGCCACGATCGAAGAAGGTGTCGATCTCAACACCATCTATTCAGCGGAGTGCGACAATGATCGATGGAAATTCATCAGCCTGATGCGCAGCCGCTACGGCATCTATGTCGCTCTGGAACGTTCAGAGTGACAGAGTACTGATCTCATTTCGAGAAATATGGAAGTTCACAACACACCACCCGAGAAAAATTTCGGGTGGTTTTTTATGGAGTAAACAAAAGCACGCAGCTAGCCGAAGCTAACTGCGCGTTGTGATCTCAAGATTCAGAGGTTATTCCTCCATCAGGCACTTGAGCGCCTTGTCCCATCGCTTGCCGATGTTGTTGAAGAACAGAACCTTCTGTCCGTTTACGGTGGCGTCTTTGATGTCATCGAACATTGCCGACACCCAGTCTTGATGATGGTTGCCATCCGTTACGACAGCAACCGGAATGCCTCGCGTGGTCGCTTCCAACATCATGGCAAACCCGTACGGAATGGTCTCTTTGACGCCATAAGCATCAAGATTGAGCGAGCCATATGTCTTGTCTGGCCGCATGTGCATGTCGGTGAGCACCGCGTCGAATGTTTTACCCTTCATCCGCAGATACCGAACCGCATCCTCCACACTGGTAACCGGCAGGATTTGTTGTCCCACAAGTACTCTCATCGCCAGTGATAGGTTTGCCTCGGAGTCGTCCACGATAAGGACTGAGTAGCTTTTCCTGAAGGTGGCGACATCCGAGAATTTCGGAAGTTCCACTTTGGGAGTAGCACTCTCGGTCTTGACCGCCCTACGCTTCTCGATCAGTTCGAGGAGGTGAGGAATACCGCTGTTTCCCTCAAAACGCTTCAGACTATCGACCAGGCAGACATTCTCCGGCTGATTCGATGCCATACGCTGACCGGGAGTCTGGAGCACGCAGAATATCTGCTTCTCGTTGTACAAGGCACGGAGATCATCCGTTCCCGTGAGGAGGACAATGTCGGCCGACTTTTGATCGGCGACTTCGACTAGCTTGGCATCGGTCAAACCGACGACTTGCAGAAAGGCCTTGCTCAAAGGCCCCGATTTGTGAGCGTAGACGTTGATGTTCATAATTGGAAATGATCAGTGGTTCGCTTGATACTCTAACATACCCCCTTGCATATGTCAAGCATTTATGCTATACTACATAGGTAAGCTTTTTTGACAATTTACACAGAAAACCATCAACCAAAAAGGTCAAATGAACGACAAGAAATCGTCCTATGTGGTCAAGCGTCTTGAGGCCATGCTTCGAGTCTGGGAGCAGACATTGTTTGTTGCCAACGCCGAAGTGAAGCCAACTCGCCCCGAATTCTTTAAAGGTGCCATTGCAAATTGGCATCGCTTCCGGAGAGCCGTGCTTGATCGCACTAAGCCTTTCAAGAATGAAGACTTCGAGATGCCGATCGATCTGTTCTACTCATATTTCGTGGAAGTCATTTGTTACAATTTTTTCCCCGACGTATTTACGAATTGGACACGGTCGTCACGCAGGGTCTACTCGTTGTCGAAAGACATGCAGACAGACCTCGAACTCACTTCGGTCGCCGGAGTGACGTGGGGTGATCTTCATCCTCCCTTCCCCTGCTTTATCATTTCGTTGCCTATTCCCCTTCCGGGAATGTTCAACAACTTGATAGACACCCTCGTGGTGGAAACAGGAAAAGGATTCATCCGTGTACTCGCCCTTGGAAATGAGCTTGACGCGTTCAAGGTCATGCCCCAGGAGATGAAGAACGGAATCGCCAACGCCTCTCGCAACGGGAACATGCAGAAACTTCTTACGCGTTGCCAAGCGGCACGCGCAGGCGGTTACTGTTACATTCCCTCGAACCAGTATGGAGAGAGGCTTTGTAGCAACCTCAACCTTGAGATCATTCCGGACAAAGTCGGAGTGGAAAAGGTCGAGTTTGCCGGCATCCAACCACACTCCGAAGAGGAGAAGGAAAAAACTTTGCGATTCTGGATACCCATCTATCGCATTATCATCGGCCTTTGTATGCACCTCGATGATCTTCAACAGAAGAATGTCGGGATGCCAGTTGCACTAGTAGATGCGACGCCTGTGGAAATTCCGGTAACGGAAGATCCGAAGGCGGTTACTTCTACTGACAACCTCGTGACACTGGATTGTGAACACGAACTTACGGCTGATGAACGCCGAATCCACGGCATCATTCGAGAGAAAGGCTCGATCGAAGCATTGCGTGAGCTTTCAGCTCATTTCCGCTCTGCTTACCGCCGCCGTCCACCAGGACAAGGCGACAACCCGAATGCTCGCAAGAGCGTGAAGGTGCGGTGGACAATCGTCAATGAAAAGCGATTGCCCGAGCATGCCCTACCAGCGGGCTCTCTTGTCGAGGTCAAGTGATCTCGAAAGTTCTTTACGCAACCAGCCGCACGGTTTACACCGGGCGGCTGATTTTTGTTTAAAATATTTATTTACCACTATTCTTTCCAGACGAGAGTTGGCTTGCCATCTTGGATTTTATAAATTCCAGGAAGAGACGCAAAGTAATTTGTACCACTATTCTTGTATTGTCTTCCCACCATGCCTTTATATTCGGTGAGGCCAGAGAGATATGTTCCCATATCTCCGCCTTTTTCAAATCCCTTCACTAACATCATAAAAGCATCGTAACCATAAGGAGCTGTGCGTACATTGAATCTTACATCAGGATATGCCTTTTGGAATCTGTCAGTAAAGGAAGCGTCAGAAAGTGATTCACTGTACCAATTGCCCTCGTAAAAAGCGGGATTTGCTGAGATGGTGAATGCGCCCGAACCAGCAGCAAGGTTTTTTACACCGAGACCGTAAAGTTCTTTACCAAGAATATCTAGAGAGGGTGGAAGAGCTTGGATATAATATACATCCGCCTTTGCCGCAGCAGCTTTCGCAGCAATAGTTTTGAAATCTCGATTATTTCCATCAAATCTTTCTTCGTATACAATCTGTACACCCTGTTTCAAAGCTGCTCCTTTTATACCATCAGCAACAGCATTTATCCCTGGATGAATTTGATTGAGCATTCCAAGAGTCTTAACCCCTGTCTTTACGGCATAATCAATGTAAATCTTTCCTTCATCTTCAGGCTGGATTGAGCTTGTATAACTGTAGGCACCAACAGCAATTTTTCTATCAGCACAAGCCACACATATTTGAGGAATCTTTGCTGTAGTGATGATAGGCATAATTGCATTTCCTGTACCAGAAGTTGCAGAGATAATTGCTTGTACCTTATCTATTTGTATTAATTTTTGTGCAGCACTTGCAGACTTAGCTGGATTAGTAGCGTCATCTTCTATAACTATTTCATAATTATATTTTGAATCTTTCGGAACATCCTTTAAGGCAAGTTCGAGGGCTTTCACAAGGGGTTGTCCGAAAGCAGAAGCGGGACCGGTGACGGGAGCGATAACTCCGATCTTAATGGTCTGTTTTTCTGATACTGATTTCTTATTTGACGAATAAGAAACGATAAGCCCGACGATTACCACCGCAACAATGATTCCAATAATGATTTTAATATTTTTCATATAATGACGCCACACTTATTGATAATGGCATTATTGTAACCCATTATTAATCTATACACAAAGACCTTGCAATTATCAATGTTCTATGTTATAATATATACATAGTTTTTTGACAACCAAATATACCTTTAAACCCTCAACAGAAAGCGATAATTTATGGAAATCATGAATGCAATCGGTAAGGTGCTGGCTCTCGGATGTGGAACAACCCTAGAAAAGGTTCTTCGCTCCAAGTGCTACGCTACCCTAGAGAAGACCAACAAAACCCTCGAAGCCCGTCATCCTTCGTCTACGGACGCAGGTGTCGCACTTCGGGCTGGACACATGGAGTTCGGCCGACTTATCAATACTGTCGGCGAACGTCAAGCTCTTGTCGGAGCAAAAGACATTACTCCAGATTTCGGAATTGGCATGGAACTTCGGCCGCTTATCCAAGCGACTGGAGAACATATCATCCGAGCTGCGGGTAAATGCCTTACGCTCGACATCAAAAATATGGCGAAGCAATGGCAAAATAGCACAGCAGATCAGCAAATCGATATTTGCCGCGCTCTCTACCACTGCCTTCGTTCAACCAGTCAGGATTCGAAGGGCGATCTGACGATGGAAGTGCTGATGGAAAGTATGGAGTCGCACATGAAATCGAATGCACACGAAGTAAGAAAGGTTTTGCCACAGCAGTACGGCATGTGGAATCCTGATTCCTGTGTCGCAAATTGCCAAGGTAAAACACAAATGCTGATAGCGTTCGCCCGCCTTGCAAAGGCCCGTGTGATTGTGGTTCATCCGCTGAAACACGCAGGAAAAGTCATCAACGCGATTCGCCACCATATCTATGAAAAGGTTGTGGGTGATATAACCAAGCGCAACATCACGCATCTCGACAAGCCGTTTGCGGAATCACTTCAGGCTGGTCGCATCGACCTGTTTCGTCGGGCAGCTGACGAATACTTCCATGTATGTGCCTGCATCCAGGTTGTCGATGGTCGGTGGGTCCTCATAGATCCGCATGGACTGAACTTTGGCATCATGGGTGAGGAATGGAACATGCCAGAAATAGTCGAAAGACTTGATCGGTACAGTGAAGTCCTTCCTGGACTGCATCTACTTGCAACTGACAAAGGGCGGCATGAGAGGTTGATGAAGATGGCTGACAAGAGAACTGATGAACTCATCGCTCGGTCAGTCAAACTCGAACAACACCTCGCCATCGCAAGTAATCCCATCGAGCTCATTGATGCGCTCATCAGTTCCGGAGAAATCCGATTCATGATCGAGAGCTTCAGTAAGCATGATCAGGAAAAGCTCGACAAGGCGCTGACTGATCCGGAATACATCCGTTTGGTCGCCATGACGTTCGTCCTCGGCGAAAACATTTGGGATCCGTTCCGCATCATGATGGACACGGATTTCATGAAAAAACGGCTTCACTCAATCATTACCTCACATCACTGTGTGGCGATGAACGAGCTCAATCACCAATGGAGCGAGGACGGAATGTTGATTCATCCAGAATGCGAACTCACAAATCCGGAATACAGCGTGGCTATCTCGGCGATCAATTCACTGGTAGACCACTATGGACCGGAAGTGAACCGTTTCTTTATGGATTACAGCTTCGATCAGACTTCAATGTTCAATGCTCTCCGTGGCATCATGTCACGGTGGAGCGATGAGGAATCGATAATGATCGGCAAGGCGGCTGAAAAGTCGCTAAAGGCTCTGCCGGTTCAACACCCACTCTGTAGATTGCGTTTGAGCCACGTAATCTGAAAGGATAGTTATGATAGATAACAGCACACCAAAGGATAGCCTTTCTCCTAAAGCAAGGGCGCTGGCTGACCAACTCGGTCACACTGGAAGCATCGCCGAAGCGCTGAAAAAAGACCCGTCATTAGCCGAAGGGCTTGATGAGTACCAGAAATGGCGTGACGCAGAACATCAGGCTGAAGGTCAACGCATCGGAAGCGACTCACGTCAGCAACCGGTCAAACACGGAGTTGCCGAGGCTCTTAAAAAGCTCGGCCTGCCTCCCAAGCGGAAGCATAAAAAGAAGTAAGCTGTTCTTTTACGCAACAGCCACCATGTCAATTGACCTCTGGTGGCTGCTTTTTTATAATCTTCTATATAATACTAGAGCGTAACCTTATCTGTAGGCACCAACTGCCCACCCTTGATCTCAGTTATCGTCATCGGTTGAATTCTCACGCCTAGAGAATCAAATGAAATAGCACCAGATACACCATCTGGATCGTTGAACTTTTTCAGATTCGCAACCCAGTTTGCATCCTCCTTGTCATATGTGGCAAGAGCTACATTGATCATGTCATAACCGAAGTCTGTTAGAAAACCAGGGTCTTCTCCGTACTTGACCTTAAACTGATTCTTGAACTCCTCAACTTTACCAGCCTTGAACCACATTGATATGGCACCATTGATCTTATTCGTGTCACCGAGGATACGTCCAAAATCTGCAAAACCTGTTTGCAATTGTGCATCGTATGCTAGAAGTGGCATTGTCTTTTCAACTGTCAGTAACTCTTTCGTCAATAATGCTCCATTTTCCGGGGATTCGATCACCACAACTGCCCCAAAATTCTCACGAGCTATCTTTGTAGCATAAGCTCGCAGATCATTCTTGCTACCGACAACTATAGGAGTGAACTCTTTTTTATAATTATCCTTGAATGCTTTAAAGAAACTTAACTGAGCTGATGAATTATCATAAACAACAGCAACTTTCTTCGAATAGAAACCTGAATCCTCACCTAGATATCTAGCTAGGAATCCTATAGGCGCGTCGGCCGCAGGACTGAATTGTATGATGTTATCATCTGCAACTCCAGCAGTCTGAACACCCAACTGTATAACAGGAATACCTGATTTCAATACGTCTTTATATATAGCATCAATAACTGGTGTTGATAGCATGATTATTGCATCAACCTTATCCAGATCCATCAGTTTTCTATACGCAGTAACGCCCTTTTGAGCATTGTACGCATCATCCTCGATCACCACACCTATCTGTACATCAGGATGAGCTTTCTTGTATTCATCCAAAGCAAGCTCCATACCTTTTTGAGCATTCTCTCCAGCCACAGCATAATCTCCAGTTAAAGGAAGCATCAGTCCCAGTTTGATACTCGCAGGATTTGTTTTTTTGTTATTTGTAAAATACAGACCACCAATGACCAATAGTACTATTACAATGATACTAGGAATTATGTACTTATTTTTCATATTATTTTTTAATAACACATTAATTATGTTCCCTAGCTTGAACATTTACCGTGCCGAACAACGACAGAGCAAAGAGGAAGGTTTATTACTCTTTATTGTATGACCAATTCCCCATTTCTTAGAGTGGCAATGGTAAACTCAGCCGGTCTTAATCCTACTCCATCAAAACTGATCTTACCCGTAACTCCCTCACCAATATATTTCTGAATATTCTTCAGCCACAGGGTATTGTCTGAATGATAACTCAACACCATAACATTATAACTATCATAGCCATACCCAGACAAGAAACCTGGTTCACTCGAAAAACGGGCCTTATATCTCGCTGCAAAAGCAGGATCAGTTTTCGATATAGAAAACAAAGCCTCAGCACCTTCGAGAGATGTAGTTGTATTGCCAAGCAATTCCTTGTAATCATTCAACCCAAGCTGTAGCCCCAAATCAAAATACAACTTATGTGGTTTGTAACCAATCTGATTCAATCGATTTATAACGCGCGCTCCGACTTTTGATGACGTAAAGATAAGTATCGCATCAGAATTATTCTGCTTAATCTTTAGCGCTGTTGATGCATACTCCTTTTCTGTTGCAGGAATACGGACTATCGTGGTGGTACCAGAAAAGGCCTGAACGAAGTCAGAGACAAATTTCTCATACGCTTTGACTTGCTCCATCACAACCGTCACAGAATGAATTCCCTCCTTATTAGCAACATCACCAAGCATCTTCACTGAAGTCTGGTCTGGATACATCTGAAAAACATTGTCTGATTCAACTTGACTCTCCGCACCCAATTGCAATACAGGAAAACCCTTGGATTGAACATCGGACTTTATCACATCGATCGTAGGAGATGATAAGTTGATGAGCGAATTGATTTTGTCTACAGATACGAGCTTCTGATAGGCGGACATACCCTTCTTTGAGTCATAATTATCATCTTCAAGAGCGACAACGAAATTTGCATCGCTATTTCCTTTCAAATACTCTTCTTGTGCTAGTATCACCCCGTTTGCAAAACCTTGTCCTAAATTATCACCATTTTCGACAAGTCCCGACAATGAAGAAATCACGCCGATCTTTACTGGACCCTTTAAAGGTTTGTTATTTAACGCTGCATTCGAAACAACTATGATCACGATGAGCACAGCCACCACGCCCCAAACGATTTTTTTGTTCATATTTTTGATAGTACCTATTTAATAAGATAAATTTAATTAACCTTCTTGAACCGTATAACACCTCCATATTACAATAAAAAATTTTCCACCACAATATTGACTCGACTCATCTCTTTGATAGAATTCCCCTATTCAGACTGTAAGTTTTTCCTCTGACCTCAATCAAACACAATAATTTTTCACTCATACGATGACTGATCAGTATGTAAGATTTAGATTACTTCCGTTAGTGCCTGAAATAATCTCCAAATCGCATACATTACAAAGTATTAGTCATACAATGGGTTTTGAATTGATGAATGTAAATAGCAGGTGGGACAACATCCTCAAACAAATATCCTATTGGGAATTTATTGCGATTCTTAGAGATGTGCGAATTCGTATCGTCATAAAGCAAGTTGAAGGCGGAAACAAGCATTTTTTCAGCGTAATACCATATTGGAAAATAAAACCTGGAACTAATGAACGAATGCTCTATGGGCATATACCTATAGAAGATTGATGATCAAAAAACACCACACGAAGCGATGTTTTTTGATGGCGCCTGGCTACAGCTTGATAGCCGTGAGAGGGCCAAAACCCTTCCAAACGCCACTACAATAGTAACAGAAGAACCCAATTTAATGCAAGTTATGTAGACAGTTACAACCTATATTCCCCCACTAACCCCTGTGGTCGGTAAAGCATGAGTAGTATCAATATAACACCATATGTGACTTGGCGCATCTGAGCAGCTATATCATTCGGAAAACCGACAAAACGCAGAATTTCTGGCAATAATATCAGGCAGACTGCACCGATGACGGCCCCTTTATTATTCGCTAACCCGCCGAGAATGATGATAGCCAATATGAATATCGACTCCGTCAAAGCGAAGGATGAAGGATCGACGAAAGTGATGTAACTAGCAAAGAGTGATCCTGCTACCGAGGCCATCATTGCACCTATCACGAATATAGCGAGCTTGTACCATAGTGTACGATAACCGAAAACTGATATAGCTTGTTCATCTTCGCGAATAGCTTTGAGTACCCTACCAAATGAAGACCCTGTGATGAATTGGCATACGAGGTAGATGATAGCAAGGAGAACCACCGATAGCACCAGAAACCAGACATTCTCCGAAAAAGTAAAACCGAACATTGACGGTCTCGGTATTCCAGGAATTCCCAGAGGCCCACGTGTCAAGGATTGCCAATTCAGAAATATACTATAGATGATCACATTGAAGCCAAATGAACCTAGTGCGTAATAATCATCTTTGAATTTGGAAAGAACGAAACCGATAGCGAGACTACAAACTCCGCTTATAACCATTCCCAATATGACTGCCATAAAGAAATTCATACCCGTTCCAGTGAGCAAGATCGCCGTCGTATATGCGCCGATACCGTAGAAGGCGGCTTGAGTGATCGATAGTAGTCCTGTGAAGCCTACGACCAAGTTCAATGACAAACCTAGGATGCCATAGATGCTTATAAGTATTGCGATGTGTATGAGGTATTCCATTCAGAATTGTATAACTTTACGGGATTTCTATTTCAACTCAAATGTTACCGTCTTTCCATTTTCGATCTTTGCTGGATATAGCTTAAATGTGATCTCTTTGTTAGCGTCGATAGTCAGGTCCCCCATAACACCTTTTAAACTGCCCAATTCTTTAATTTTTTGAACTGTATCGAGACCAGAATCACCAGAAGATTTTTTTATCCTTCCAAGTATGTTTACTATATCGTATGCTATCGCAGCATAAGCCGACGGTTCCTTACCATAAACGTTCTTATAATCTGATCTGAATTGTGTGACAACTAGATCTGGACTCTCAAAATTGAATGATGGTGTGGTGAAATATACCCCCTCAACCAAAGATCCGGCTGATCCTATCACCGACGAATTTGACAAAATCCAATTAGTCATCAAGGTCGTTTTTATATTCATTTCTCTCACCTGTTTTATTATTGCCACGAGACTTTTATCCAAAGCAATAATATATATAATATCTGGCTTTGTGAAGGCTATTTTGGTTAATTGCGTGCGGTAATCAGTATCTTTATTCGTAAATGTCTCTGATCCAACCAGGCTCAGTCCAGATTCCTCGACTCGAGATTTAAATGCATCAAAGTATGCAATACCATATTCATCATTACTATATAGCATTGCAATCTTTTTGGCGCCCAGATTCTTAATAGCTATATCGGCAGCAATTGGAGCCTCTTGGCCACCAGAAGTGAAGTACCTAAAAGTGTAGGGGCTTTTCGAAGCGATATCTGATGCCGAGACTAGAGTTTGTAAAACGGGAATTTTTGCTGCAACTGCCTGTGGCATTACTGCACTTGCGACTGAGCTAAGAGAAACTATAACCAAATCCTTATTGTTTCCTATAAGAATCTTTGAAAAAGCCGAGATACCTTGAGCTGGGGTTGATGCGCTATCCTCATATGCTATATCAATTTGCTTATTTGTATTCGCAAGTTCCATTCCATTCTTTGTCTCTTCACCAAAAAAAGCCGCAGGACCAGTAAGCGACAAGATCGAGCTCACCCTTAATGATTCACTCGTACCGCTAGTGGTAGATATTTTCTTATTACTCACTACCATAACCAAGAAAATGATAACTACTACCACTATGATCAACAGTACTATTCTGTTTGTTTTAGACATATTATTTGAATATTAATTATTAATATATTTCACACTGAATTATCAGCTACTAATAACATTGATCTTGCAGTAGTCTGGAAAATATTCGCTCTTATGACTAACAGAATCTATCCTGTTCAAAATAACCTGCCATTGCTCTTGTTTGATTTTGTACTTGTCCAACTGCTCTACTAGCTTACCTTCAGGAGTAGTTTCGTAAAGATACAACGCTGTATCGAGAGTGCTGTATGGTATACCACTAAATTCTGGCAACTCACCACATCCTCCACACACAATACTTGCGTCTTTTGACACCCCTTCAGCCAAATCTTCCAAACCCATATAATTTGCCAGTCCTTTCAATTGGTGTTTCAACATTCCACCAATCGGGCAGAAGTCGCCCACCAATGTCCCTTTTGGATACCAGCCGACAATACGCTCGGTGCTATTGATAGTGCCCATATATAATCTTCCCTCCGTCTGAGCAACGGTACGCAAGATCAGATCGCACAGACGAACATCCACACTAGCTTGCAGAATCAAACTAGAGTCGACTATAGATAGACTTTTTAGTATGGTATCTCGAACGCCTTCAGTATCAACTTCCTGAACCTCTGCTCCTATCTTCTGAGCATAAACTCTCGCTATATCTATTCCCTCCTTCGTAAATTGAGTATTCTTAGCAATTACAACTTTCACATTATCCTTACCTAACGCTTTGATAGCTAGGGTTGATGAAACTGAAGAATCAATACCCCCACTTAAACCCATAACAATCTTTTTCCCTCCTGCAAAAGATCTAATAAATTCAACAAGTTTTTGCTCAATCAATCTATAATCGAGAGCATTAAAATCAAATTCCATAGTTTTAGCATAATTCTAATAATGTCGCTATTTTAGTATACTCCTTTTCACCAATAAAGTGTACGTAACTTCTAGTAATATCATCCATACGTGAACTTAATACTTCATCAACAAACTTTCTCCAGCACTCTCCATAAAATACTATAGGCCTTGGTCTTTGACTAACCAAAACATCAAAAGACTTTATGTGATCAATTGCTTCTACTATTTCAGTCAATGTACCAAGACTAGTGCCACTATCTGGCAGTATCAGAAATGCGCCTACCGTTGATTTGAAAAGTTCTTGTTTCTTTCCAAAATATCCATCTTGATATACTGCTTTTATATTATCAGATTCTCTTACTACAAAACCGCTTTCTTTTCCCTGCGTTGAACCTACTACAATGATGGAAACTGTTGAATTGGATATTCCCCTGATCACATGTTTCGTGCAACCACCTAACCCACCAATATAATACTCAGTATCAGAAAACGACGATAAAAACTTTCCTAACTCAAACATCTTTTGTGCTTGATCTTGAGTAGGCTCCAAGAATCCACCAAATATTGATATCGATTTTTTCATACTTTGATTTATTTTTTCAATATCCCCTGCGGTCGAAACAGCAAGAAAATTATGAGCACGACGAAAGCTATAGCATCCTTCCATTCACCTGATATCTGCCATATTCCGAAATTCTCTATGAACGCCAGTAAGAATGCACCGAGTACTCCCCCATAAACATTCCCTATGCCACCAATAACACAAGCGATCACTCCTTTTAATAGAAGTGACAGACCCATCGTCGGCTCAATACCAGTATCAAAGCCGATCAATATTCCCGCGAGCCCACCGATAGCTGAACCGAAGAAAAATACCCAGCTAACGATCTTTTCGGTATTTATGCCGACTATCTTCGAAACTTCTTCATCGTCACCGATAGCCTTCACTGCTTTACCGAATAGTGTATATCTGAAGACTAGGCCGATGATCGTCATGATGACTAGACCGATCAAGAGAGTGATGAGTTGTGTCTGTGTGATGACACCTCCTAGAATATTGAATATTCTTTCAGAACCAACACTTTGTGACAATGTTTGGAATTGACTAGTGAACAGAATAGCGATGATGGCTTGTAGTGCAGTGAGTACTCCGAGTGCAGCGACCATGAGCACCATACCAGATGATTTGCGTTTACGGAGTGGTGAATAGACTGATTTGTAGACTATGAGACCTATTGCACCCGCGATCAGTATTCCGAGAACGATAGATACATATAGGTCCAAACCTAGTGTTTTGTAGAAATAAAATACTGAATATCCGCCCACGGCCGAGAGTGCTCCGTAACCGAGGTCAAAGAATTTCGTCGTGCCATATATGAGATTGAAACCCAGAGCGATCATGGAATAGATGGCCCCTGCAATAATGCTATTTAGAATGAGTTGAGGAATGATGTCCATATTTACCATATAAGAATACCACGGAAAACGGCCTTTTTCACGCGCTCCCCACTTATAAAAAACATTATTCCATACATTGGTAAATCACACACATACAAAAACTGCCCCAGGTTTCCTCGAAAGAGGTTTTCCAGAGGGACAGTTTTTGACTAACTTTTCGTCAAATTCACCCGGTACGTTTATGATGCATCTCTATCTCACTTATCTACCTAGGGAGTTATCGTAACCGGTACACCATCCTTGATCATGCGCACCACAGCCTTTGAAACTACGAGATGGTCGCTTCCCATACTCATACCTGTACCGAGAGCACCATCGAAGCCTTTGATGCCCGCGATTCTACTATTGATCTCTGATCTACTAGGAACAGTTACACCATTGCCAGCGCTCTCAACAGACTGAACGATCATATTCAGTGCATCATAGCCATTTGCCGCACCGAATTTCGGCGCCTGACCGTAGGTCTTCGTATAGAGATCCATGAACCACGGAGTCGCATCTGCACTATTCACATACCACATACCTTCGAAGAGTGATAGCTGATCTGAGAATTCGAACGTTTCCATGGAACTTACAGGAGTTTTGACTCCAGCAGTACGCAACTGTTTCGTTGCCGTCTCAAGCTCTGGTGAGGATAACTCCAGAACATACAGCTCAGCATCGAGGTCTTTCACCTTGCTGATCTGCGTTCTAAAATCTCTAGTACCAGTGACTACCATTTGCGTCGAAAGTACCTGGATCTTTGTTGACTTAACACCATCTAGAAACGCATTGATGATAGCCGCTGAACCAGGATTGTCTTGCTGACCAAAGAAAACTATTTTACTGATACCACGTCTCTCTAGCTCTCGGATGAATAACTTTGCGTCCTCTGATGCAGGAGTATAGTGAACATAATTATATTGACCCGCTGCAACATGTGGATCCGAAGCGAAGTCGTTGATATGTGGAACTCCTGCCGCCTCTGCGATAGGACTGACTACATTACCAACTGGTGAGCCGAACGAGATGACTGCATCAGCCTTATTTACACTGATGAGCTTATTTGCTGTTGTCGCCCCAGTTGCTGGCTTGAAACCATCATCCTCGAACACAAGTTTATAATCATATTTCATATTCTTCGTATCGAGCTTACTATATGCTAACTGTATCGCATTCTTATTACTCTGACCGAGCATCGCTATATCTCCAGTCAGGGGCAATGTTATACCTATAGTAACTACAGGTTTCTGACCCATCTTCACACCTGGACCCTTGGCAATAATACCTATAATACCCGCTATAATTACAATACCCACAAACCCCAAGACTAGTTTAGTTGTTTTTGTCATATATTTACTATTATTTGATAATGTGTTGTTATTATACCAGGAATATGAATCCTATTATGAATCGTGATCGATATGTATCGAAATAGCGGCTCTATATGTGGCTATATCTAGTTATCCACAGTTTTTGTTCGTAAGAAGTGACAAAATACTGAATTATTGGTATAATAGATTCACCATGAAAAACGAAAGCATCATTCGTCACTTACAAAAAACTGGTTTCAGTGAAAAGACTGCGATAGTTTTCAGCACATTACTAGAACTAGGTGGCGCCTACCCTTCTCGTATAGCTGAAATATCGAAACTCAACCGTAGTACAGTATACAAGATACTATTGGAGCTATCAATAAAAGGGCTAGTCACTGAGATCGAACAGGGCAAGAAGTTGTTCTACCAGATCGAGAGTCCAGAAAAGCTCGTCCGTTACGCAAAAACCCAGGCCGACATGGCTGATGCAGCTTACAAAAAAACTCGCGAACTGATCCCCGAACTAGAGGGCATATTCTCGATGAACCCAAATAAGCCCATTATCCGTTACTTCAGTAATTCTGATGGTATCATTTCGATCTACGAGGAAATGGTCTCGAAAAATAGGAAATACGAGATGCTATCATTTTCTCATGGACAAGCGTTCAAGAACTATTTGCCAGCCAAGGACATCTTTAGATTCACCAAGTCCAAAGAACGCATCGGTATAACGACACGTGCCATCGTTCCAGATACACTAGAAAATAGGAGCTACAATGAAGAGGTGTTCAAGGGTCTGAAAAAGGACGTCTGGCCAAATATTCGCTTTGTACCACAGGAAGTGTTTCCATTTGAAGCAGAGATGACCCTGTATGACGAAAACAAACTAGCCATCACCAAACTAACTGGTGAGAAGCTTATCGGTGTAGTGATCGAAGACAAGCTCATACACGATATGTTCAAAATGATTTTTGAACTAGTTTGGAAATCAGATCAGCTATCCTATCCCTCAAAATCTTAATAAAAAAGCACCCTCCAAAGAGAGTGCCTTATGTCATTACCGATCTTTAATTGATTTCGCTACAGATCTAACTGCATAGCGCCTTTAGAAGTGACATTCGGATCAGCATGCCGTTACGAACTTGCCGAAAGTAGGCAGCTCTATCATCATCGTCAACTTCCTTAGCAATTTCATGAATCCTCGGAAGAGGA
>CAIPHR010000049.1 GCA_903864905.1 uncultured bacterium
GATATGAGGCTACGAAATGTTTACATTGATCAGAATACCACATCCAACTCAGCCGATTGGAGGAAGTGAAAAGGGTGTTGCAATTGGTTTTCATTCACTTCTGATATGAGACTACTAAGGTTACTAGACTATACATAACTTGACGCATACCCCTAGGGGGTATAATATGTATATTATGAATACAACAAAACAAAAACTATTTCGTCGACTCAAGATCATCGAAGGTCAAGTACGTGGTCTACAAGAGATGCTCATGAATGATACATATTGCATCGACGTGATCACTCAAACATCAGCAGTAAAACATGCTCTATCAGGTGTAGAAGATATACTCATGGAAAATCATTTGAGTACCTGCGTTGTCGACCAGATAAAAGAAGGCAAAGAAAAGATAGCAGTTCAAGAGATCGTGAAGGTCTATCAGCTAAAACACAAATAGATATGAGTAAACCACAAATATTCAAAATAAAAGGAATGCATTGTGCATCATGCGCCGGCATCATTGAAAAAACATTCAAGAAAACAGCTGGAGTAGAGTTTGCGGAGGTCAATTATGGAACAGAGACAGTGAAAGTTTCATTTAATAAAGAAATTACAAATCCCCAGAACCTTTCTGATAAAATAGAAAAGTTTGGCTATAAACTAGATATAAAAACTAGTAATGAAATGAGTTCATTGCCTCAGGATCATACAGATCATATCGCGATGACTGGGTCAAAAAAGGAAAGGTTGGCAGAAGTTAGAGATATGCGATCAAAGGTCATATCAGCAATACCACTTGCTGTGATAAGTATATTTGTTATGGCCTGGGATATTCTCGCACAATACAAAGCTGTTCCAGAGATGAATTTGGTTACCAGTGAATTCTTTCACCACCTCCTACCAATCTTTGCTACGTACACACTATTCGTTGTTGGTAAGCCGTATATCCTAGGATTGTATCGCTTTATCCGCTATGGAAAAGCAAATATGGATACTCTGATAGGTATTGGCACGGTCTCTGCTTTTCTATATAGTTTTATCGTTTCTGCTTTCGAGGGTCCACTCAAGCCTTTCATAAATGTCGACCATACATACTACGATGTGACAATCGTTGTTATCACTTTCATCGCTATAGGTAAATATCTAGAGGCAAGGTCAAAGATAAGGACAGGTGATGCTATAGAAAAGTTACTGAATCTCCAAGCGAAAACAGCACTTGTGATCCGTGATGGAAACGAGGTAGAGATTCGATTGAATGATGTGCTACATGGCGATCATATCGTTATAAAGCCTGGAGCAAAAATACCAGTTGATGGAACAGTGATAGGTGGGTCTTCATTTATAGATGAATCAATGGTAACAGGTGAACCTATGCCTATACATAAAAAGATAGGTGACAGTGTCGTCGCAGGAACTTTGAATACCAATGGTTCATTTGTATTCAAAGCAACGAAGATAGGATCGGAGACTCTACTCGCTCAAATAATCAAAATGGTTGAGAATGCAGAGGGAAGTAAGGCGCCTATTCAAGCACTAGCAGATAAGATTTCAAGTATATTCGTACCAATAGTACTTGTACTCGCTTCGATTACTCTCGGAGCATGGTTGTCGATCGGTACTGGTATACTCGGCTTTGCGCAAGCTCTTTCATACGGTCTAGTATCATTTGTAGGCATTCTAGTCATTGCATGTCCATGCGCTCTGGGACTCGCTACGCCGACAGCGATAATAGTCGGAGTTGGTAAAGGTGCGAAAGAAGGAATTCTCATCAAAGATGCTGCTACTCTACAGAAACTGCATAAAGTTGATACTGTCATAGTTGATAAGACTGGTACTATCACGATCGGTAAACCAAGTCTCGTAGATATTCAGAATCTTTCAAACCTTAAGGAGGATGAACTCATTTCAATTCTCGGGTCTCTTGAAAAAAAGTCAGAGCACCCTATTGCGCATGCAATATCGAATCATTCTATTGATAATAATATCAGAATACTGGATGTTCCTAAATTTGAAAATATTCAAGGAAAAGGGTTGAAGGGAACTATTGATAATGTCGAATATTATGTTGGCAATGTACAACTTATGAGAGATCTTGGTGTAGTATTCGATCATTCCAAGGTTGATGAGTTCACGGCTCAAGGCAAGACTCCTGTTATTCTGGCAACAAAAGAAAAAGTACTTGGTTTTGTAATGGTAGCAGACCTGATCAAGGATCAATCAAAGCAAGCTGTAGCGGATCTTCATAAGCTCGGTATAGAGGTGATCATGATGACAGGTGATGATGAAAGAGCCGCAAAATATATAGCGTCTCTAGTCGGCATTGATCAGGTATTCGCGCATCTATTGCCACAGGATAAACTTGCTAAAATAAAGGAGTTACAATTACAGGGAAAAGTTGTAGCTATGGCTGGTGATGGTGTGAATGATGCACCTGCTCTAGCTCAAGCTGACGTTGGTATCGCTATGGGTACTGGCACTGATGTGGCTATAGAGTCAGCTGGCATAACGCTTCTCGGTGGAGATATGTCCAAACTTGTAAAAGCAATAAGGCTATCAAAAATAACCATGCGTGGTATCAAGCAAAACTTATTCTGGGCTTTCATATATAATGTGATCGGTATCCCTCTCGCTGCTGGATTGTTTTATCCTATATTCGGCTGGCTACTCAATCCTGTTTTTGCGGGAATGGCTATGGCTTTATCTAGTGTATCAGTCGTGTCGAATTCGTTGAGAATCAGAGCAAAGAAATTATAATCATATATATTTGTGCATCCTTTTTGGGGGAGTAGATCTTCTCCTCAAACCCTACAAGGGGGAATCGGAGAAGACCTCTCCCACAAGCGGATGCAAAAAATAACCATAATAGTAACGAAAATTATGACAACAAAAAAATTAACTTTCCATATTCAGGGTATGCACTGCAAGGCATGCGTAATACTGACCGAGAGTGAACTTGGTGATTTGCCAAATATCACTGGTATTAAAGCTAGTCTCATTGATCATTCGATCGAGATAGATGGTGACTTTGGAGATAGAACTCCAGAGCAGATCGCAAGCGAGCTCAATACATCAATGAAGCCTCATGGCTATATTATCTCGACTGAGAAAAAACAACATAAAGTGTCTTGGAGTGACTTCAAGATCGCAATTCCTATAGCACTAGGCTTTGTTGCTATATTTATAGCTTTGCAACAAATGGGACTCATCGATCTAGTTGCTCCTGGCACGGTCACATATGGTACTGCTTTCGTTATAGGTATCATCGCTTCACTTTCATCATGTATGGCTGTTGTCGGTGGTCTAGTCCTATCCATGTCCGCAACATTTGCAAAAGGTGATGACGCTACATTATCAAAGCCAACTAGACAGACCAAGCTAAAGCCGCATCTAATGTTCCACGTTGGTAGGATCGTTTCATTCTTTATTCTCGGTGGAGTGATCGGAGCACTTGGGGCAAGCTTCACACTTGGTACAAGTACTACATTTGTGCTGAGCTTCATCATAGGTATTGTGATGCTGATTCTAGGTATCAACCTGCTCGATACTTTCTCTTGGGCAAAGAGGCTACAACCATCGATGCCAAGATCGATAGCCAAGTATGCTCACGGAGTATATAAGTTCAATCATACACTGACTCCGCTTCTAGTTGGTATCGCTACATTCTTTCTACCATGTGGTTTTACTCAATCAATGCAGCTCTATACTCTTACGACAGGAGGCTTCTTTAGCGGAGGTTTGACTATGCTCATGTTTGCTCTAGGTACACTGCCGGTGCTCGCTATCATTAGCTTCAGCTCATTTGGTATACAGAAAAGCTCTTGGGGTGGAATATTTTTCAAGACTTCTGGACTGATCGTCATTATGTTTGCATTATTCAATATTATAAATAGTTTGGTTGTCATAGGTCTAGTACCTCCTATATTTAATTTTTAATTTAGATCTAGACCGACCTGTATCAAATCATTTCATTCATTTATTAATAATAGTATAATCAACATATGAAAGGAACTATTATATCGATAGCGATCGCTGTAACTCTCATAGTAGGAGCTCTATTCTTGGCAAATAAAAATGATGTCACCGATAATCTATCTCTAAATACAAATGCCAATAATGTGAGTATTGTTGATGGAAAACAGATAATAGAGATCACAGCACGTGGTGGATACCAACCGAGGAAAAGCACAGCTAAGGAGGGTATTCCTACTATTATTCGATTCAATACGAGTGGTACATTTGACTGCTCATCTGCTGTACGTATTCCAGGCTTGAATATTTCTAGGAGTTTGCCACAGACAGGTACTACGGATATAGATATTGGTATTCAGAAGGTCAGTGTTATGCGAGGAACATGCGGCATGGGTATGTATCCTTTCGAAATAGATTTTCAGAGTTAGTAGCATGCTAGTTTTACAAACAATACCATCGCTTTTTTATTATCTAGCAAAACTTATTATTTGCAAAACATCAAATTTGGGTATATATATGAAAAACCCGCTACACTAGTTTCTCATTGAAACTCGTGTAGCGGGTTGACTAGACTACAACTCTGTTGGTTGTAGCATACTGGACCAGAGCGGTACGAAGAAGCGATCTACCTTCACGATCAACGAGATCGATGACGAGTCTCTCTATGACATCGACCACCAAATACCCATTGTGAGGGGTCATGTCGTCATTTTTTCCGTCATTTGCGAGCTCGATGCTGGGGTAGCATGGCTCTCCATGCTGATTGCCATGACTTTGCATCGTTGCCATGTTGTGGAAGAAGTCATCTAGTGACTCCTCGTTCAGGTCCGCCGGAACATGCACCCGCATGGTCCCGCTGCTGACAGCAATAGCTGCGACTAACCGGTACTCATCATCTTTGATGAGTCCGATGATCTTATTTGATAGGTCCCGAAGGGACTCTATTGTCTGTATTGACCGTCTTCGATTGACGGACTCTATTTGAGTCGAGTACACAATCTTCATATTTCAATCTGCTTTGCTTTTCCATTGCCAAAGATATTTGGCAGGAAACTATCCGATCTAAACATAGCATGTTTGTCTGATTCTGTCAAGTTAACTCTTTATATTATATCAGGGTTCTCGATCTAGAGGTGACACATCTATTCTCTATGGTATGATATAACTATGGTCAAAAGTCCAGCAATATACTTCTTTTATACAATTTTGGTGGGAACTATCATTCTCGCAGCTTTTATGATCCTGCCGATCCTGACACCTCTCGTTCTGGCAGCAGTTTTTGCTGTCATTTTCGCACCACTTTATCACTGGGTTATAAAAACATTTTTTCATGGACGTGAAAAAAGCAGCATGGGATCGATCGTAACAATAATTATTTTGGCGGTAGTCGTTTTCGTACCACTAACTTTTATGGCATTTACAATGTACGGCGAGATCAGAGATACATATGTTTACATAACAGATGCGACTTCTCGTTCACAAGTTATCGATATGCTAGATCGTACATCGGATTCTATCTCGAGCATCATACCTGGAACGATACCGTCATACTCATTTGAATCTCTAAATTTGGTTGAGGTCCTAAAAAATATCGCTGGTTGGGCAATTTCGCATATGGACAGTATCATTGGGAGTATATACAAATTGGCCGTCGGGTTCTTCGTAATGTGTTTGGCTCTTTTCTATTTCTTCCGCGACGGCAAGGAGCTCAAGCGTTACCTGGTCAATATGTCACCGCTTGTCGACAGTGATGACAACCATATAATTTTGAAATTAGAGAAAACCATCCGCTCAATTTTCACTGGTTCTATAATGGTTGGTATTATTCAAGGAATTTTGGCAGGCCTAGGTTTTGCTATATTCGGTGTACCGAGCCCAGCTCTATGGGGTGTTGTTGCAGCAATTGCCGCTCTCATACCAGGTATTGGAACTTCTCTGGTTTTGGTTCCTGCTATTGTATATGTTTTCATTACTGGTTCTATTGGCCAGACTGTTGGACTCGCAGTCTGGGCTATTATAGCTGTCGGCCTTATAGATAACATTCTTGGTCCAGTGATCATGAATAGGGGAGTAAAGATCCATCCTTTTCTCATACTTCTCGCGGTTTTGAGTGGACTCACTTTCTTTGGTCCTATAGGCTTCATTCTTGGACCTATAGTTCTAGCTCTTCTCATTTCTCTGCTAGAAATTTATAGTGGAGCAAAAAAGTAAACTTTCATAATTCCTCACATGGCGCTATAATAAACATAGATTGTACCAAGTGACGGCGACGGTTGTACTCACATAAATTTAAACATTTTTATTTGGAGCTCGCACCCGTCGCCATCATTCGGCGCAAAAATGTAACCTTTAACAACAAGTATGAGTTTAGGGGCACGGATATTTTTCTGGTGAAAAATTCCTCGTGCTCGAGCCAGTCGCTCTCGCAAGTCCCCTGTACTCATACTTGTTGTTAAAGGTTACTTCAGACGATAGTAAATTTTATAAAAATAATTATATACGATGAAAATACAGGAAAATGTTCCGATAGCTCCATATACGACTTTCAGGATTGGTGGTCCTGCAAGATTTTTTTGTACAGTTAGTAGTGAGGATGAACTTGTAGAAGCAGTTAGATTTGCAAAAGAGAAATCATTACGATTCATTGTACTTGGTGGTGGATCTAATGTTTTGTTTTCTGATCAAGGTTTCAGTGGACTTATCATTAAGAATGAAATAATGGGTAAGACTTTTACTGATGATGGCACACTTTATTCCGTTATTGATGCGAATGCTGGTGAGGACTGGGAAGAATTTGTTGCAGAGACTGTAGAAAAAGATCTTTTCGGTATTGAAAATCTTTCATCAATACCAGGCAAGGTTGGTGCTGCTCCAGTGCAGAATATTGGTGCATATGGAGCTGAAGTTGGTAATGTTATCGAATCTCTGAGGGTGCTTGATACAAAGACTATGAAATTTATTGATTTGTCTTTTGTCGATTGCAAATTCTCATATCGTGATAGTATTTTCAAGCATGAAAAAGGACGATATATTGTTACGAAAGTTAGGTTCAGACTTTGTAAACAAGGTGATGTAAATATTGAATATAAAGAGTTAGGCAAATATTTTATTGATAAACATATTTCAAAACCCAGTTTGAAAGAGGTTAGAAATGCTGTCATTGAAATTCGAAAGAATAAATTACCAGATTGGAAGGTGTGGCGTACTGCTGGTTCATTCTTTAAGAATCCCATAATTACGGGGGATAAATTTGCAGAACTCAAGAAAATATATCCTGATCTGCCTGGTTATACTGAACCTGATGGCCGTATCAAGGTTTCTCTCGGCTGGATATTGGACAAGGTTTGTGATGCCAAGGGTTTGACTATCGGTAATGTGAGCACTTATGAGAAACAGGCTCTCGTTTTGGTTGCCAAGCCTGGTGCTACTGCTTCCGAGGTTGTGGCTTTTTCCAATGAGCTCATGCACCGAGTAAAAGAAAAAACTGGGATAGAGATCGAAGGTGAGGTTGATTGGGCGTTTGTATAAGTATTTATCATAGTCAAAAAATATGCTAGGCTATCATAGCCTATCGAGGCGATTTTATGTCATTTTTCACCAAATTAATGGGGGGCTCACATACCAAGGGTGTAAAGGAATTTGCATCTATGGTGCCGAGTATCAATGCTTTCGAAGAAAAGATTCGAGGTTTTTCTGATGCAGAATTGAAGGTAAAGACGGATGAGTTTCGGGAGAGGATTCAGAATAGACGAGTCCTTTTGGGGGGAGTAGCTTCTCCACTCGAACCCACAAGGGGTGTCGGGGAGAACCTCTCCCACCAAGCGGACTCGAACAAAGTACAGCCTGTATTAAATGACATCCTACCCGAAGCTTTTGCGGTAGTTAGGGAGGCAGCGAGAAGGACTTTGGGGCAGAGACATTTCGACGTTCAACTTATCGGTGGAATGGTTTTGAATAGTGGAGCTATATCTGAGATGCGTACAGGTGAAGGTAAAACATTGGTTGCTACATTACCTGCATATTTGAATGCTCTATCTGGTAAAGGTGTCCATATCGTTACTGTGAATGACTATCTATCTCGTCGTGATGCTGTATGGATGGGTCAGATATATTCATTCCTTGGTCTTTCTGTCGGCGTTATCAATCATGAATCTAGTTTCTTATATGATTCTAAACATGTATCCGCGGCAGTAGGAAATGCTCCTCCGCAAACGGTGTCTAGTTCTGCTGAACTGGCACCTCCTTCTCGCTCGTCCCCTCAGGTTAAAGTTGATTTACTAGATAAAACAAGAGACATAGTTGGTGGTTTCAAAGTAGTTCATGAATACTTGCGTCCATGTACAAGACACGAAGCATATATGGCAGATATTACCTATGGTACAAACAATGAATTTGGTTTTGATTATCTTCGAGACAATCTAGAATACAGCAAAGACAAGTTACGCCAGAGAGCATTCAATTACGTCATAGTAGATGAGATAGACTCTATCTTGATAGATGAAGCTAGAACACCACTCATCATCTCTGCTCCAACTAGAGACGCTGAGTCTACCTACAAACAATTCGCAACACTGGTTGGTACATATGTAGAAGAGGTTGATTATACTAAGGATGAAAAACACCGTTCCATATCTCTTACTTCAGAAGGTATCAATAAAGCAGAGAAGTCACTCGGTATTGAGAATATCTATACTGACGTAGGTATAAAATACGTTCATCATCTAGAAACTGCTGTTCGTGCAAAAGCTCTATATAATAAAGACAAAGAATACGTAGTCAAGGACAATGAAGTTATGATAGTAGATGAATTTACCGGTAGATTGCAGCCAGGTCGCCGTTGGTCTGAAGGACTTCATCAAGCTATTGAAGCAAAAGAAGGAGTCAAGATACAGCAAGAGTCTAGGACTTATGCATCTATTACATTTCAGAATTTCTTTCGAATGTATCCGAAACTTTCTGGTATGACTGGTACTGCTGCTACTTCTAGTGAAGAATTCTATAAGGTTTATGGACTCAGTGTATATTCTATTCCTACGAATAAACAAGCTATTCGTTTGGATAGAAATGATCAAATATTCAGAACTGAAATCGGTAAATACAAAGCTATTGCTCGTAAAGTTAAAGAATTACATACAAAAGGTCAGCCTGTTCTCATAGGTACAGTTTCTATCGAAAAGAATGAAGTGCTGTCGCAATTCTTGAAGGCTGAAGGTATTCCACATGAAATTTTGAATGCAAAGAATCATGAGAGAGAAGGTGAGATCATTGCTCAGGCTGGCAAGAGAGGTGGTGTAACTATCGCTACCAATATGGCTGGCCGTGGTGTGGATATCAAGCTTGGTGGCAATCCAAATACTCAGGATCTTTACCAGGAGATCAAGGGGAATGGTGGCCTATTTGTTCTCGGTACTGAGAGGCACGAGGCTAGAAGGATTGACAATCAACTCCGTGGTCGTTCTGGTCGCCAAGGTGATCCTGGAGAGACTCAATTTTTCGTATCATTGGAAGATTCACTTATGCGTGTTTTTGCTTCTGATACTTTGAAGTCTATGATGGGTAAACTTGGTATGGCTGAAGATGAAGCTATTGAACATAGGATCATATCGAAGTCATTGGAATCTGCTCAAGAGAAGATCGAAGGTTTCAATTTTGATTCTCGTAAGCATGTTCTAGAATTTGATGATGTTATCAATAAACAGAGAACAAATATTTATGGAATGAGGAGGAGGTTACTATTGGGTAGTGTTCAGGATGTTGAGGTGGAACTTTTTGAGTTATTGGGTATAGTGACGGTTGAAGGTGATTCTGGAGCGACTTTCGGAGCGAGTGAAGACGAGCGAGAAGGAGGTGCCAGTTCAGCAGAACTGGACACCGTTCGCGGAAGAACACCTTCAACCGTCGCTCATAATTCAGTTACAGAATCACCATCGAGAGACAGTGGTGTCATCTCAAAGAAAATCACTGAATTTGGAAGAGATAATTTCCTGAATGCAATTCGCATCATATTGTTACAAGTCATCGATATGTATTGGGTGGAACATCTAGAAGTTATGGATTATACCCGTGGCAGTGTCAATCTGCGTGCTTATGGTCAGAGAGATCCTTTGGTTGAGTACAAAAAAGAAGGACTAAGATTGTTCAAAGAGATGCAGGGTGCAATGAGAGAACAAATCCAGAGACTCCTACCGAATATTGTGCCAGTTATGGATAGTCAGAATTCCAATAATAGTTCAATAAGTAAAGGTAAATCCATAGGAATTAAAGAAGAGCTAAGAGAGATTCATGAAAATGCACAAATGATAGGCGACGGTGATGGTTCTAGCAATCAAATGGATACGAAAAATGAGTCTGTAGTTGGTAGAAATGATCCGTGTCCTTGTGGAAGTGGTAAGAAATACAAGAAATGTCACGGTATAGGTTAGGGACTTTGTGAGTGAATAAGACTAGTTACAGTCTCCAATCACTCAATATTGGAGACTGTTTTATTTTTCTTCATTTTTCGTCGAAATTATTGGAAATTATTAAGCTTGGTATTAATTAAATTAATTATATTGAATATATGAGTACAAAAAAAAGACATAGAGCTACAGCTATTATATATAAGGATGAAAAATTCTTAATTTTCAGAAGAGTAAAACCCAATGCAGAATATTTCGTCTTTCCGGGCGGTGGTATGAATGATGGGGAGACTATTGAACAAGCATTGTTACGTGAGGTCAATGAAGAGTTATCTTTGAATGTGCTGAAATATGACTATCTATTCACGATCAGTGATCTCAAGATCAACAATTCTGCGATCAATTATTCAGAGGATGATCAGGATCATCATTATTTCTTGATTACTGATTTCTGTGGTGTGCCTGAGCTTGGTGGTCCTGAGAAGGAAAGTGTTGATGAAAATAATCAATATTTCATTGAGTGGCATACTTTCAATCAGTTAAATTGTATAAAAAATATTTATCCTGGGGATATTGTGTCTAGGTTATTTGGGTCAATTGTTAAGTAAGTTATAAATTTATCATAACTCATACACCTCTTTTCATCCCTCGGACTTTGCTCCCAATATACCAACATTTTCACAAATAGTTCGCTCCAAGGTTTCACTCACTATTTGGAAAATGTAGTGGTATATTGATCACAAATTATCCTCGGGATTCAAGAGGTGTATGAGTTACGAAATACTAGTTACATTTCTATTAAGAGAACCGTTATACTTGTACAGGATACTGTAATGCTAGCAAATGACAAGAAACACAAGGATAGCAAATATAGCTGTATATAAATTTTAGTACAATTATTGATATTAATGGAAAACTATGGTAGAGTAAAAACATGGATCATAAGCTTTCATCATATTTCTTTTTCATACTTCTAATAGGGGCAGTAGTAGCTTCTGTATTGGTATTCCTACCATTCATCACCCCTCTCGTATTGGCGGGAGCAGGTGCGGTTTTGGCATATCCTTTGTATAGGTTAATACTGCGGATTCTGGGAGAAGGAAGACTTAGGAAGAGTCTAGCTGCTCTCATAACGGTTATCTGCATACTAGTCGTCATCGTGGTGCCACTATTCTTCTTGGCTGGCAGCATATATAGTGAGATACAGACTCTGTATGCTTCACTTACTGATGAAGGCAACCGTTCTCATGTGATCGTGCTATTAAATTCATTTTCTCAATCTGTATCAAATATGATATTTGGAGTTTTGCCAGCTTATTCATTCGACTCATTGAATGTAACAGAATATTTGAAGAGTGGACTCGAACTACTATTTGCAAACCTGGATAAGATATTCAATAGTTTAGCTGTAGTCGGTGGTTATGCTCTAGTATTCTTACTCGCTCTATTCTATTTCTTGAGAGATGGAGCTGCTCTCATAAAGCGCATATTATCGTGGAGTCCACAGCTCAATGACAATTATGTATTCGTTGTTAGAGCTTTCAGAAAAGGTATAAGTTCTATTTTCATGGGCTCTCTAGTTGTTTGTATTCTGGAAGGTATATCTACAGGTTTAGCATTCACAGTATTCGGTATACCAGCACCAGCACTATGGGGAACAGTAGCTGCTATCGTATCACTCGTTCCTGGCTTCGGTACAAGTTTGATCATCATACCTGGAGTGTTGTATCTCATAGTTATAGGTCAATATACATATGCTTTCGCTCTATTAGCTTGGGGTTATCTAGCAATATTCTTACTTGATCATGTATTGGGTCCAACCTTGGTCAATAAGGGTGTCAATGTTCACCCATTCCTAGTTTTGCTATCTGTTCTCGGTGGACTCGTTACTTTCGGTATTGTTGGTCTATTCCTCGGCCCTCTCATTCTAGTCTTGCTGTTCACTCTTCTAGATATTTATAAAGTGTCTACATTGGAAAATAATAGAAATGTTAAAGATATTAAAGAGATTAATAATATTAAGGAAAATATATAATAAATAATAAAATGGCATTTATAGACGAAATACAATTTCATGCGAAAGCTGGCGACGGTGGTACCGGCGTTGTTAGGTGGCGCCATGAAAAGGGTAGAGAGTTTGCTGGAGCAGCAGGTGGCAATGGTGGCCCCGGTGGAGATGTTTATGTTCGTGCTGTTCGTGATATCAATATTCTAGCTAGACATAAAGCTGTAAAGAGATTCGAAGCGAGAGATGGCTCGGCTGGTCAGAATCAGAGTATGCAGGGAAAGGGTGGAGATGATATCTATATAGAATTACCTATCGGATCTGTGATCAAAAATCTGAGTTCTGGTCGTGTCGTTGAGCTTCTAGAAGATGAACAAGTGTCAAAAATCCTTCATGGTGGTCGTGGAGGGCTCGGTAATGAGCATTTCAAGGCGTCTACCAATGTGCGACCTGAACAAAGTACAAGCGGTGTTGTTGGTGAGGAGGCTGATTTTACGGTGGAATTGAACCTCATTGCTGATGCTGGGCTAATAGGTTTACCTAATGCCGGCAAATCGAGCCTTCTGAACGCCCTTACTCATGCGAAGGCAAAGGTTGGTAGCTATGAATTCACTACTCTCGATCCAAATCTCGGTGCTTTGCCTGGTGGTTATGTTCTAGCTGATATCCCTGGTCTTATCGAAGGCGCATCAGAAGGTAGAGGCTTGGGTCATAAATTCCTGAGGCATGTAAAGAGAACCAAGCTGCTACTTCACCTTGTTTCTCTAGAGAATCCGATCTCATCTATCGTTGCTGATTATAAGATTGTTAGAAAAGAGTTGGATAAATTTGGTGAAGGTCTTGTCGATAAGGATGAAATCGTGATCTTAACAAAGACGGATATGGTGGATGCTAGTACGGTCAAGAAGATCAAGGAAAAGGTTGCTAAAATTAATAAGAATATTGCTGTTGTCTCTGTTCTCGATGATAGTAGTGTGAAGAAACTTCGCGAATATTTATCTAAAAAGTTGGAGAAATAGTCTATATAAGTACCAATATACATCAAATTTTGACTCCTGCGAAATAAGTTGTTAATCACCAACTTGTATTGTATTTTCAATTCTGCGAAATAAGAACATAAAACTTACTCTCGTAAATGTACTTCCCAAAAACAATTCTCGAATTGAAAATACAATACAAGTTGGTGCTTTAGAAGATTATGGATGTGGAAGAATAATCCTCGCACCTCTTAAATCCCGAGGATAATTTGTGACTAATATACCATTACATTTTCCAAATAGTAAGTGAAACCTTGGAGCGAACTGCGAGGATTATTCTATAAAAATTGAATATATTACAGTATTTTGGATGAATAGCTCTAAGACAATTTTTCCAAGAGTAATTTCTTTACGATCTCTGGATTACCAGATCCTTTGGTCGCTTTCATTGCTTGGCCGATCAGGAATTGAAGGGAAGTGAGTTTACCACCCCTATACTCATCTACTACTTTCTTATTGTCTGCAATGACCTTCTCTATTGCTGGCATGAGTAGTGAAAGGTCACTCTTCTGTATCAGACCATTTTTCTCTGCGAGTTCCTGCGGGTTTGAACTGGGTGCATCTATGAGTAGCAATATGAGATCCTTGGCACCACGTGACGAGAGCAATCCTTCACTTATCATATTGATCATTTCTGCAAATATTTTTGGCTCTATTGCATGCTCTGTGACGAATTCAAGTTTCTTGGTTTTCAATACACCTAGGTAGTCACTCAATAGATAATTGGTTGCTAGTCGTATCTTCTTTGCATCACCCATAAATGATCTGACTATTGTATCGAAATAGTCTGCTATGGATGTCGTCTCTACGAATATTGCTACCTCTTTCTCTGTCATACCATATGATGTCATGAATCGTTCACGCTTCTGCCATGGTAATTCTGGTAGTTCCTTTACTAGTACATCTTTATCCAATTCTTTCATCTCACTAATTTTTAGTTTCGGTATATCTGGATCAGGAAAATATCTATAGTCATGTGAACTCTCTTTGCTCCTTTGTGAATATGTTTCTTGTTTTGTTTCATCCCAACCGCGTGTCTCTTGCTTTACTTGCTCACCATTCTCCAATAGGGAAGTTTGCCTCTCTATTTCGTATGTTATTGCTTTCTCTACGGTCCTGAATGAATTGAGATTTTTCACTTCAGTCTTTGTTCCTAGTATAGAGGATGACGAAACAGAAATATTTGCTTCAACACGCATCTCACCTTTTTCCATATTAGCAAAACCGGCTCCTAGATAGCGTAGAAGTAGTTGTAACTCCTTCGCGAAACGTACAGCAGTTGCAGCATCATGGATAACAGGTTTTGTAACGAGCTCCATAAGGGGGACACCTGAGCGGTCGAAATTTACAAGACTCATCTCATGTGTGTCATGAGTAGACTTTGCTGTATCTTCTTCTAGATGAATTCTCTCTATCTCTACTCCCGCGAGCATACCACCTTTTATGAGAGGGTATCTATATTGACTGATCTGATAGCCTTTCGGTATGTCTGGATAAAAATAATTCTTTCTATCCCATTCTGTAAAGTCCGCAACTGTTCCTCCTACTCCGAGACCAACCTGTATAACTTTCTTTATTGCATCCATATTGAGTACAGGTAGTGTACCTGGGTGTCCCAAACAGATGGGACAAATATTTGTATTCTCTTTCTCTTCATCAGGATCGTTCTTGCATGCACAGAACATTTTCGAACCTGTCTTTAACTCAGCGTGTATTTCCAGACCTATTGTTGGTAGATATTTATTATCATTCATGATATTCAATAGTAGCAAGTAAATCTTTTCTATACAATAGTTAAAATTTTTGAAGTATAAATGACCTCGCAATAGTATCTCTCCGATCCTGCGGGCGCTTTCGCTAACTACCAGTCCTCGGACCATCGAGATACTATCGCGAGGTCATTCGAAAAATTTTATTTCGTAACACCTATACCTCTTGAATCCCGAGGATAATTTGTGACTAATATACCAATACATTTTCCAAATAGTGAGTGAAACCTTGGAGCGAACTATTTGTGAAAATGTTGGTATATTGGGAGCAAAGTCCGAGTGATGAAAAGAGGTGTAGGTGTTACGAAATTATACGAGGTGAGTGACGATAAGTTTCTTGACCTGTTCCTTGGTCGGCCTCTTGCCCTTATTAGCCTCAATATCTGTCAAGAGCTTTTCTATATCAGAGATCATATACACTCTATAGTTGTTGATCGGGTGACGGGATGCAGGGAACTTACCATTGTTGTCCCAGTTGCGAAGAGTGAGTGGAGTAACTCCCAAAATTTTTGATGCTTGCTTCACGGTCACGAGCTTGATATTTGTATAGTCCATAGTTTTTTCTAAACATTAATACTTCTATATAAACAATTATAACAGTTGGTATATTATTATCAAGGTATAGTAATGTTTATAAAGGTAGTATATAGGAATATAGGGTTCGTTTGAGATCGACATACTATATATGCAAGTGAAATTTTTGGGTATATTATCGCTTTTTTGTCCATATAATATGTTATATAATCGCGTATAAAGCAAATTTGAGGCCTACAGACGGTGTGCCTTTTTTCGCGAGTTTTCCATCAAATTTTGGGAGTCAGAGTTGTCCACAGTTTTGATCATAATATTCCGATAGTGCCAGTTATAATACTATCCGAGACATATGAAGCACATCTATATTTTACAAGGTAAAAAATATATATCGTCTAAACGAGCTTCGGAAATTTCCGAGTACTCGAGCGACTATATCGGCCAGCTCTGCAGAGAGGGAAAATTGGTCTGCCAAAGAATGGGTCATACTTGGTTCGTAACCGAGGATTCTCTACGCGCACATATGACAAATATCTGGAATGAAGATGTTTTGAATAACCGCTCGGGAATCATGAGGAAACGCAGTATCAAGGATCAGCGTGAGACAGTTTCAGAAATCGTGAATGCAGATACGAGCAAGCGTCTATCTTCGAAACATGCCGCACTTTTCTCAGGATATTCTAGTGATTATATAGGCCAACTTTGCAGATCAAAAAAGATCGATGGAGTACTAGTTGGTAAGACTTGGTTCGTCACGGAGACATCACTCAAGGATCATATGAATAGGATTTCTAGCGAGGAGAATGCTCGTGCTAGAGAAGTTTTGGTCAAGCGTAGGATCGATGATGAAAAGAAATTCTTGGAGAGGAGAAATGCTTCTGCAGCAACTCTAGCAGCGAAGACTGTAGCTTCCGCAAAGTTCCGATTCACAGATAGTACTAGAGTTCAGAGATCGAGGAAATCTGGAGCAATATTTACTTTCATGAAGCGTGGAGCTGTCCTACTTACGCTGTCGATCGGCATATTATATCTAGCATCAAACATCATAGTTCAACAAACAACTTTCAAAAATTCTTCGTCTACGATCGAACAGCCTATGGTTGCCGGAGTCTATGAGGTAGCTCAGTGGGTCGGTAATCTATTCGGTAATGCTTTCCATGCTCTAGCTAGTCTATTTTCGAA
>CAIPHR010000050.1 GCA_903864905.1 uncultured bacterium
CAGCATTTAGTTCATCATTCGATAATGCGAGTACGCTAACACCTAAGACTATTAATTGGTTTTTACCACCTGTGGGTAAGGGGTCTGGCGGACATCTGAATATATTTAGATTTATTAAAAATCTAGAAGATTTAGGTTATGAAAATAGAATAATTATAGTGGATGAGCCCCTACCCATATCCGCAAAAATAGCAAAGCAAGAAATTGAAGAATGGTTTTTTCCTTTAAAAGCTGAGGTATATGTCGGCGCAACATCTGATGTGCCTGCTACATACTTTGCAATTGCTACTTCGTGGCAGACAGCTTATTTTGTTAGACGTTTCCAAAGTTGTATTCAAAAATGTTATTTCGTTCAAGATTATGAGCCTTGGTTTTATCCTGCGGGTACTGATGCATTATTAGCTGAAGATACTTATCGTTTTGGTTTTTATGGGCTTACTGCGGGTGATTGGTTGGCACAAAAATTAAAGACTGATTTTGGTATGGATGCATATGCTGTTGGTTTTTCATATGACAGAGATTTATATCGTCCATCGCATAATAAGCCAATTAAAAGTGATCATTATACTAGGGTGTTGTTTTACGCACGGCCGCCGACGGCTCGACGTGCTTTTGAGTTAGGGATGCTCGTCTTAAGAGAGGTGTGTCGACAAAGAAATGATGTGCGTGTTGTTTTGGCCGGATGGGATTTGAGTCATTACGAAATTCCTTTTCCTTATGAACATGCTGGGCTTGTTGGGCTTAATGATTTAGCTGAGCTGTATGGTATATGTGATGTTTCATTGGTGCTTTCATGTACGAATCTATCATTATTGCCATTGGAGCTTATGGCATGTGGAGTGCCAGTTGTAAGTAATAAAGCGCCGCATACCGAATGGTTGTTATCTGATGAGAATGCAATGTTAGCGGAATCAAATATACAGTCTCTCACTCAGGCCGTGTTAAGGGTTATAGAGTCACCTGATTTAGCAAATCGACTTAGAGAAGCTGGCTTAGCATTTGCTGAATCGACTTCTTGGGAGCAAGAGGCAGGAAAGTTAGCTGCTCAATTAAATTATTTATCAAATCTTTAACTAAACCCCATTTACACAAAATTATGCACACCCTCGCAAAATTTATTACCCCACCCCAATGAGTTTTTATATAACAATTTAGTATATTTCTCTTACTGTTTAGTAAACTGACTTCTCCAATTGGGATTTTAAATTTTCCATATGGGGCGGAAATAGGGTTTCTTGTAAATTAAATAAGCCTATAGTGGGTTGCTCTGTAGGTGCAGATTGGGATAATATTGAATCGATTAATAACGGTCAATATGCAGAGCATCCTGCTGCTGCGGTGGCTATGATTACTGAATGGTGGTGCGGCCTATGATGAAAAAATTAGTTTTTGCTGTCGGGTTGCCTGTTTTATTATCGGCTTGTGGAACGGGTGAAAGTGTTCAAATTGTAGAGTCTTGTCGTATAGAAGGGCCCTTAAACGGAGCCAAGTTAGCCTTTAATGAAGAGTTTAAAATCGTTGGATGGGCTTTTGATAAGGCGACTGGATCATCACCAGAACAAATCAATATTGAGCTTTTTGGTAATGAACATAAATCATTTACAGCAACGCGTTTTTCGCGCCCAGATGTGGTTAAAGCCTTAAACACACCGGGTGCTGAAATGTCAGGTTTTGTAGCAACAGTTCCTGCAAATTCACTTGTGGCAGATCAGTATGAGATAGTGATAGTCCAGAAGACGGCAGAGCATAAAATAGAATGTTTGCCAAACTTTATGTTAGATGTTAAGTAAATTCCATACACAGCGATAAGCTCAAGTCTGGCCCCTTTAATATGAACGTATTGAGGGTTTGAGAATAGAGGATTGGGCGGCTTAGGGTATTTAAGTCAATCAAAGCCTTTGATTTGTTATACTACTTGCATTTTAAAATAGGCTGGAGCTTGTTGTGGCGACAACTACATTTGATACATTGAAATTTGTTGAAAAACTTAGA
>CAIPHR010000051.1 GCA_903864905.1 uncultured bacterium
CGGAATATAATCTTTGGATCCCGTCATAGCCATCACCCCTGAACACGCCCTTAAAAGTATTCTCGGGTTCGTTATAAACGATAGCGCTGTTAAAGAATCTATGCACCTCATCCGCCAGATACTGCCCGGGCTTGACGATAGGGTTGCCCGGATGTCTCTGGAATATGCTGCCGTCCGTATTTTTGAACGGCATTTTTACGCTCGGAACATTATTTCTCAACACTTTTATCATACATTTCCCTCCAGTTGAATTATTGATGAACTTTCGGGCACTTTATAACCCAGCTCTTCAAAACCGCTGAATAATATGGGTTGTGATCCCACGGTCAACGGCCGCCAGCATTTTATCTGTTTCGTGTAGTCAATGCTTTGCAGAAGGGCATTTTCATCATCGATCCGTGGTATTTCAATACCCCGGGTTCTAAATCGAAGTGCAACACCTAAAGCTATAAAATAGATAGCGTAAAGGGGTGTTGCAATGAAGGGATATAAGCATTTGACCCTTGAAGAGAGGGTCGTATTGTTCAAAGGCCTCAGAGATGGGTTTTCAATAAGGGAAATGGCTAATCACCTGGGTAGACAGCCCAGCACTCTATCCAGAGAACTTTCACGTAATGGTTTTGAGGGAATCGGATATTTACCCGATACGGCTCAGTACAAATCTTCACAAAGAAGAACAAAAGGCAATAAGCATCCTCTTAAATCCCCTGAGATATATCAATATGTTATCGCCAAGCTGAAGAAATGCTGGTCCCCGGAGCAGATAAGCAATAGGATCAGAATGGATATGCCAAAACTTAGCATTCATCATGAAACGATATATTCATTCATTTACAGCAAGGAAGCTAAATATATGAAGCTATATAAATATTTGAGGCTGGCGCGCAAAAGAAGAAGGAAACTATACGGCAGGAAAGCTCAACGAGTATTAATTCCTTGCAGAACATGGATTACAGAACGACCAATATCCGCGAATAAACGAATGGAGATCGGGCATTGGGAAGCGGATTCTATGATGTTTTCAAAACAAAAGTCTGCTCTGCTGGTTCAAGTTGACAGGCTTACAAGGTACACATTGGCTACAAAAATGAAACGAAAGACATCCGATGCAGTTAAAAATATCTTCTTGAACAAGTTCTCAGATTGGCCCGAAGAACTTAAAAGAACCGCATCTGTCGATAACGGCTCTGAATTTGTGAAACACCTGGAAATTACTGAAGCATTGAACATGCCTGTATATTTCTGTCATCCTTATTCATCTTGGGAGAAAGGCACGGTTGAAAACACCAATGGTTTGATCAGGCAATATTTGCCGAGGTCAACAAATATGAGAAAGATTCATCAATGGCAAATTGACAAAATAATCAATCAATTGAATAATAGGCCCAGAAAATGCCTCAATTATATGACTCCAAAGGAAGTTTTTACTAACTGCAAGGGTGTTGCACTTCGAAACTGAATCCATGCTTATTGTTCGTAAGCCCCTCTATCGTAAGCTGAACCTTGTGGCCTAGTTGTCCCGCTGAAATCAGTCGTAACGGCGCCGAAAGTTTCTCCCGAGTCTATCCCCGAAGAGCC
>CAIPHR010000052.1 GCA_903864905.1 uncultured bacterium
GATTCTTTCCCTACGGGAACAGATTCTTTCCCTACGGGAACAGATTCTTTCCCTACGGGAACAGATTCTTTCCCTACGGGAACGGTACAGGTTTCGTATTTTCTCGGGTTTCACCCTCGAAAATATACTCAACCTTTTCTCATCCCTCACGCAAGGCGCGCAGGCGCCTTGCTCGGGGAATACCATTTATCTATTTTAACTAAACTTTTGTGCCCCCGGAGGGATTCGAACCCCCAACGACTGTTCCGAAGACAGTAATGATATCCATTTCACCACGAGGGCATAAACACCGGAACCAACAAATAATAGCGCATCTTGGATAAAATCCCAAATTATTGTAGAATAATGTAATGAATCAGGTAAAAAATAACACAATTCCAAATGAAGTCATCAACGTAGTAGAAACTCTGGAAAAGGCCGGTTTTCAGGCATTTTTGGTTGGCGGTTGTGTTCGTGACCTGTTTTTGGGCAAAAAACCTAAGGATTGGGACATAACCACGAATGCCAAGCCCGAACAAATCCAAGCATTATTTATAAAAACAGTATACGAGAATACTTATGGTACTGTTTGTGTAATAAATGAGATTACTGAGGACAAATCACTGAGAAATATTGAGGTTACGCCATATCGTCAAGAAATAGGGTATTCGGATAGGAGACACCCAGATGAAATCAAATTTAGCGACAAGATCGAAGATGATCTCATGAGACGAGACTTTACGATCAATGCTATGGCAGTTTCTATTTCTAATGGTGCCATAAAGGACATAGTTGACCTATACGGTGGTTTTGCTGACATAAAAGCCAAATCTATCAAGACCGTTGGTGCTCCACGTGACCGCTTCAACGAAGATGCTTTACGCATGATGCGTGCAATCAGGCTTGCTGTTGAACTTGGTTTCACGTGTAACAGAGATACTCTAAAGGCTATACAGAGCCAAAATTCTTTCATAAAAGGAGTCTCGGCCGAGCGAGTTCGCGATGAATTCACCAAGATAATCATGTCTGACGATCCTATGAAGGGTATCGAACTATTAAAACATGCCGGCTTATTGCAGTATATAGTTCCAGAACTTGAACAAGGAATCGGTGTTGAACAGCCTCAAGCACACACATTCGACGTTTGGAATCACTTATTGAGAAGCTTACAGCATGCTGCAGATCGAAAATGGCCACTAGAAATTCGTCTAGCAGCTCTATTTCATGATGTTTCTAAACCTCAAACCAAAGGATTTTCACATGAAACGAGACAACCAACGTTTTACGGACATGAAGTTGTTGGTTCACGTGAAACACGTAAGATACTTGAAAGAATGAAGTTTTCACGTGTAACAACCGAAAAAGTGACCAAACTAGTACGTTGGCATATGTTTTTTGCTGATACTGAGACTATAAGCCTATCAGCAGTTAGAAGGATGATTGTAAATGTTGGTCGTGAAAACATATGGGACTTGATGAATCTGAGAGCGTGCGATCGTATCGGGACAGGAAGACCAAAGGAAAATCCATTTAGGCTGAGAAAATACAAATCTATGATAGAAGAGGCTCTAATGGATCCTGTATCTGTAACAATGCTCAAAATCGATGGAAAAATATTGATGGAAACACTTTCGATTAATCCAGGGCCTAAAATAGGTATGATTTTGAATGCATTATTAGAAGAAGTTCTGGATGATCCAAAACTCAATACGGAAAACTACCTCACAAAAAGGGCACAAGAAATGAATTTACTAAATGATAAGGAGTTAAAAAGCCTAGCTGAGAAGGGAAAAGAGAGAAAAGGTCAAGAAGAAGAAAAACTAATAGGAGAAATACGTAACAAACACCACGTGAACTAACATTTGTCTTTTATAACTGAGTTATCCACAGTATTGTCCTTTACAGTTATTTCTAAAGGACATACAATGATACCAGATCAGTTTGTTATCCGAGGTTCCCGATATAGATCGGGATAAACAAAAAATGTTCTTTCAAAAAATAGGTAGGCTTCACACACTAGTTATACGAAGCCGCAAAGAACTTTTTTTTCATCGCTCTGTTGCTTGGGAAAATTGTTAGTGTATCTTCTCACAAATTTGAAAAAAGCTTCCCAACGGGAAAGCATACATTAATTGAGAACGCACACCGACACCTAATAGGAATGGTCCTGATGATATTGATTCCGCAATTTGGAATCAACTGAGACTGTGGGTCTCTTGCTCTTTCGTTCTTTGCAAAGCTTCACAGTAGGCCGCGTTTTGCACAACCATTTTCTAGGTTCGCAATCGCGGCCTTTTCTATATACAAAAAGTTATTCTTATAAAAAACTTTTGGGAAATTATTTTAATATTATTTCAATAGGGCAATGATCAGAGCCCATGATAGTCTCCAATATTTTCGTCTTTTCAATATGTTTCAAAACATCGCTAGAAACAAAGAAATAATCCAACCTCCACCCAACATTACGATCTCGAGCAAATGTTTTCATATCCCAATAAGTATATTTATCCTTCAATT
The DNA here is from genome assembly GCA_903864905.1 of uncultured bacterium. GTDB lineage: Bacteria > Patescibacteriota > Minisyncoccia > Phycocordibacterales > PALSA-1337 > C7867-002. The sequence continues at coordinate 2,497 of CAIPHR010000052.1, forward strand.
CAGGATTAAAATGTCGAAAAACATCAGTAAATCCAGCTTTTACAACACCGTCTATCCATGCGCGTTCTATAGGTAGAAAACCGGTATTTCCTGCATTCTCTTTTGGTCTAGCCAAATCTATCTCTGCATGGGCCGTATTAACATCACCACAGAAAATTACTTGGTAACCATTTTCCTTCAATTTATTAATATAATTCAAAAAATGCTCATAATATTTCAATTTGAAAGCAAGACGCTCAGGACTACCACCACCATTTGGAAAATATATCGTCATTAATGCTGTTTTTCCTAGGCCATTAATCAAATTACCGGCAGCAAAAAATAGACAAATGAAACGACCCTCTTGATCAAGATCATCTTTACCCAGGGCAAATTCAACTTTCTCTGGCTTTATTTTTGAATAAATAGCTACACCACTATATCCCTTTCGACCCTTCGAGTGGTCAAAATATGAATAATAACCAACTGGATTTCTAATACCTTGTTCAAGTTGTTCTGCCTCTGCCTTGACCTCTTGTAAACAAAAAATATCTATTTCCCCATTTATTAACCAATCAAAACCACCCTTTTTCACATTTGCTCGTAACCCATTTACATTCCATGAAATTATTTTCATATATCAATAATAGCAGAATATATGGATTATTTCTTATTATGAAACTGTTTATGAACCCTCTTCAATTCACTATCAGTAACATGAGTATATATTTGTGTAGTTCCAATATTGGCATGCCCCAAAAGCATTTGAACTGAACGTAGATCAGCGCCGTTTCTTAACAGATCCGTTGCAAACATATGCCGCATAACGTGTGGAGTAACTTTCTTAGATATTCCAGCTTTTATGGCATATTTTTTAACAATTCTTTCGATTGATCTCCTAGTAAGACCATTTTCACCCTTGATTCCTCGCATTTCACTACCAGGAACACGTACAAACATCGCATCATCCACATCTGTTCTTTTATCCAAATACTTTTTTACCGCATCTTTTGCTTCAATAGAAAGAAATACCACACGTGTTTTGTCACCCTTACCGCGAACAGAGAATTCATCCGAAGAAAGGTCTAGATCACATGATAGGGAAGCTAGCTCAGAAACACGCAATCCTGTAGAAAATAAAAGCTGTAAAATGGCTCTATCACGCAAAACCTGTATGTCATTACCTTGTGGGGCCTTCAATAGTCGCTCCAATTCACCAGTAGTTATGAGGTCAAGCGACCGATCACCAACTTTTGCAAGCTCAATCTGCTCTGGAGCTAGTGATCTCACACCTTTCTTGGCTAGAAACTTGAGAAATGCTCTGAGTGCAATCAAATAATAGTTTTGAGTTTTCTTTTTCAAAGTATCACCAGTTGCTCGTATATTACCCGTAGATTGGCGATTTAACCACAATCTAAACTCTCTCACCATCTCAGATGTGATATCTCGAGCATCCTTGACTTTCGTATGACCTATAAATCTTCTCAAATACCTATCATAATTCTCGACAGTCTTCACTCCACGGCCTTTTTCAATCTCAATATATTCGAGAAATTGCTGTTTCATTTCATTAATATTGTGCGACATGGAGATATTGTAGCACTTTGAACCTATTTATGTGAATTGATGCAAAATTGATGCGAAATCTTGCATCAACCATTTATTCATGCTAATATCATTTCTATGTTAACAACACGACAAAAAGTCAAAATTATCAAGGACTCAGGTGTTCATGATAAAGATACCGGCTCTCCAGAAGTCCAAGTAGCTCTATTAACCAAGAGAATTGACGAACTTACGGGACATTTAAAAAAACACCGCAAGGATCACCACTCAAGACGCGGTCTTCTAGGCATGGTTGCTGACCGTCAGACACACCTAGTTTATCTAAAAAAGAATTATCCTCGAAGATACTCCGGCATCATAAAGAAGTTGGATCTAAAGAAATAATTGGTATTTCACCAATTCTAGTATAGAATTACTGACAAAGGTCGGAATATTTTTTATACTTATTTTATTAAACAGTTGTATCATATCATTTTTATAAATTAATTCGAAAATTTGTAAGATTTACCATCAATCAAAATCGAGGACAAGCTTAAAATTTTAAATATAATCTATGTCAATCATAAAACACAAGGAACAGCGCGTTGGTATATTTATAGACGCACAAAATCTCTATCACAGTGCAAAAAATCTTTACCATTCAAAGGTCAATTTTGGCCAGATAGTCAAGGATTCTCTCGACGGACGCAAGCTAGTACGTGCTGTTGCATACGTTATAGCGACAGAATCAGGTGAAGAAAATGCTTTTTTTGATGCACTAACAAAGATGGGAATAGAAACGAAGGTAAAAGATTTGCAGGTTTTTAGCTCTGGGGCAAAAAAGGCTGACTGGGATGTGGGACTCGCTATAGATGCAGTAAAATTATCCCCGAAACTCGACGCTGTAATCCTTTTAACAGGTGACGGTGATTTCGTGCCACTAGTTGAATACCTACAAATGAACCAAGGTTGTCAGGTTGAAGTTGCTTCATTCGGCAAATCTACGTCCGCGAAACTCATCGAAGCTACAGATCACTTCATGGATCTCGACGAAACTCCAAACAAATACCTCATACGAGGTGGAGGCGGAGGGAAGAAATAGCATTTTTTGAGTATTTCTGATAGATTAAATATGTTCGGCTCTGCTTTGCAAATGCTTTGTTGAGCGATAAGTTCATTATCAATTTATTAATTCGCCTCCAGATAGACAGGTTTGAATATTTTGCGACGAAAATACAATCGCGAAATCATTTCAAAGCTGAAATCTAGGGGCGAACTGGTGCGCCGAGGTCTCACCTCGACCCACTAAACAACTTTATGAATAAAAAACAATACTCACTCGAAGTCGGCGGTAAGATATTATCTGCTGAATTCAACGATCTCGCCGACCAAACAAATGGGTCGGTCATCTTGAGATACGGCGGCGCCACCATATTAGCAACAGCAGTTATGGGAGACCTGAAAGACGGAGACTTTTTCCCATTAACGGTAGATTTCGAAGAGAGATTCTACGCAACAGGCAGGATATTGGGATCTAGATTCATGCGCAGGGAAGGGAGACCATCTACTGAGGCTATACTCTCCGGCCGCATAGTTGATCGTACGATTCGTCCATTATTCAATCAGAAGATGCGCAATGAAGTACAAGTGATCATCACAACACTATCTATCGGACAGGAAGATCCTGATGCAGTCTCTGTCATCGCCGCATCATTGGCACTCGGCGTTTCTGATATACCATGGAATGGCCCAGCATCAGCCGTGAGAGTTGCCAAGAACAGTGAGTGGCTCATCAACCCTGAGTACAAAACCAGAGAAGAGGTCGCTCTCAGTCTAGATATGATCGCTTGCGGTAAAGACGGCATGATCAACATGATCGAGGTAGCTAGCAAGGAAGTTTCTGAGGGTACAGTGAATGAGGGCCTGACACTAGCATCAGCAGAGATAGAGAAGATACAAGCATGGCAAATCAAGATCGTGAGTGAGATCGGCAAAGAAAAGACTATCGTTGCTATCAAAGAGCCGACTCCTGGCACGAAGGACCTATTTGATCACGAGATTGCTCCAAAATTTGACAAATACATATTCAGTAATGTTCCTGGGCATTCCAAGATCAATGAGATCAATAGTGAATGGAAAAAGTTATTTACAGAAAAGATGCCAGAGGGTGATACTGTGATGGCACAGGAAGTATTCGAAGAAGCCGTCAATGATCTCCTCCACGATGGAGCTATAGATGAGAACAAGCGTGCGGATGGCAGAACTATGGATGATGTTCGTCCGCTTTTCGCCCAAGCAGGTGGTATTTCACCTATCCTTCATGGATCTGGAATATTCTATAGAGGTGGCACACATGTGATGTCGACTCTGACGTTGGGATCGCCTGGCGATGCATTGGTCATCGAAGGACTGAACGTCACAGAAAACAAGAGATTCATGCATCATTATAACTTCCCACCATTTTCAAGTGGTGAGACAGGTCGTGTCGGTAATACCAATCGCCGCATGATCGGTCACGGGGCTCTAGCCGAGAAGGCCTTGCTCCCGGTTATTCCAGAAAAAGATAAGTTCCCATACACGATCCGTCTCGTATCTGAAGCCTTTGCTTCGAACGGTTCAACCTCTATGGGGTCAGTTTGCGGTTCAACTATCGCACTTATGGATGGTGGTGTCCCTATAAAAGCACCAGTAGCTGGTATAGCATCAGGACTAATGATGAGAAAAGTAAGAAATTCAAAGACTGGTGCCGAGCTTGAATACAAAGTATTAACAGACATTCAAGGACCAGAAGATCATCATGGTGATATGGACTTCAAAGTCGCAGGTACAAGAAACGGTATAACAGCTGTTCAAATGGACGTAAAAGTTGGGGGTATTCCTTTGAAAATACTTAGTGAAGCGTTCGTGAAAGCGCAGTCAGCACGATACCGTATACTAGATGTGATCGAAAAAGAGATAGCAAAGCCTCGAGCAAAGATATCACAAAACGCTCCTGAGATAATAGTCATGAAGATCAAACCAGAACAAATAGGTTTGGTGATAGGTTCAGGTGGGAAGACTATAAATGAGATCCGCGATATTACACACGTCGAAGATATCACCATAGAAGATGATGGATCAATATTCATCACTGGCAAAAATGAAACTGCACAAAAAGCAAAGGAAATCATATACGGAATGACACGAGAGTATATGCCTGGTGAAAAGTTCGACGGTGAAGTGACTAGGCTCATGGATTTTGGTGCATTCGTAAAGATTGGAGACAATGCAGAAGGATTGGTACACGTTTCTGAAATAGCGCCATTTCGAGTAGAAAGAGTAACAACATATCTAAAAGAAGGGGATAAGATCCCTGTAATCGTGAAAGAAGTAGATGATAAGGGTAGAATTAACCTATCGATCAAAGGTGCAAATCCTGACTTCTTCACAAAAAGAGAAGAAGTTCCACTGGCAAAAAAGCCATTTACAAAGAGATTCTAAACATTTCTCGAAAAAAAGCAGCATATCATATTATGCTGCTTTTTTTGTCTCTGCTATAATGATGTCACAATGGATGACAATATCATTTTAGAGCCATCAACAAAATCTGCAACAGAAAATGAAACTCCAGTGACAAAAGGCGTAGACGCCAATACTGATCTGGATCCAGATTCAAAATATGTACCAGAACAAGTTTTTGATATATCTTCTGATCTGAATATTTCACCAGTAAATGATGATCCGCCACTAGAAGCAAATTCTGCTTCTATAACTTTCAAGGCTGTAGCACCTGCAGCTATTTCAATAATAAAACCCGAACCTGTACCAGTACCAGGGCCAATGGTACAACCAATATCAACCACACCAGGTAGTATACAAGGTACAATACCTAACCCAGCAGTAGTGGTGTCAGAAGAAGTCAAAATAAAAACAATACCTCCTCAAATCAAGCCAGTTGAAAAAGAACCGGATGTAACTACTACAAACGTAGACAGTGAAGGCCATATTATTGAAGGGTTGAGAACATATGAAAGTGATGTAGCAAAATTGATATCAACAAGAGGTACATCTGCAGTCAATATGATCATGGCTGAAAAAAGAAAAGAGGCTGAAAAAGAAAAGGTAGTTATAAATACAAACCAACCAGTTTCTCATAAAAAAGAAATAATCATGTTTACTAGTGTTGCACTCATCCTTATAGGTCTAGCTGGAGCATATTACTTCTATAGTATTAGTCCTTTTGCAACAGTAACTCCTCCAGTTCAACAGTCCAAGGTAAACCCAATAGTTCCATCTGATTCACAAATTACTATGAGTATAGACGGGCTCGATTCGAATAGAATTATTTCATCTATCCGAAATATTGTGCAACAAAAACACAATCCTGGAACAATTATTGAAATAATTCCGTATACAACAGACTCAAATAACATAAAAAGTCGTGTGATCGCACAACAGATGATCAAAAATATGAAAATTCCTGCTCCAGATACTCTATCTAGATCACTTACCCCATCATGGATGCTCGGTGTATATACAGACAAAAATAATACAAAAAATGTTTTCGTCGTAATAACGAATAATTTCTTCCAGAATGCGTTTGCTGGCATGCTCTCATGGGAAAATGTTATGCCCGATGATTTCAAACAATATTTATTCTCTGTAACACCTCTCAGTTTATCCAATACCAAATCTCCAGAAAATATTACTCCTGCAAACAATATAAACTCTCTACAAAATATTGAGTCAATACTTTCAACAAGTACCCAATCTAGTACATCTACAGCTAGAAGAGCTCAAGCAACAACAACTCTCGCAACTACAACTATAGCGACTACAACTTCCTCTACAACTCCTATAGAAATACCAAAACCTGTTATCCCGTACTTTAGTCTGCGTGGCCAATTCCAGGACAAGATCGTTAGAAATAAAGATGTGCGAGAGTTTATATCAACCACAGGCACAACAGTTTTTCTGTACTCATTTATAGATAACAATCACACTGTTATAACAACCAATGAAGCTACGCTAGCCGAGATCCTAACTAGACTTGAAAGACAAGCTTATATAAGATAATATACAGCTATATGAATAAAAATGATATTGAACAATTCAAAAAGAAGCTAGTTATAGAAAAAAGTGAACTTGAACAAGAACTTGCATCAATAGGCCAGAAAGACCCAAACATAAAAGGTGTCTGGGATGCAACGACCAGTGGGATGGAGGTGGATAATGCAGATGAAAACGAGGTTGCAGACAAGTTGGAAGAGTATGAAAGTAACAATAATATTCTTAGTCAGTTGGACAATCAATTAAATGACGTCAACTCAGCACTATTCAAAATAGAAAAAGGTACATACGGACTATGTGAAAAATGTAATAAACCTATTGAAAAAGATAGACTGGAAGCCAACCCATCTGCCAAAATTTCTATAAAACACGGACACAACTAATACCACTGAACAGAAACCGCGACTTTTATTGCTTCTTTATCAAATTTTGAACATAAATTTATCTAGAATTTATCGACGATCTGGTATCATCGCTATATGGGTATATCAAAATCATATAGTGTTCAACTCGTCGGCTTACAAGCTGAGACGATATGTGTAGAGGTAGACATATCCAATGGTCTACATGCCTTTTCTATAGTTGGTCTAGGTGATAGGGCAGTTGAAGAAGCAAAAGACCGAGTATCAGCGGCTATAAAGAATAGCCATTTCGTATCACCAAAACAAAAAAACCAAAAAGTCGTAGTTTCTCTTGCACCAGCTGATATGAGAAAAGAAGGACCATCTTTCGATCTCGCAATTGCATTAACATATCTTTCAGCGACTGGTGATATAAACTTCGATTATACAAATAAGATATTCCTTGGTGAATTGTCACTAGAAGGGAATATTCGCAAAACTAATGGAATACTACCGATATTATGCCAAATATCCAATCTAGGATTCAAAGAAGCCTTCATACCGAAAGGAAATGAAACTGAGGCTTCTATGGCTAGAAATATAATAATATATGCAGTTAGTACATTGACAGAGGTAGTCGATCATCTGTCTGGAACATCTATGTTGAGCCCGATAATAGCGTACGATATGGATAATATCTCTATACAAAAAAACAACTTTGTAGATATGAAAGTCATACGCGGACATGACATGGTCAAGAGAGGATTGGAAATCGCGGCTGCGGGTGCACATAACCTCATGATGTCAGGACCACCAGGAACAGGTAAAACTATGCTCGCTCAAAGTTTTACATCTATCCTACCTGCTTTAACCTATGAACAATCAGTTGAAGTAACAGGTATTCATTCAGCAGCAAGGACATTGAATGAAAACCTGATAGTTTACCCACCTTTCAGAGCACCACACCATACTGCATCATATCCAGCGATCGTTGGTGGTGGAAACTTTCCAAAACCTGGAGAGATAACTCTCGCCCATCGTGGCGTACTATTCATGGATGAATTTCCAGAATTTGATAGATCTGTCATAGAAGCTTTGCGGCAGCCACTAGAAGATAGAACTATCACAATATCTAGAGCTCGCGGTGCTGTCACTTTCCCAGCACAATGTATATTTCTAGCTTCAATGAACCCTTGTCCATGCGGAAGGGGTGGAGAAAGGGGATGTCTATGTCCACAACATGTATTAGAGGCATATAGGAGAAAAATATCTGGACCTATTACAGATAGGCTAGATATTTGGCTCAATGTACACAAGATTGATTATGAAAAGATGACAGAAAAAATATCCTCTGGGGAAGATTCCTCTACAATCCGCAACAGGGTTATAAAAGCACGCACTATACAGTCTGATAGATACAAGAAATTCAATATAAACAAATCATACAATGGTGAAATGAACGCTAGTGATATAGAAAAATTGATCAATCTTGATGATGTTGCAAAGAAAACGATTCGATCATCAGCAGAGAAGATGGAGCTATCAGGACGATCGTTCCATAGGATTCTCAAGGTTGCACAAACTATCAGTGATCTAGGTAATAGAGACATTATAACCGAACCAGATATATTGGAAGCTCTGCAATACCGTAGAAAAATGACTGATTAGAAAGGATTTTGTGCACCTCTTATCTCAAAGTGTATATGTGGACCATATGTCCAACCAGTCATACCAATATTGCCTATCTTTTGGCCCTGTTGTACTTTTTCACCGACCGAAACCGTTGGCTTGGTCATATGCGCATATAGAGTCTGGGTTCCATTACCATGAGAAATAACAACATAATTTCCATAACCACCATTCCAAAAACCATTTGTCTTGGCTATTATCACGGTACCTCCTGCTGAAGCAAGTATAGATGTACCAACAGGAGCAGCAAGGTCGATAGCATTGTGACCATGCAAACATTGACTCCTATAGCCACCAGAAACAGGTCTGGAATAATACTTTGTATATGCTGGTAATTTCTTTCCTGCATCGATAAGTGGCTCAATCCTTGAATCCCTAGTTCCACATTTAGCAACAATATTGATAGATATATTGGCTGGACTTGAGTTATCTCCTGAAACTTCAGCGTCTGGAACAATGATAGTCTGGCCGACGACTATAGCAGTAGACACTGTCATATCATTATAACTCAATATATCATTGGTAAATTGATCCAAATCTTCTGAATTTGCACCAAAATGTTTAGCTATACCTTTGATCGTATCACCTTTCTTTACCGTATAGGAAATACCTGAAATAGGGAGTATAACTAGCGTCTGACCAATCTTCAATGTTGATTTCCCTGTAAGATCATTGGCCCAAAGTATTGTATTCACTGAAACTTTGAACATTTTAGCTACTCCAGATATCGTATCTCCCTGTCGTACAATATAGGTACTAATCTGCATATTGGAAGTATCTACACTATCAGCATTACTACTAGCTAGATCTGAATTCAAAGTATTGTTATTATCTACAGGAACAATATCTGATCTCTTCTCTGGGTTTGGATCAATATTAACTGCATAATATTGAAGGATAGGAAATGTTTGTGAATTTGTAGACGGGATCTTTCTATCAACTTTAGCCGATACTGATTCAGTATAAAACATAGAAGACAACGTCGAAACTATACCAGCTTGTGCCGTATCATGAAAAATAATTGCAGAAATAAATATAAAAACAAAAACCACTAGGGTGGTAAATATAATGTTATAAAAATAACTAGATTTTATTTTATTTTTTTGTTCTAATTTCATAATACCTTTTACATTTTTGCAAGTCTTCCATACTAGATTATATCTGACCCTATAAAACAGTATATTGCAACAAATGGCTTCATTGAGCCACCTCTCACAATCTAACTAAGTTATTACCCCTATAGGTTATCAGCAAGCAAAATAATGTCAACGTCATCTGTGTATAACTATTTTACTTGTATATATGTCAATATGTGTTGTATTATTTCGATCGACTAATATTAGATTCTCCTATAACATGAGATGCCCAAAAGATTGTCCTCAAAAAATATTCGTATTTGTAATATATGCTAAACTAGCACGATGAATACACTGAACGAAGCACAACAAAAAGCTGTAGAAACTATCGATGGACCTGTACTCATCGTTGCTGGTGCAGGTTCTGGTAAGACCAGAGTCATAACACAGCGAATACTTCATCTCATAAAAACTGGTGTTGCACCTACCAATATACTAGCTATCACATTTACGAACAAAGCAGCGAAAGAAATGCGTGAAAGGGTACGCTCATTACTTTCTAGTGATAAGAGTCTCAATCTGCCTGTTTCCATGAATGAAAGGCCGTTTATCAGTACTTTCCATGCATTGGGAGTACATATTATCAAGGAAAACGCTAGATTATTGTCGTTAACTAGACATTTTACTATATTTGACCGTGGTGACTCTCGTAGAGCTATAAAAGATGCAATGTTACAATGTAGTGTTGATCCAAAGAAATTTGATCCTGGTGTGATATTGAACATGATTTCACGATCAAAAGGAGATGGTATCAATCGTCTAGCATATTTTGACCATGCAAATGGATATACTGAGGAAATCACAGCACAAATATGGGAGAAATACGAGATAATCCTCGCGAAAGAAAAAGCCTTGGATTTCGATGACCTATTGTTGAAAACTGCAGAACTATTGGAAAAATATCCACCAGTACTAGAGCATTATTCAGAAGTATGGAAATACATGCACGTTGATGAGTATCAAGATACAAATAAAATACAATACAGAATAGTCAAACTCCTAGCAGAAAAAAATAAGAATCTATGCGTAGTCGGTGATGCTGATCAGAATATTTACAGCTGGAGAGGTGCAACTATAGAAAATATCTTAAATTTTGAAAAAGATTTTCCGAATGCAACAGTTATTACGCTAGAAAAGAATTACAGATCAACAAAAAATATTTTGGCGGCAGCAAATAATGTAATAGAAAAGAATACACTGAGAAAAAAGAAAACACTTTTTACAGACAATGATAAAGGAGAAAAAATATCTCTTACAGCTTCATATACAGAGAATGATGAAGCGCGAAGTATTGCTGATACAAGTCGAAGTCTCATATCTTCTGGCATAAGTCCGAGAGAGATCGCTGTTTTGTACAGAACAAATTTTCAATCTAGAGTTCTAGAGGAATCATTCATAAAGAAAAATATTCCTTATCAATTGGTTGGTGTACGATTCTTTGAAAGAAAAGAAATAAAAGATATTCTCTCATATATTCGTGCTGCTCTGAATAGGGAATCATGGTCAGATATCGGCAGGATCATCAATGTGCCAACGAGAGGGATTGGCAAAGCAACAATAGCAAAAATTATGGCTGGACAAAGCAGTGAACTTCCTCAAAATATGAAGCAAAAGCTAGCTAATTTCTGGAAATTGCTAGATGATATAAAGAAAGAAATTGCAGAAAATAAACCATCAGAAACAGTAAAATTTGTCATACGAGAGACTGGCATAGAAAAAAGTATGGATGATGGTGATACAGAAAACGAAGAGAGAGTTCTAAACATGCACGAATTGGTAACAGTCGCTCTACAATATGACACAATGGGTAGTGAAGATGGTATAGAGTCTCTTCTTTCCAATGCTGCATTGGCAACTGATCAGGATGATCTACAGAAAAATGAAGACGCAGTAAAACTCATGACTGTTCATGCTGCAAAAGGACTAGAGTTTGATCATGTATTCATAACGGGCATGGAGCAAGATCTGTTTCCTTTCAAACATATGGACGCATCCCCTGTGAGTAAATCAGAGGAAGAGGAAGAGAGAAGATTGTTTTACGTTGCTCTAACCAGAGCTAGAAAAAAAGTATATCTGAGTCATACAATTCTGAGAACTGTATTCGGTAGCCAGAGGATCAACAACCCATCTGAATTTATAGATGATATAGAAAAAGATCTGATCGATGACCGAGCGCAAGAGAAACCTAGTGGAGCAAAAGCAATATTCATTGATTTCTAATCTAGTATTTTTATTGATTGTACACAAATCGTATTACATGTAATATCTCATTATGGATCTACCAGCAAAAAAATCACTTGGCCAACATTTTTTGACATCCAGACATGTACTAGAACAGATAATATCTGCATCAAAGATACAAAAAGGTGAGTATATATTGGAAATAGGACCAGGAACTGGAATATTGACCAGAAGCCTACTCGAAGCAGGTGCGAATGTTCTAGCTATTGAAAAGGATAATCGCGCTATCGATCTACTACGTGAAAAATTCAGTAATGAATGTCAAAATGGGCAATTGAGTGTAATAGAGGGGGATATTTTGGATAAAACATTCAATTTTATTGATCTTTTTTCAGATTTTAAACGAAATAATCCATACTCAGAGCCAAAATATGGCAATAATTCAGTAAAACGTGCCAATTATTCTATAGTTTCAAATATCCCTTATTACATAACAGGTGCAATACTAGAAAAATTCCTAGAACATGAACCTAGACCAAATCGTATGATTTTACTAGTTCAAAAGGAGGTTGCAGATAGAATCGTATCAAGATCATCTACCGACATAGAAAAGGGCAACAGAAAGGAAAGTATACTGTCTATATCAGTAAAAGCCTTTGGTGAGCCATATTTTATCGCAAAAGTACCGAGAGGCGCATTCTCGCCACCACCAAATGTTGATTCGGCTATTCTGACTATAGAAAATATCTCTGATCATCATTTTAAGGAAAATAATGTTGACATAAATGACTTTTTTTCCATTCTCAAGGCTGGTTTTGCTCATAAAAGAAAATTTGCATTGAACAATATTACAGAACGAATTCCAGATATTGAAAAAATAGAAAATATCAGGAAAACATGGTCCGACCTAAAACTAGACAATAAAATAAGAGCGGAAAAAATATCACTTTCTGACTGGTTTCTCATAGCAAGTAAAATCTCATAACTTATTGCTGTCATACATAATACGTTATCCCCAAAAAGATGAGGAATAAACAATGTTTCTTGCTATAATTGTTGCATGGTAATTGCCCGCCCTCGTTCACAAACGTTGATCATATCTGTCGTATGCGTTATTGCTATTGCAATAGTATTATTGATGACAAAAAATGGCATAGCATCTCCTCAAAACTCAGACCAAAATATTGTTAATTCCAGAGTAGATATAGGAGCTGCTACAAATACAAACCCTATATCAAACAATGACGATTGGAAAAAATCCTTCATAACAGATACGGTGACTACTGGTAGATCTCAAGCTTCATCAACTTCTGTATTAGATGCCCCAGAAGAAACTATGACTGGGATTTTTGGTAAGAATACATTGATCAGTTATATGGCCCTCAAACAAACAGGCATGAATGCTGATCCAGACTCAATAGATGCGGCTGGACAAACTGTTATATCATCTGCTATCAATTCCAAAACTCCTACATTTTATGTTATTGATGATCTAAATATAACGACGAGATCTGGAGTAGATGCACTAGCTGTTTTCAATGTAGAAATTGCAAATACTTTTTCTTTATACACTGCGAAACAAAATGAAACCACGATCGCTAGTCAATCTGTAGAAAAGAAAGATCCTGAATTACTAAAGAAAATATCCCCAATAATAACAAACTACCAGCAGATTATCGACAATTTAAGGAAGATGCAAACTCCATCAGTGCTGTCTATGGATATGTTAAAACTTATCAACGGTTTCAGTGTCATGAAATTCAATGCGGAATCATTACAAATGATCCACAGTGATCCTCTACGTGGCTTACTCGGTATCAATAATTATCAAGACGGGATAAGACAGATCATGGATGCGATCATCAGCCTGCGAGCAAATATAGAATCGAGAGGAGGAAAACTGATATTTGATGGAAATTTTATCAATGTAATGTTGAGTATTTCTTGAATAAATATTTCATAAAAAATGAAAAGATATATTTCACATAAACTTGCCCTTCTAGCTATGACTATAGCAACTATATCAATTATATTTTTTCCATTTGGAGCAAGAGCACAAAGCCTTAGCGGCATCGCTGGTGGTGTTGGTGGCTCTATAGTATCTTGTACATTAACGGGTCTATTGGGAAGCATCAATATCGGTAGTTTACTTGGTGGGGCACCAAGTATACCAGCAGTAGGTGGTGTTGGTGGTAGTAGTGAAGTTCCTGTAAAAGATCAGAGGGTTAGAGATAATACTGATTCCATAAAAGCGAGCCAGACTTTCCAAAAACAAAAAGAGTGTTCACTAGACGGACTAGCTTGGGCAGTTGGTGCGCAACTACTACGAGCAATGTCAGATGAGATCATCAACTGGATCAATGGAGGATTCAATGGTTCACCTGCTTTCATGCAAGACCCAGAAGCATTCTTTTTGGACCAAGCCGATCAATTGACCGGTGCCTTCATAAGCGCTAACGGCCCACTAAAGGGACTTTGCGGATCCTTCGGTTTGGATATAAAACTTTCTTTGGCAACAAGACAAGTCAGTCGTATTCAAGATAGATACAAATGTACACTGAGTTCTATTGTAAGGAATGCTAGCAATGCACATCTAAATGTTTCTGTTGGAACAAGTCCAAATGGCGCAACCTTGGGATCTCTTACCGATGGAAGTGTACTTGGCAACTCCAATCAATTGAGTGTGAATGGAAACAGTGTGAATGGTATACAAAGTACTTTTGAAAAAGGTGGTGGTTGGGCTGGTTTCCTAGCACTAACTACCGAACCACAGAATAGTCCTGTAGGAGCATATCTCATGAGCAGGGCTGACCTAGATGCACAGATAGCCAATAGAAAAAAGAATACAAACACTGAACTAGATCGTGGTAATGGATTCTTCTCTTGGAAAAAATGTACACCGAGTGCTACTACACCAGGAGCACAAAAATGCGAAATACAAACTCCTGGTTCTGTCATAGAGAGTTCTCTCAACAAAACACTTGGAGCTTCTGTTGATAGGTTGAATGCTGCTCATGAATTGAATGAGATCATCGATGCTTTCTTCAGTAAACTACTCACAACAACATTGAAAAATGGACTTGGTACCATCAGTCTCAAAGCTTCTGGACAAACACAGTCTATGTTGAGTCAACTATCAGCAAATAGTGCATCTGCAACTAGTGCTTCTAGTGCTGCTACACTACAACAGATGTCATCAAACACTAGTACATACATACAACCGATGACTGATTTCAAATACTTTAGAGATCAAACATTGTCTTCACTTCAGGCTGAACAGTTCTATTCAAATTCAGTGCTCGCTGCTTGTCAGAACCAAGGTAGTCGCAATCAAGATGTTATCGATAGTCTAACTACTTATATAGAAGAAACTATAACCCCAATGGTTAATCTTGCCCAAGTCAATGCGACTGATGCCGAAACTCGCTTGACCGCTATACAGAACCTACAGACAGCAGTCCAGTCAGGTGATACTCAAGGCGCTAGTACTATCTATGCACAGATAATAGGGAACAACTACCTAGTATCTGTTAGTGATCTGCAGACAGCACACGAAAATGTTGGTATCGCTACAACTACAGCAAATACTTGGCGTATTCAGGAAAATAGGTATGGTTTGCAATGCGGTCTCTCGAATGCAAGTTCGACACAGATGTAGATCCACAACATCAATAATATATGAAAAGACTAAGACCTTATATATTCATAGCCATCATCACGATAGTTGTATTCGGTGTTTTCGCAAATGTTGTACAGGCGCAAACAACGTCAGGAGCGCAAGGTTCGGCAGCCGTTAATACTCCACTGGGGGGGACGGTTACTGGTGCGGCAGTTGGAAATTCAAATGCAGCTGCAACAAGTTCATGGATGACTGACCTTGGAAATGCAATAAGTGATGTTTTTCTAGGTGGTATAGTAAGATATGTAACTGGAGCAATGGCTATCGTAGCTTGGGTCATACTGTCTGTATGTGGTTGGTTACTATCAGCATCTGGAGTATTGCTCAATGTATCGATGTATCTGACGACGCATCTCGCATCATTCATCAATAATACCCCTGTTATATATACTGTATGGGGCATCATTAGAGACCTGTCGAGCACACTACTCATATTCTTTATCCTATACGCAGCTATACAGATGATACTAGGTTTACAAGATGCAAAATACGGCGAATTGATAAAAAATATCATTATCGTAGGAGTACTGATAAACTTTAGTTTCTTCTTTACTAGAACGCTCATCGATCTATCGAATATAGTTTCCTTGGAATTCTATAGCGCCATGGCTCCAACGAATACAGCTGCTGAAACATCAACCAAGACTGCAGATACGGATGGACTTGTAAAGTCAATGCTGACATCTGGTGGCATATCAAATATCATTATGGGTGCTATCAGTATAGATAATTTCTGGAAAAATAGTGCAACAAGCGGGAAGGCACTATTTATCTATAACGACAATCAAGCAAATATAAATATAGTTATATTGGAAGTTGGTGCTATAGTGGTTGTAGTTTTCACGATCATTGATTTCCTGGTTATCTCTCTCATATGTATAGCTAGGGTAGCAATACTACTTTTCCTTCTTGGTTTCTCTCCTATATGGATAGCAGCAAAAGCTATCCCTCAGCTCGAGGAAATTTCAGGACAATGGATGAAACAATTCAAAGCTCAACTACTATTCCTACCTGCATATCTAGCATTCCTATACGTTGCTCTGAAAATCGTCACTGCAAGCAACCTATCAAATGTGATAGCAGCTCAAGGTATGGGAACAACTCCAGATGTTCTATGGGGAAATATGATCAATCTAGTAGTAGGATTCAGTATCATTATTTTCTTATTAAATATCCCTATAATTGCAGCAGCAAAAGTAGCTGGCGTATCTGGCGGTTTCATATCAAAGGCTTATAGCAGTATGACAAAGAAGGTAGGAAGCTGGACAAAGTCTGGAGCAAGTGGTGCTGGAGCATGGGCTGGTAGAAATACCGTAGGCGCAGCAGCATCCAGGTTAAACCAGAGCAGCGCAATGAGAAACTTCTACGCAAACAATCCTAATGCTGGTTTATTGGTTTCAAAAAGACTTTCCAGTATAGGTTCTGCTGGTTTTGGTGGTAAGAAGGGTGGATACGAAGGTGCACTCAAATCAAAGGTCAAGGATATTGAGGCGCTAAATAAACATATTGGTACAGTTGATGAAAGTTTATACTCAAATCAAGAGGATATAGACAATGCAAAAGATAATGCAAAACTAGCACAAGCTAGATTTGCAACTAAACTACCAAATCGGTCTATATTAAATATATTCAAAGATAGGGCTAATAAACAGGCTCAAGTCAAAATAAATAAAGCGAAGAAGAAAGAAGATGCAATAAAAAACCTAAAAACATACAAAGATAGAAATAAAACAATTGATAATGAAATTGATGCACTTGAAGCAAAAATTAAATCTGATGATACTGCAGTAGGGTTTGCTCGACCAAAGGGTGCTGACCATAAAGACATAGCACGGCTAGAAGCACTAAAAAATGAAAAAGTTGAATTGGAAAAGTCAATAAATGATGCACAAAAAGACAAGGACGAGGCTGGCCTTGAAACACTTGTCAAATTGCTCGATAAAAAAGGAGAAAGTGGTGAAGAAAAGCCAAAAGATAAACCAAAACCATAGAACATGAAACAATTCACATCAGAAGAAATACAAGCTCAATTCGAAAAGCTTCCAAAGGACTTACAGGAGGCGGTGGCTTCTGCTTCAATAACCGAAAGCATAGAATTGATCGGAAAAAAGTATGAACTTCACGTTGATCAAATTGGTGAGCTTATTGATCTTGTTGGCATGATAATGTTTGGGCTTATTCCGTCAGGTCAGTTTATAAAAAACTTTTCATCTAACTCTGGTGTCAAAACTGATATAGCTAGAAGCATAGCTGAGGATATTAACAGCGAGATATTTAGCAAATTGAAAACTACGATGAGAACAGCGGAGGAAGTTATTGAGAAAAAAAATCTTGCCGACCTAGAAGCCCTTGAAAAAGCTGGTGGTTTTACTATAGACAGGGAAGAAAATGCTGAAAATACGTCAATTTCAGATAGTAGTAGTATTGGCAGCAATAATTCAACAGAACCGAATGTACTAGATGTAGATAAGGCTAGTATACTCAATGATATTGAATACCCAACTGCTAGCAGAGAAGTTTCTGGTGAGAAATATATACCCCATACAGAGCCTTTAGTTGATCTACTATTATCAATACCGACAACAAGTACTGAGAAAAAGGTATCTGTAGAGATGATACATTCGGATTCAGGTATTAAAAACTCAGAAAAAACCCCACCTACACCGCCACCAATACAAAAACCGAAAGCTGCGGATCTATATAGGGAGGCTACCAAATAGGATGATGAATACAATAAGTAATTGAAGTAATTGCAAAACCTTTTCATTTCCGATATGAGGCTACTAAATGTATGTACAAATTAGAATACTACATCTCACTAGCCGATTGGAGGAAGTGAAAAGGTTTTGCAATTGATTTTTGAAATTGGGTAAGCTTCGCTTCCACAAATCCTCATTCGACGCTATAATACATATCAATGCGTTTTCAAGTTCCCCAATTTATAGAGGTTGAGGACAAAATCTTCGGACCTTTAACTCTGAAGCAGTTTATCTACTTGGCTGGTGGTGGAGGTCTTTCGTTTCTGATCTATGCAATGCTGAATAGTCTTTTTCTATCTATACTGCCCATCATTATAATATTGGCAATATCAGCATCTATGGCTTTTTATAAATTAAATAACAAACCATTGATCAGTGTCATCGAAAATGCTTTCAAGTTTTATGTTGGAAACAAACTATATATTTGGAAAAAAGAACCAAAACCAAGACCACAAAATCAACAAGAAGCAACAAAAGACGCAAAGAATTTTGCTTCTATCATGGTACCAAAGATCTCTGACAGCAAACTGAAAGACCTAACATGGAGTCTAGATATCAAAGAAAGTGTGTATTCAAATAAGAACCAAAAATAAAACATGGCTTCACAATCAAAAACAACTCAAGACTTCGTACCGATCAAAGAGATCCGAGATGGTGTGATCGTACTCAAGAATGGTGGCATGAGATCTATCATACTTGCTTCATCGCTCAATTTTGCTCTGAAATCACAAGACGAACAGAGTTCTATCTTGATACAATTCCAGAACTTTCTCAACTCTCTAGATTTTTCTATACAGATCAGTATACAATCAAAAAAACTAGATATCAGGCCATATCTAGCACTTCTAGAGGGTAGGTACAAAGAGCAAGGAACTGAACTAATGAAGATACAAGTTAGAGAATATATAGAGTTTATCCGTACATTCGTGGAGAGCACCAATATCATGTCAAAAAGCTTCTTTGTTGTCATACCTTATGATCCTCCAATGATGACTATTTCACAAAATCCTCTTTCTAGATTCCTACCAAAAAAGAAAAGTGGTGCCAATAACTTCGACGAACAATTCCAAGAATATCGAAGTCAGCTCGAGCAGAGAGCCTCTGTCGTAGAGCAGGGACTTGTGCGTTGTGGTATCCGTAGTGCAGAACTAGGAACAGAAGAAGTGGTAGAATTGTATTACAAACTATTTAATCCAGGTGAAACAGAGAAGCCTATTCAGATCACATAAAATACTATGTCTATATTTTCAAAATTATTAGGAAAAAAAGAAGAGAACAATCCTATCGTTTCTATACTCCCAGAAGAGATATACCAGGCTGGTGTTTTGGAGCTCAAAGATGTTATAGCCCCTTCAGCACTAAAGGTTAGTCCAAAAGAACTGAACCTTGGTGAAAAAGTTGGTAGGACACTATTCGTCATATCATATCCTCGCTTTTTGGATGAGAGCTGGTTCGCACCGATAATAAACTTGGATAAAATATTTAATGTCTCTATTTTTATACATCCAGTAGATACTGCCAAAATATTGAGACACTTCCAGAAAAAGGTAGCAGAAGTACAAAGCCAGATATCTAGAAGGGAAGACAAAGGTCTAGTCAGGGATCCTGCACTAGACACAGCATACCAGGATCTAGAAGCACTACGTGATCAGTTGATGCAGGCACAGGAGCATCTTTTTGACGTTGGAGTCTACATAACACTCTTTGCTGATAACAGTGCTGAACTAGACAAACTAGAATCGGAGATCAAATCATTGCTAGAATCAAAACTAGTGTATCTAAAACCTGCCCTATTCCAACAAGAACAAGGCTTCAAGTCAGTTATACCGATATGTGATGATGAACTTGCTGTCAATTCAAAACTCAATTCATCACCATTGTCATCACTATTTCCATTCGTATCATTCGACCTAACCTCAGATAAGGGAATACTTTATGGAATAAATAGACACAATTCTTCTCTAGTACTTTTTGACAGATACCTATTGGAAAACTATAACTCTGTTACTTTCGCAGTTGCTGGTGCAGGAAAATCGTATTGTACGAAATTGGAAATCCTAAGAACACTCATGTTCGATACTGATGTTATCGTTATAGACCCTGAAAAGGAGTATGAATATATGGCAGAAGCAACTGGTGGTAAGTATTTCAATATATCCCTAAACTCTGAACACCATATCAACCCATTCGACCTGCCAATACCACGTGAAGACGAGTCTGCATCTGATGTTTTGCGATCAAATATCATCAACCTGGTTGGGCTTTTCCGTATAATGCTAGGTGGTCTCACTCAAGAAGAAGACGCCATCATAGATCGTGCAGTTACTGAAACTTATGCATTGAAAGATATAACATCAGAATCCAATTTCAAAAGCGTAGAACCGCCTCTATTATCAGACTTCGAACTAGTTCTAGCTGGTATGGAGGGTGCTGACTCACTGGTTCAAAGACTATCTAAATATACAAAAGGTACTTGGTCAGGATTCATCAATAGACCATCGAATGTGGATATCAACAAGAAATTTGCCGTATTTTCACTTCGAGACATGGAAGATGAGTTGAAACCTGTTGCAATGTATATAGTCACACACTATATATGGAATGCTATACGCAAGAATCTAAAGAAGCGTCTACTAGTCATCGACGAGGCTTGGTGGATGATGAAATCAGAAGATACGGCTTCATTCCTGTTTGGTTTGGCAAAAAGGGGTCGTAAATACTTCCTTGGACTAGCTACTATCACGCAGGACGTTGATGATTTCTTGAAATCTCCTTATGGTCTACCTATCCTTACAAACTCATCTATACAAATACTACTCAAACAATCTCCAACTGTTATCGACCATATACAACAAACATTCAATCTGACTGATGAAGAGAAATACCTACTACTAGAATCTGACGTAGGGGAGGGAATGTTCTTCGTAGGACTCAAACATGTTGCAATAAAGATAGTTGCTTCATATACTGAGGATCAGATCATAACCACCAATCCTGCTCAAGTACTACAGATACAGAATGCAAAGAAGGAATTGGAAGCAGCTGAAGCAGGTAAAGCTTCAACTACTATATAATAAACAAGAAATCTGTTTCAATCTAATGGTATAATTGGTTCATGGCGCAGAGACAAGACAAATCAAAAGGTTGGTTACTACTATATATATTTTCTGGTGGCATGGATCTGATTCAGTTCGTATTTATCGAGCTCATTTTGGGCTGGTTTGGTGTAGGAGTAGTAGTAAATGAGATAATTGACCCAATAGTTGGTATCATAATCGGTTGTTGGATACAGTTTGGAAAAAAAGTTTCACTGATATCGCGCCCAAAACGTATTATATCCATGTTCGGGACTGAAGCTGTTGGTGCACTAACTAGTGGCATAGCACAACTATGGGTTCTAGATGTTTGGTATATTCATAACGACGTAAAGAAAGAAGAAGCGGAGCTAAAAGCACAAGAAGCCAAGGATCTGGCTATACAGTCATCTAATGGTGAACAAAATATTGATGGCACCAGATACCCTAGAAATCCTTACAATACATCTATGCAAGGCCCTGTTAATAAAGACGGGGTACGATTACCTCGTGGTGGAATGAGACCAATAAATAGCAGGATTGCTTTACCTGATACAAAACCACCAATTATAAAGTAAATCATATAGTTATACTGATCAATATGTATTCATCCACAATTCACATACTTCTTCATCAGTATTCATGGTAAAATAATATGCAATGATACGCTGTTCTAATAAACAATTCGTATTGCTTTCAGTTATTATTGTTTTTTCAATGTTTCTTTTTACTTCTAGAACAATAGCACAAGGAATACCGATGTCTGATGGCCTCAATATCACATTATCTACTGACAACCCTTTGCCAGGTCAAGTAGTCAGTATCACCGTGAATAGTTATGGTGCAGATATTAGCGCTGCAAAAATGGTTTGGTCAGTAAATGGAAAAGTAGTAAAGAATGAAATTGGTTTGAATACTATAGATGTAAATGCTCCAGCTCTAGGAGCAAAACTCGAAGTCACGATCACTGCAACAACGCCAGATGGTTCCGTTGTGCGAGGCTCCACCACCATCACATCTGGAGTAGTCGATATGATAGTAGAATCAGATGGCTATGTACCTCCCTTATTCTTTGGCAAAACGGCTATCGGATACCAGAACTCAGTCAAAATAACAGCTATTCCTCATCTCGCCAATTCATCAGGAAAAGAATATGATGCGAGCAAACTAGTCTATAGGTGGAAAAAAGGTGGCTCTCTCATTCAAGAAAAATCTGGTTATGGAAAACAGTCTATTGTCATTGCTGGTGATATCATCCCTAGAGCATATGAGATGGAGGTGACTGTATCAGAAAGTACGAGCGGTGCTCAGGCTGTAGGTATTTCACTCATAGAACCACAGGAACCTAGTATCTCTTTCTATGTGAATGACCCTCTATATGGCACTCTATATAATAGAGCGATCGGTAATAGTATGGGTATAGGTTCTCAGAATGAAAGGGGAATTCTCGCTGTACTTTTTGGTTTCAATAATGGAACATCTCTATCTTGGCTCATCAATGGCGAATCTCACCCTGAACTCAATGATAAATCATCAGTTATTCTGAGATCTTCTAGTGCAGATGGTGGCTCCTCTATCGTTCACCTTGATGCTAGTAATGCGAACAATATTCTACAGGGAGCAAGGTCAGAATTTACGGTTTTATTTGGCCCGTCAAGTGATGCTACTACTACAAATAGTTATCAACTATAAAAATGAACAATGCCAATAAAAAAACCATATCTTTCATAATGAGTGTACTCATCACCACTACCATGTTTATCGGTGTTTTATCTATCAATACTACTCAACTGGTAAATGCCGAAGGTCCTGCATATACTCTTCTAGAACCTTTGCCAAAAGTAACTCAGAGTGGACAAGTCAGTATGGAACCAAGCGTTTCATTATCTACATATATACAAGACGCTATCAATCTTTTCATTGCTCTGTCTGCAGTATCTGCTGTTTTCATGATTGTATGGGGCGGTCTAGAATATATGACTACTGATTCGTGGAAAGGTAAAGATGATGGAATAAAAAAGGTTAAAAATGCGGTAATTGGGTTAATAATGGTTCTTTCAGCGGTTCTCATATTGAAAACTGTCAATCCACAACTCATCGAAGTTGCTAAAATACCGAGTATTCAAGGTGAGTTGAAAACTAGTAGCTTAGATACTTTTAGAAATGCGGGGAGTCTATCTGGTGCGGCAATAAATCAACAAGTAGCACAAACAACTCAACAATCAAATACTACTGCTTCAAATATAGTGGCACAAAACAATAGTCTTGTTTCACTGCAGCAACAATATAATGATTTGGCATATGAAATGGCTCTAACTACAGATTCTGATACATATTCCGAACTCGAAGCGCAACAACAAGAAATACAAGATCAAATATCTGGCACAATAAACACAAGAACAGTACAAGAAACAGCATTATATTTTAATTCTCAATTACGACCAAATGTTGAAAACCCTAATAATATGGAACAACTTAATACGGCTCTTGCAAATATTGGTAGATCATATGGTACTGCTTCATCTAATCTTCAAAGAAATGGACAATTTGATTTAACAGAATTAAATAATCAATATAACTATAGTGAAGCCTCACTAAATATTATGCGAGCAAACCTTGCACTTAGCTCGGCACAGATTAATAGTTCTAGTATGGGAACGAGTCCAGGTACAGGAGGGGGTTTATCAGTTATTATGACAAACCCTGAAACAGGTGTAAATTTCAATAGACCACTAACCCCGACTGAGGCATATAATAATCTACGAGGCCTATTGAACACTGCATCTTCTGGTATTAATAATGTATCCGACCAAACACTAAAAACAAACTTACAAAATCAAATACAGGCTGCTATGTCTAGTTTAAATGCCTCTCAAATTGGTAGATACGGACATTAAGATAATAATCATATGCCACAAAATAACAGATCACCAATTGTATACATCGTTCCGATCATAATAGTACTTATTCTGATTGGCCTAGCTTTCTATATCATTTTCAATCGCAAATCCTCAGTAACAACCACTAACACTACCAACAGTCAAGATGGTAGCTTCACACCTTTTGGTACTATACCTCCACACTCTACAACTACTGCTGTTACACGTACTACAGTATCCACCAATACACTTAGCAGTTATTCGAACAATAAGATATCTCTCAGACTTCTCAGTAATACACCAGTTGGTGGTTATGGTGCTAGCACAACAGCATCTACTACAATAGTCAGATGGGTAGACCGAGGAAGAGGGAATATATATGAAGCACGTTACAATGATCCAAACATTATAACTATATCGAATACTCTAGTTCCAAAAATATACAACAGTACCTGGAATAAAAATCTCACAGCATTCATCGGACCAACGATACAAGACACCATATCAGAACCTTCAACATTATATGCTGAAATAAGAGCGAGAATTGTACCTATCATATCCAGCTCAACCAAGAAGACGAGCTCTACGACTCCACAAACATCGACATCGACAGCTTTAGCATCAAGTACTATAGTAGCACCAGGAACATCATTCATTGGGCAAACTCCTTATGAATTGAAAGGAAAGAATCTCCCAGCACATATCATCACATATGCAGCATCACCAAAGATGGACAAGATATTCTTCCTAGTGAATGAATCTGGCTATGGAGTAGGTTATACTGCTAGTTTCGATGGTAAATCAGTCACGAAAATATTCAGCACACCTATATTGCAGTTAAATGCAGAGTGGCCAGAAGAGAATACTATAGCGCTAACAACCAAAGGATCTGCCCTATACGGTGGTTTCCTTTACTTTGTGAACCCAAAAACAGGGGCATGGAAGAAGATAATAGGTCCGATTTTGGGTCTTAGTACAAAAGTCAGTCATGATGCCAAATATGTATTGGCTTCATCAGCAGAAACTAACTCTGTTAGTACAGCAATATTCAATATATCAACACAAAAATACACTACAGCTTTAGTAAAAACAATTGCTGATAAATGTACTTGGGGGAATTTCAATGCAGCAATGGTCTATTGCGCAGTTCCTTCACAATCAGTACCTGGTTTATATCCTGATGATTGGTATAGGGGTATTATTGCATTTGCAGACAAACTATGGCAACTAAATGCTAGTTCTGGTGAGATACATCTAGTATCTACTATAGTAGATCAATCTGACCGAGTAATAGATGCTATCAACCTAGGTCTAGATCCAAAAGATGAATATCTATTCTTCATGAATAAAAATGACCTATCACTATGGTCATATGATCTAGTTAGTGGAAAAGTTAGATAAAACTATATTAGTGAATATGTTTTTTCCTGATATATATCTCCTGAAATAGAGTAAACAGTGAGCTTACTGACCAATATATAGCTATTACTGCTGCAGCTTGAGGATACGTAGCTGGAATAATCCAATAAACTGACACGAATGCTATGATCGGAAGGAAATACTTCATCTGTGTAGTCATCATATTTGCCATTTGAGCAGCATCTGGAACATTACTTTTCTTTGATGGATCAATAGGTGTTTTTGCTACTTGTTTCGAAGCAAAAGAAAAATGCATCTGTAGGAATTGGATGATAGCCGTTATTATCGCTAAAATAAGACTCTTGCTGGTCAGATCTAAGCCTAGTAATGTAGGTTTGATAATAGGAACATGTACAAAACTATATAGATAAGAAGCGTCAACTGTAGGAATAATCTTATAAAAAACTGATATCAGTGCTAGAAGGATCGGTAATTGAATAAACAATAATAAAACACTAGAAAAAGGCTTAACTTTCTTTGCTTTGTATAGCTCCATGATTTTGAGAGCCTGTGTTTGCTTATCTGTAGCGTATTGAATACGTATCTTATTGGCCTCTGGCTCAACTTCCTTCATACGAACCTGAGTCAATACAGAGCTCTTTGAAAGAGGGAATAGAATAAGTCGTATAATAACAGTGAATATTATCACCGCAATACCGACATCAACACCTGGAAGAATATCCATTATCCCTATCAATCCATTATAAAGCGGTAGAAAAATGAAATTATGGAACATTGTGTATCAATACTACATCAATAATCCAGCTTTTACAAAGATTTCAAGTATTTCTTTACTTAATTGATCAGGAGTCGATTTCAATATTGTATTCTTGGCAAAAATAACAATATGATATTCTGCCTTTATTCTAAAAAAGACTGGGCCGACTGCGTCATATATGAGTCGTCTATACTTATTCCTCATTGATGCTTTTTTAGCTACTTTAACTGGTATAACGCTTGAAACACGTGGTTTTCCATCAGATTGACCTACTCTCATTAGAAAAAGAGAAGAGTGATAAGCTCTTCCTTTTTCCATTACTGAATTGAATTGTCCAACAGAGAGTCTCTGTGAACTTGGCAGCATATTTATACAGCAACACGCTTACGACCCTTACTCCTGCGACGAGCAAGCACTTTTCGTCCTGAGGTCGTCTTCATGCGTACTCGAAAACCAGGAGATTTTGCACGCTTCCTCTTTTTTGGATTATATGTGAATGACATGAATACTACTGTACCTTATTATCAATAATAATTCAAGTTTTTAAAAATAAAATAGTTATCAACATCTTATCAACATATTTTTGACCTCTCCACAAGTTTAAATATTTATAAACAGGTATATACTTAAAGAAAAAATTTCATGCAAGACTATTCAAAAATGTGGCAAACGGCTTTAGTAGAAATAGAGACAATAGTGTCTCAAGCAAACTTTTCGACCTGGTTCAAAGAAACAAAGATACTGAAAGAAAATGAGGGAACAGTATATCTAGGTGTACCAAACTCATTTACACAAGAATGGTTATACAAAAAGTTTCATAACAATATATTACGTATACTTAGGGAAATGAATGATGGTATAAGAGCCCTAGAATACGTCATAACTAAAGAAAATGAGAAGTCACGCTCCAATGATGCAAAGAAGAAGGTTGTTGCTACGCCAACAATATCAATGCCTTTGCATGATTTCTATATAAACAAAGAGGATAACTTGAATCCTCGTTACACTTTTGATAATTTTGTAATAGGGCCATTCAATGAGCTTGCACACGCAGCTTCTCAAGCGGTCATAAAGAGCCCTGGTTTGGCTTACAATCCATTATTTGTATATGGAAGCACTGGTAGAGGTAAAACTCACCTTATTCAAGCTGTAGGCAATCAAATAAAGAGACTTCACCCAAACAAAAAGGTCTTCTATCTAACATCAGAGAGGTTTGGTTCTGAGTTTTTCGTTGCAATTCAAGAAAACAAGGTTCAACCATTCAAGGATAAATATAGAAAATATGATGTAATGATCATGGACGATGTACAATTCTTCTCACACAAAGAAAAATTCCAGGAAGAGTTATTCCATTTCTTCAATACTTTCCATGATACAGGAAGACAGCTAGTGTTTTCATCAGATAGACACCCAAACGTTATCCCTGGGCTAGAAGCTCGCCTAAGAGGCAGATTCAGTGTAGGAATGATAGTTGATATACCAGAACCAGATCATGAGTCTAGGATGGCAATAGTGAGAACCAAGTGTGGTATACACAACATAACACTATCTACAGATACTGTAGAATATTTATCTGGATCAATAAATGATAATATCCGTGAAATAGAAGGTATAGTCAATGTTATAGCCTGCCAGACACAGTTAAAAAATAGGGAATTGAATATAAATGAGATAAAAGATATATTAAAGAACAGTATAAAACCAAAGAAAACCGTTTCAATAAAAGATATAGTAAAAATAGTTTCTGATTTCTACAATATAGATGAAGATAGTATATACAACAAAACTCGCAGAAAAGAGGTGGTTAAGCCACGCCAAGTTGTAATGTATATGTTGCGTGAAGATTTCAATATATCTTTTCCATCAATAGGTGAGAAACTTGGTGGTAGAGACCATACAACTGTTATACATTCATATGAGAAAATAAAGGAAGATA
This sequence comes from uncultured bacterium, assembly GCA_903864905.1. Lineage (GTDB taxonomy): Bacteria > Patescibacteriota > Minisyncoccia > Phycocordibacterales > PALSA-1337 > C7867-002. The sequence goes on from CAIPHR010000052.1 coordinate 30,881, forward strand.
TCAAAACAAATACCGTATTATTACAAGAGGTCAATCAACTCCGATCTATGTTATAAAGCTGTGGATAATGTGTTGATTGTATGTATACAAGAATTAGAGACATAAGATAACAAACACTTTTCAACAGGATAACTTATAAGCAAATTAATATATAGAACCAATATTAGCCATAGAAAAAATTATCAACATATTCACACCCCTAATAACATGAAATTTGAAATAAACTTTAAAAAACTAAAAGACGCAATCAATCTAATAGAGAGGATAACTAGCAAACATATGACACTTCCAGTTCTGTCATGTGTGTTTATAGAGGTTGATGATAATGTAGCGATATTCAAAGCAACTAACTTGGATATAGGTGTTGAAGTATCCGTACCAGTAAAAACAAATACAAAAGGTGTTGCTGCTGTTCCTGGTCAAATCCTATCCTCGTTCATTTCTCAAATTCAAGAAGACAATCAAGTTGTTAAGGTTGAAGTTATTTCGGGAAATTTGAATATTCAGGCCAGCAAATCAAAAGTTGTTATAAAAACACTAGCAACTGATGATTTTCCAACTATACCAAAGGTAATAGATGGGCAAGAGATGGATATACCTAGTGATGTGTTTATAAAAGGTCTAAAATCAGTAGGTTATAGTGCTTCAGTTTCTAGTGTAAAACCAGAATTATCCAGCGTTTATATATACAAGGATGGAGATTTTATAGTATTTGCAGCAACTGACTCATTTCGATTGGCTGAAAAAAAGATCAAGGTACCATTATCATTGAAAATTGATGATATATTACTACCTTTCAAGAATATTTCTGATATTACTAGGATAATAGAAAGTATGGGTACAAACCTAAAAGCTAAGATGGGCAAGAATTTGATATCATTTGATGCAAATGGAATATATGTTGTATCACGTATCATTGATGGAACATTTCCTGATTATAAACAGATAATACCAAAAGGGTATGCAACAGAGGTTATAACTTTGAAACAGGATATGTTGAACGCTTTGAAAATATCAAATATTTTTTCTGATAAATTCAACCAGATACATATAACAGTTGATCCAAAAGCAAAAATTTTCGATGTACAGACGAAAAATTCTGATATTGGAGAGAATAAAACAAATATTGATGCATCTATAACAGGGGAAAAGATGGAGATCAATTTTAATTATAAGTATATAGTAGATTGTTTCCAGTCTATCGATGCTGATAGTATATCTTTGCAATTGAGTGGTATAAATAAACCAATGGTCATTCGACCAATTTCTGGAGATCAGACATTTATGTATTTAGTAATGCCTATGAATCGCTAGTATGTTCGGTATCGGTCATTTATTGAGAAAGATTCAAAACCGCCAAAGTAGTGAGGTTTTTGTTTCTGATATAGTAAGACTGGTATTAAAGGAGGAATTCAATAGAGATATTTTATTGGATGATATAAAGATCAAGGGTTCTGTAGTAACTATTTTAAATATAGGACAGACGATGAAATCTGAAATTTTTATCAGGAAACAGCTTCTATTAAAAAAAATCAATGAAAAACAACAAGTATTGTTAGTTATTGATCTGAAGTAGATAAGAAGTTGATACTAGCTTCTCCTTTATTGTAAGCGCTATCAAATACGTTAACTGTTATAGTATTGGAAGCATTGCTAATATTACCAACATCAGCTGGGACAAATGAGAAGTTTAGAGGATCTGAAGTTGCTGTAAGAACGTATTTTCTGTTCAAATAGACTTCAGTTTTTATAGGAGTAAATGATCCGGAAAGAGAAATTTTTATAGGTAGTAGGTTTTGTGGGTTTAGTAGTACATTATTTGCAGGAGTAATAATCGTAATTTTTGGAACCTTATCCGCTGTATGAACATCATCAGTTGCTGTCGGTATAGTCGTACTACCAGATGTTTCTATAAATTCAGGATGTGTTTTCTGGTACTCAGAGAACCATTTCCTAACTCCATATTCCCAATATTGATATTGTGAATCTTGACTAGGATCTATTGGTGCAGATCCATGTGGGTCATCTTTATTTAGCCAATATAGAATAGTATGAACACTTTGTCTGATAACCTCCTGTTTTGTTTCGTCTGGTGTATATTGTGTAGCTAGTTTTCCAGAAATCTTATCTTTTGTATAAGAAACACCACCTTGCCATATACCACGTAAAACTGGCTTACCTTCGGTTAATGGTGGAGGAGGAGGTACAAATCCTTCTATTGGATAGTCTTTTATCGCTTGTGAAACGAATGCGCCCCAAATAGGGGCTATGATAAGTCCAGCGACATTGTGTTGCATTGGTGAATTGTTATTGTTTCCAGCCCAAGCACCGACCACCAAGTTAGGTGTATATCCTACAGCCCAAACATCTCGATAATCATTGGTTGTTCCTGTTTTTATGGCAACTTGTCTACCTACACTGTCAGCAATAGGCTTCAAACTCTCCATGCGAACATTTTTATCAGATAATATATCTGATATTTGCCTAGCAATTTCCGGTACTAGTCCTATAGTTGGTGTTGTTGAACCATTTTGTTCTAAAGTAGTACCTTTGTTGTCTGTAATCTGTAGTACTGATCTATATGGATTTCTCATACCATCATTTGCGAAAACACCATATGCACTAGTCAGATCTAGTAGAGAAACTTCTCCACCACCAAGAACCAATGTTAGACCGTATCTATTTGGGTCTGTAAGTGTAGTTATGCCCATTTCTTCTGCGGTTTGTATCGAAGCTGGTATTCCTGCCAAATAAAGTGCTTTTACAGCTGGAATATTTCTAGATTGAGCCAATGCTTTGCGAATAGTTAGTGGCCCTTCGAATATATTGTCATATTCATTTGGCGAGTAACAAGTTTTACTAGGATCTATTATTGTTGGGTCTTTAAGTTTACCTTCTACTGTACAATAATTGGAAAATTCTGTTTGTGCGTCAAATAATATCGTTTCTGGCGTATAACCTTTTTTGAATAGAGTTGAATAAACAAAAGGCTTGAATGTAGAACCAGGCTGTCTCTTTGCTAGAGCAATATTGTAGTTTCCATCTATTGTAGTGTCGAAGTAATCTTTTGAACCGACCATCGTTAGAATATCTCCAGTTTTTGGATCAATTGCGACCATTGCAGTGTTGCTGGCATTGAATGTAGATGAAAGGGAAGGGCTGAATTTATCAATGACATCTTCAGCCTTTTGTTGCATATCATAATTGAGTGTAGTTATAACTTTGAAACCATTATTGTTTACTTGGTCCTCACCGTACTTTTGAACTAGATAGTCTATTATAAACATCACAAAGTGAGGTGCTCTAATGTTTGAGTCATTTTTTGAAAGAAACTGGACTTTTTCAGCTTTTGCTCTCGTATATTCATCAGTTGTTATGAGACCAAGGTCACGCATTCTCTGTAGAACAACAACATGTCTCGTATCTAGAGCATCACGGTGTGTTCTGTAAGGAGAATAATATGTTGGAGCTTGTGGTATTGCCGCTAGGTAAGCTGCTTCTGCTAGAGTCAGCTGGCTTGATGGGTGTCCAAAATACTCGTTACTTGCTTCTTCGATACCGTATATCGTTCCACCATAAGGAGTCTCATTTAAATAGGTTTCTAGTATTTGATCCTTACTCATTACTTTTGTGAGTTTGATAGCTAGTACCCATTCTTTTATTTTTCTGGTTATTGTCTTGTCTTGTGTTAGTAGGGAATTCTTGATGACTTGTTGTGTGATAGTTGAAGCCCCTTGCCCATATCCACCAGACGCTACGTTTGCAACTATTGCACGCAATATAGATACTGGTTCTATCCCAATATTTTTATAAAAATTGGAATCCTCTATAGCTATCGTTGCTTTTTGTGCGAACTGAGATATAGATGAAAGAGGTACATATGTAATCCTTACATTTTTCCCAGTGTCATAGAGTAATACAGTTCCAGTTCTATCATATATCTTTGTTGATTCTGCTAGCTTTCTATCCTGAAAAGAGTTCATATCTGGCATCTTGAGTGTTGCAACCCAAAGTGTACCTGCTCCAACTATTATGAGTCCAAGTGATAATGTTACCATTATCAATCTTTTCAAGTGTCTCAATTTTGATTTCTTTCCTCGTGACATATAGAGGATCTTATTATAGCAGAGATTAGACTTCCCATTTATCACCAAAAGGGTTGATCTCTTCATCGTCGAGTCCTGATTCTTCAGATGCAGATTCGTCACTTTCTTCGTTTGTAGTGAGTGGATCAGTCTCTGGTTTTTCTTCTACAACACCAACCACATCATCTTGGATGTATATATCTATAACTTTGTTAATCTTTGAAACAGGAGCAGCAATATCATCGGCATCTTCACTTGTATCCTTTATTAACGTTTTTGGCTTCTTATTGGATCGCAGTTGTTTGTTGTGTGGCATACTCTAATATTTAATAGTAATAGTACATCTGTAATTTGTAGCAAAACCAATATAATTTTGCAAGAAACAAAAACTGTGGATAACACACTTATTTAACTATAGCAGAATGAGTTAATGCAACAGCTATAGCATCAAATTCATCATCTACGGCATTATCCTTATGGATTGTTACTAGAAATCTCAGCATTTTCTTTATTCTGCCCTTATCACTTGTCCCATCTCCAGTTATCGACATCTTTATCTGCATTGGACTATATTCATATACTTGAATATTTCTTTTTAGAGCTTCATATATGATGATTCCACGTGCTTCTGAAACACGCATTGCTGTTTTTTGATTCTTTGTTATGAAAAGATTTTCTATAGCTAGAAAAGTAGGCTTGTATTGATCGATCACCCTAGATACTTCTTGTCCAACAGAATAAAGTCTTTTATATATAGTCTCCTTTGATGAGGTCTGGAAACAGTCTGAATATATTACCAACTCTTTTCCTTTTTGGTGTTTTTCTATTATAGCTATACCAACACGATCATACCCAGGATCAATGCCGAGTATTGTTATAGATGGATGATTCATTGCGTAGAAATTGGTACTTCTTTTACTCAGCATTCGTGAACACTTCTTGGACCTCATCATTGGCTTCAAGTTCTTCAACAAGCCTAGTTAGGAGTTCTATATCGGCGTCTTCTAGTGGCATAGTTGTTGTAGCTGTCCAAGTACCATTTGCTTTTGCAAAAGCCCATGATGCACTACCTGGTGAAGCTAGTTCATAACTATTTTTACTGAGTATGTGTTTAATCTCTTGAGCCGCCTTATTTCTATTGTCTGTTAAGGCTTCTACAAGTATTGCTATACCACCAGGACCATAAGTTTCATATATTATAGATTCCATATCAGCGCTATTATCTGTTGCTCCTTTCTTGATTGCACGCTCGACAGTGTCGTTCGGCATATTTTCTTTTCTTGCTTTATCGATAGCAGATACTAGTCCTGGGGAAGTGAGGTTACCGTGAGCCTTCTTTGATTCTACAGTTAACAATCGAACCAATTTGCCAAAATTTTTACTCTTTTGAGCGTCGTTCTTGGCTTTTATATGCTTAATTTTTGAGAATTTATTGTGTCCTGACATATATTTATGTGGTTATTAATTAATTATTTAATATTTATTATAACAGCTTTGCAGAACCCTTTACACCTAGATGCTCATAAGCTTTATTGGTTGCAATCCTACCTCTAGCTGTTCTTTCTAACAATCCCAACTGGATGAGGTATGGTTCGTATACCTCTTCTATCGTAGCCTGTTCTTCAGATAATGCTGCTGCAATAGTATTCAAACCTACTGGGCCACCATTAAATTTGTTAACAATTACTTTTATGATATCCCGATCAGCAGAAGTTAGGCCCATAGTGTCTACACCTAGCATTTCCAAAGCTTTTAATACTATATCTTTGCTAAGTTTGGTCTTGTTTATCTGAGCATAGTCACGACATCTTTTCAGGTGATAATTTGCTGTACGTGGAGTGAATCTAGATCTGATCGCTATTTCTGATACAGCATCGTCGTCGATAATAGTATCTAGAATATTTGCTGAGCGTTTCACTATTTGAGAAATTTCTCTATCAGAATAAAACTCGAGCTTGAATACTCCACCAGAAAATCTTGATCTCAAAGGTGCAGATATCATCGCTATACGTGTAGTTGCTGCTATCAATGTGAATGGAGGCAAATCGAGCTGGATAGTACGTGCAGATGGACCTTTGCCTATGATGATATCTAGTTTACCAGTTTCCATAGCGGGGTATAGTATCTCCTCGATGGCCTTATTCAGTCTATGTATCTCGTCTATAAATAGGATATCTCCACTTGAAAGGTTGGTCAATATAGAAGCCAGGTCACCAACCTTGAGTATTGCTGGTCCGGATGTCACACGCATTTGTGCGCCAGTTTCTTTTGCTATCAAATGGGCCAACGTTGTCTTACCCAAACCAGGAGGACCATAGAAAAGTATATGTTCAGGCGGGTGTTCACGCTCTTTTGCTGCTGTTAGAAGTATGTGGAGATTGTTCTTTATATTCTGCTGGCCTATATACTCATCCCAATGCGAAGGACGAAGGGTTTGGTCAAGAAAACCCAGGTCCTTTTCATTCGTTGTGGTTTTGTTGGAGACTATTGACATTTGGTTATGCTCATGCTAAGATAGCTGTAAAGTTTTTTATTTATTTTTCGAATACAAGAATCTCTAAGCAAGGGCCTTCCCAGGTTTGGGTATAGTGCTAAGGACATTCTGGTCGCTACGCTTGTCGTAGTATACTGTAATTATCCTCGGGACTCTACCTCGCTTATCGCATCACGCGACGAGATTTTGCTTAGAGATTCTTATATTTGAGGTCTATATTTATCGGTACTTACTTCTCTTGCCATACTACTCTCTGAGGCAATCAAAAAGCAATGATTTTTTCTGTGGATAATTATTAGAGAACACTTTCTATCAATCCTCAAGAGAAATTACTCTTTGTAATTCGGATAAAGATGTCATACCTTTCAATATTTTGATAATACCATCTTGTTTCATTGTTAGTATTCCTTGATCTTTCGCTGCGCTCCATATTTCACGTTCACTAGGGTTGCTTTCAACAGCATCCTCGACTTTTTGATTGGTTAAGATCGCTTCATACACACCTATTCTGCCTTTGTAACCTGTCATATTGCATTTCTCACAACCAGCAGCAACCCACATTTTTGACCTATCTACAGGGATCAATGATTTGTCTTCTATACTAGCTATAACTGTTTCTATCTCTTTCTGGGATTCTCCTTCAACAGGACTTTCTTTTTTACAAACATTACACAATCTTCTGGTTAGTCTTTGTGCCATAGCTACACGAAGTGCGGAAGTTATAACTTTTGAGTTTACACCGAGATCGATAAGACGGGGGAATGTACCTGCTGCATCATTGGTATGGAGTGTGGAAAAAACTAGGTGACCAGTCAAAGCAGAATTGATAGCTATATCAGCTGTCTCATTGTCTCGGATTTCACCGACCATGATGATGTCAGGGTCTTGTCTAACTGCAGCTCTCAATCCTTCAAGGAAGTTATAGCCTTTGTCATTGACTTGTGTCTGAACTATACCTGGTAGGTGGTATTCTATAGGGTCTTCTATGGTAATTATCTTTACTTGTGTATTGTGTATCTTTTTCAAGAAGGCATATAGTGTGGTTGTTTTACCTGAACCAGTTGGACCTGTAGTTAGGATCATTCCATCTGGTCTGTCCATCTCTTTTATAAGTATGGCTAGTAGTTTTTCGTGAATACCGAGTTCTTCTAGTGATACATTGATGGATTTTGGATTCAAAATACGCATAACTACAGACTCATTATAGGCTCCTGGTAATATAGATACACGAACTTCTATATCACCAATAGATAGTCGTATACTGAATCTTCCGTCTTGGGAATCTTTCTTTATATTGAGTTTCATTCCAGAGATCAATTTTATACGTGATAGAAGTAGATTGTATGTTTCATTATCAAATCGTGTTACTTCTTGGAGTACACCATCGAGACGGTATCTGAGCTGTACGTACTTTTCTTCTGGCTCTAGGTGTATATCTGAAGCATCTATAGCCAATGATCCAGCAACGATCGTTTCCAATATTCTAGATACTCTGTAACTCTTATTTCCTGACATAGTTGTTTCTAGGATTTTGATCACCAAAGGTAAACTTTTTGCTTGTTCTATAATAGAAGATATCTCTTCGCTAGATATTTCTAGTGATCCAACTTTACTCTCATAAGCGAAAGACATGTCTTTGTATGTTTTCCATGCTTTCTCTAGACTTAATGTAGAACAAATATAGAGTTCTGGAATATAGCCTTTTGTTTTCAATGTTTCCAATACCGCAAGTACTTTCTCATCTTGTGGGTTTCTAGTTGCGACTTTGATCTTCTTGTCTATAAGAGCGTAACCAGCTATTTGTGTGTCTCTAGCTATCTTTTCGTCTACAAGTCTCAATGCGTCTGAGCTTACTGGGGTTGCTTGCAGGTTCACGTATTCAACAGAATATTTTCCTGCCAGCATTTGTACCAGCTCCTCCTCTTCTTTGTGTAGAAGTTCGATTATCTTTCTATTTTGTTTGTCTTCATCAAATACTAGTGTCATAGACATAGTATATCAGTAAGTGAAATACTTTTCACTTACAATACCTTGAAATATCCTGCAACAATTTTGGGACACAGATATTTCCTTGCTAGGAAATTCCTAGTGCTCGCGTCAGACACGCTCGCAAGTCCACAAAATTGTTGCAGGATATTTCAAGGTATTATAATTATAGAAAGCTCTCAGTCATAATTTAGTGATCTGTGGAAATGAAAAGTACGTTGCTTTCTGATATAGTGATCTAAATGAAAAATTACTCATCCAGTTCACTCGAACAAACTAGAGAGATTGCCAAACAGTGGTTATCTACACTTGTAGCTACAAATGAAGTCACTAGTGAGTCAGACATAACCGAATCGAAAGGTGCCACTATTGTTGGTCTTTCTGGCCACCTAGGAGCAGGGAAGACTGCTTTTGTGAAGATGGTTGCAAGGTGGCTTGGTATCAAGGATGAGATAACTAGTCCTACTTATGTGATCATGAAGATCTATGATCTAGATTCAAATATTTATAATCAAATATTGCAAGCTATTCCAAATCCATGGAAGAGGCTTATTCATATAGATGCATACCGGTTGGAAAGATATGAGGAATTAGAAGTCTTAAACTGGGAACAGCTCGTTAGAGATCCAGGTAATCTAATAATGGTTGAATGGCCAGAAAATGCCGAGATTGATAAAAACAAAAACCCCAACATGATTCAGTTGGAGTTTAAGATTGTTGGAGATAAGTATTGTTTGGCTGAGTGTTAGTTGTTAATTATTCAACAACGGCCGTAAGAACATCACATACAGCTGTTACATTACCTGGCGTCGATGGAAGAAATGCTATACCAGTCATTACTTGTCCTTCTGGGCAGGTATATTTCTTTGGTGCGACTTTGTGTGTTGCTTCTGCAGTTACAGTTACTGTTGGTGTTGCTGATGGCGGCGTAGATCCACCAGAACTACTAGGTGTTCCCCATGATATGTTTCCACTTGCATCAGCCATCTGTAGGTATTTTCCAACATTACTACTAGCACCACTTGTTATTTTTACTGGACCACTCAATATTGTAGCACCAGAAACTGTGAGACTTCCAGGAGTACCAGTAACATTGATACTAGCTGTTGAAAGGGCATTGATAACCGCGCTGCCAAAAACATCAAATATTGTTGTTCCACCAGGCATTGTTCCATTACCTATACCTAGAGCACCAACCTTCTTTTGACTTGTTGCACCAACGTTTATAGGAGCATCAACATTGTTACCTGGTGCTGAACCGGCTGGTGCAGTCCAAGTAGAAGTTGCAAATACAGATAGAGCAAAACCTCCTAGAGCTAGTCCAGTTATTGCTGCAATGCGACTTATTACTGATGTTTTATTCATATTATTAATTTAATTGTTAATATTTTATTAAATTTCTGAAGCACGTGGTACGATAAGCTGTTTCTTGATAGCGGTTTCTTCTCCAGAACTTGCTGTTTGAGTTCTTTGGTTTGTAAGTTGGCTATTGATAGCATTGAGTTCAGAACCAGTAGGCTGTTCCATGACCTGATTTAGTTGTTTCTGTATTGCAGCCTTACTCTGTGCCTCGAGTTCTGCATCTGTAGGACCTCCAAGTCTAACTGTTGTAGGTACGAATGAATTCCATGAAATAGCAGCTAGAATCATAATAATAATCGCTATTATAACAAATAGCACGGCTAGATGACCTTGTTTATGCTTTGGTAATAGTTGACCAGGCATAATCTGTTTTGAATAAAAATTATCTTCTTCCATAGCTCAGTCAATTATAACACCAGAACAAGTGAAACATTTAAAATGTCTGTGGATAACATGTTACAATATTGAATATATGATAAAAAAAATATATGATAAAAAGAAACGTCTAGTATTGCTCGATTCCCATGCTATCCTGCATCGCGCTTACCACGCTCTACCGGATTTTTCTACAGCGAAAGGTGAGCCGACTGGTGCATTATATGGTCTTTCTGCAATGCTCATCAAGATTATAGAGGATTTGAGGCCTGATTATATCGTTGCTTGTTACGATATGGCTGCGCCGACGTATCGTCATGAGGCTTATAAAGAGTATAAAGCTGGTAGGGCAAAGACTGAAGATGATCTCATTATGCAGATCAAGAGGTCATATGATGTGTATCATGCATTGAATATCCCAATTTATGAAAAGGAAGGTTTCGAGGCTGATGATATGTTGGGGACTATTGTAGAGCAATTGGTAAACCCTTTTGGTGGGAGTAGCTTCTCTTCTCAAACCCAGCAAGGGGGAATCGAAGAGAACCTCTCCACACAAGCGGGTTTAATAAAGGTTGATTTGTCCGCCGTACATATTGAGATCATCATCGCCTCTGGAGATATGGACACATTACAACTTGTAAAAGGTGAAGATGTGAAGGTGTATACACTGAAGAAGGGAATAAAAGACACCATCATTTATGATGAGAAAGCAGTTATGGATAGATTTGGTTTCGGGCCATTATTGATCCCTGATTACAAAGGTCTACGTGGTGATCCTTCTGATAACATTGTTGGTGTGAAGGGTATAGGAGAAAAAACTGCGACAATACTCATCACTACATTTGGAACAATTGAAAATATTTATAAAGAACTAGAAGCTGGTAATGAAAAGAAATTCAAAGATGCTGGTATAACTCCTAGAATTATTCAATTATTAAAGGATAATAAAGAAGAGGCTGAGTTTAGTAAGATGTTAGCTACGATACGTAGAGATGCTCCAATCCAGTTTGAATTACCTGAAAAGACTTTCAAGGAAGGGTTAGATGTTAAAAAAGCCAATGCTTTATGGATGGAACTAGAGTTTAGGACTTTGACACAGAGATTGGAGAAGGTTATTTTAAATTCAGTTACCCGTCCTTTTGGGGGGAGTAGCTTCTCTTATGAAACCCCGCAAGGAGGAATCGAAGAGAACCTCTCCCCCCAAGTGGACGGAAAAGGTATTGATGAAGAGAAAAATACAAACGTAGAAATACCATCCAATCAAACTGCACTTTTCCAAGCAATTCCAAAGGATGAATTGGAAAGAACAGCAGTTGCTCTATGGCTTATCAATTCAGATATAACAAACCCAAAAATTGATGATATTTTGAATTATGCCAACGTTCAGGACTTTGAGTCTGCAAAGAAAAAGATTTTTGAAGATCTGGGCAAATTGGGCTTGCAGAATCTATATGAGAATGTCGAATTGCCATTGATACCTATTATGCACAAAATGAAAGAAAGAGGGGTAAGGATAGATCGTGCGATTTTGCAGAACCTATCAAAAGAGTATCATGCAACACTATCATCTCTCGAAGAAAAAATTTGGAAGGATGCTGGTATGGAGTTCAATATCAACTCTCCAAAACAATTGGGAGAAGTCCTTTTCGATAAGCTTGGTTTGGTGGCTAAAAACATGAAGAAAACTGCTGGTGGAGCGAGATCAACACGCGAATCAGAACTTGAAAAGTTGAAGGACCTACACCCAATAGTTCCAAATATATTCGAATATAGAGAATTACAAAAATTACTTTCAACATATATAGATGCTATACCACCACTATTGGGAGATGATGGAAGATTGCATGCTGAGTTTATACCAGCTGGGACTACTACTGGTCGTATGGCTTCACAGAATCCAAACCTGCAAAATATTCCTGTAAAAAGTGAGCATGGAAAAGCAATTCGCGATGCTTTCATAGCCGAAAATGGTTTTGTATTAGGGGCTTTCGATTATTCACAAATGGAATTACGTATAGCAGCGTTTCTATCTAAAGATCAGAAGCTTATAGGTATATTCAATAGGGGAGAAGATATACACTCTTCTGTTGCTTCATTCGTTTTCAGAGTACCACAAGACAAAGTAACACCAGATATGCGTCGCAAAGCAAAAGTTATAAATTTTGGCATTATGTATGGAATGGGAGTTTTGGCTTTGAAACAAAATTTGGGTAGTACTAGAGAGGAAGCACAGACATATCTAAATCAGTATTTTGAAACCTTCTCTGGTCTCGCAGCATATTTAGATAGGATCAAAATAGAAACTGCACAAAAAGGATATACTGAGACACATTTTGGAAGGAGAAGATATTTTCAGGGTATAAAATCCAAGATCCCATACATTCGTGCATCTGCAGAACGCATGGCTATCAATGCTCCTATACAAGGCACAGAAGCAGATATAATCAAGGTTGCTATATCTAGGATTGATGAGTATATTGAGAAACAAGGATTGAGAAATGACGTATTCCTGCTTCTTCAGGTTCATGATGAACTAGTATATGAAATGCGTAATAATATTGCAGGGCAGGTTTCTGTAGAAATAAAAAAGATCATGGAAGGGGTGATAGATCCTAAGGATATTGAAGGAATAGTTTTGAAGGCTGAGTTTGCTATCGGTAAAAATTGGGGGGAACTTAAATGATGATAAACAGGTTAGATAATATTAATTACAAAGACAATGCTGTATGTATTCCATGGTTCAGATATAAATAGATCTATAGAAAAAGCTCATAAACTTATTGATTCTTTGCTTGCAAAGAGGCCTGATGCATCATATGTACAGATCAATTCTGATAGCTGGAGTATTCCTTTGGTAGAGAGTCATCTTGGTGGGCAGGGTTTGTTCTCAAATAAGTATATAGTTTTTTTGGATAGAGTAAGTGAAAGTGTTGAAGCAAAGGAACATATGGCGGATCTAGTTTCTCCAATGAATGAATCAGGTAATATATTTGTTTCATTGGAAGGTTTGTTGAATGTTGAAATAAAGAAAATTTTTGATAAGGGAGCGGAGAAGGTGGTAGTAACAGAGCTATTAATAAAGAAAGCAGCTAATGGAAATGGGGAATACAATATATTTGCTTTGTCTGATGCTCTGAGTAGTCGCAATAGGGCAGTTTCTTGGACTATATATAGACAAGCAGTTGATCGTGGTATGAGCTCGGAGAGTATACTCGGTACATTATTTTGGAAAGTTAAGACTATGATACTTGCTAGTAATGAAAAGGGATCTGGTAAATATTCAAAGAATGAGCTTCAGAGTTTATTGACCAATATAATCGTCTTGTATCATGATGGACATAGAGGGTTAGTTGATATGGAATTGGGTATAGAAAAGCTTTTGCTAGAGTTGTAGTTTCGTGTTAAGGTTTCATTTATGCGCCCATAGCTGTTGTGGTAGGCTCGACCAAGCCTATATGGGCACATAGTAAGTTTGAAAAGTTAATAATATGCGCCCATAGCTCAGGTGGTAGAGCAACTCCCTTTTAAGGAGTGGGTCGTTGGTTCGAATCCAACTGGGCGCACTACTACGCTTTGGCTTCGCTCAAGCTACGAAGTGCAGGCACATTGGTGGAGAGTCTAGTTATTCGAACGTAGCTGGGATCATAATTTATCTGTATAATTAAAGTTGTTAAATTTAATGAAAGATGAAACTATAAAAACTGAAAAAATAACAAGAGATAATCTATATACTGGTTTCAAAGTTCTTATGAGATATCTTTCGAGATATCGCAAAGATATAACCATTTTAAGTATTATTGGCATCTTGTCGGCAGTAGGTAATGGTGTAATTCCATATATAGCTGGTAAATTTTTTGATTCGATAATAACTCCCAGTTCAATAACAATTTTAAATATCATTTTTCCGCTCTACGTGGCGTTACTTATTCTCTGGACTATCATACAACTTACGACTTATATATTTGATTGGCGCATTCAAATAAAAAGTGAGGTTCTAGGCGAATACATTTGGATGGATTATATGTCAAATGGATTTGGATTCCTTTTGAATTTACCTGTATCTTTTCATAAAAGAAATAAAATTGGGGAAATCGGTCAAAAAATAAATAATGCAGCCGGGTCGCTTGAAAGGATTGCTAGTAGAACTGTAATTGACCAAACTCCGCAGATTTTGAGCATCATTATTGCTCTAGTGGTCGCATTCATCCTTAAGCCACTTTTGGCTATGTTTCTGGTTGTCGGGCTTGCTACATATCTATATATTCTATACAAAAATACCAAACCATTAGGTGGATACCAAAAAGAATATTTTGATAAAGTAAATCAATTTTATGGCGATGCATACGATATGATTGGCAATACAATAGCGGTAAAGCAAGCTACGGCAGAGGAATATGAGCGAGAAAAATTAAACAAGCAGACAAAAGAAATGCTACCGATATGGGCGAAACAGATAAAAGTCTGGGCAGAGTTAAGTATGTACCAGCGGATTACCATTCTTTGCACACAAATTTTGATCTTCATTGTTTCTATATATTATATTCATCTCGGAGTAATGACTTTAGGAGAATTGCTTGCGCTCAACGCTTATGCCGCAATGATCTTTGGTCCATTTATAGCAATTGCTAGAAATTGGCAGACAATTCAAAATGGAATAATTAGCATTCAAGAGACTGAAAAGATTCTGGCTTTAGATATTGAAAATTACGAACCAAAACATTCAAAAGAATTCGAGGTTCGTGGTGATATTTCGTTCAGTAATGTCTCATTTCAATACGATGAAGGTAAGCCGGTATTATCAGACATTTCATTCTCTGTTAAAGTCGGGGAAGTCATCGCTCTTGTCGGTGAATCTGGAGTTGGTAAAAGTACACTTATAGATCTAGTCTCGGCATATCATTTTCCTACACAAGGAAAGGTTACGATTGATGATCACCCGATAGAATCGTTGAACTTGAGGTCACTCCGATCTCAAATCGCCGTTGTACCACAGGAAGTCGTACTTTTCAATGATACAATCAATACAAACATCAAGTATGGAAATTTCCACGCTACAGATGAACAAATGGAAAATGCGGCAAAGAAAGCCTACGCCCATGATTTTATTGAGAAATTTCCAAACAAATGGGAACAGCTTGTTGGCGAGCGTGGTATCAAATTATCCGTAGGACAGAAACAGCGCATTGCAATAGCTCGGGCAATCCTGCGAAATCCACGCATTCTAATTCTGGATGAGCCAACTGCCGCTCTTGACGCCGGTTCTGAAAAAATTATCTCAGATTCTCTAGATGAGCTAATGAAAGGTAAGACCACATTTATTATTGCCCACCGTTTGAGCACTGTTCGTAGAGCCGATAAAATATTGGTTTTCAAAGAAGGACGACTTATTGAGTCAGGTAAGCATGAGGAACTGATAACTAGAGAAGATGGGGAGTATAGGCGATTATACGAGCTTCAAATTGGTTTACATGGATAAGAAGCTATTATAAGACCCATTAATTCCTTTCTAATATCGTCCCACAGCGCGCACTATTTATATGGTTGCGGAAATGTTATATAATATAAACATATGAGTAATACACAACAATTGTCGCAAGAACTCGCTTCTTTGAGAAGGGAGGAACAACAGGAGTCAAGCTCTTTATTGCGAAAAGAGGGGGAATTGCGTCAGGTTAGTAATAATAAACTCAATATAGAAAACACGATTGCGCAAAAGACGAGGGAACTTGGTGCAAAGAAAAAAAGGATCACCCAGATCAAACCTGATCTAGAAAGGGAGGAGTCGCAGTTGAAAGAGCGCAATACGAAACAGGCTGAGCTCGACAATGAGAAAGATCATCTGGGGTCTTCTTCAAAAAAAGTAGAGTTAAAGCGTTCTATTGAGTCCAAGAGGTCAGAGATCAAAAAAAGACAGTTCATGATACAGAAACTGACCGCAGAAGTAGAGACTAGCCAGGCAGATATAGACAAAATAAACATAGAGCTTGGTACATATGAAAAGAATGAGAAGATCATTCAAGAAAAAGCTATACAGCTAGGTAAGTCTGGGGGAGGATCAAGTCTGGAACAATCAGTGAA
>CAIPHR010000053.1 GCA_903864905.1 uncultured bacterium
ATCTTTCTATCATATTACTCTTGCAATGTTTACAAACAAGGGTATGCTCAATTTGCTAACTACCTATTCTTGCAAGTCTACGGCTCAACATGCACACAAATAGTAGACTTCAATACTTGTCAACGTAAGGATAAAGCTATGGATACAGCCTCTGAACTACGAAAGAAAGCTGAGGGAAAAGTTGCCATGCACTCTGGCGACAATGAAGCATCCTCTGATTCCATTGACGATAGGCGCCTATTGCATGAACTACAGGTACATAAGATTGAACTGGATATGCAGAATGAAGCCTTGCAACATACTGTTCATATACTTGAAGAGCATGAGACACATCTCCGCAACATCATCAAGCATACACCTGCTGGTTACTTCCGTATCAACCTAGAAGGCCGCTTTGTTGAGGTTAACGATGCTTGGCTACGCATACACGGCTATGATTCTCCTGAAGAAATTCTTGGTAAACATTTTAGTGCTACCCAGGTAGCAGAGGAGCTAACAACCGCTCTCAAGCATGTGTGCGATCTCTTGAGTGGTACGGCTGTCCCAAGTGGAGAGTTTTCACACGTTCGCAAGGATGGTTCTGTTGGATACCATACCTTCTCTGCCCATCCTGTTGTACACACTGGAAAGGTAGTTGGACTTGAGTGGTTTATAATAGACAGAAGCACACAAAAGCGAATTGAAGATGAGAAGCAGGTACTTCAACAGCAGTTTCAACAAGCTCAGAAAATGGAGAGTCTTGGTGTACTAGCAGGAGGTATAGCTCACGACTTCAACAACGTCCTCGCAATAATTAAGGGGCATTGTTCATTGGCAATGATGGACCCTGAAAATGTTACTAGCAATCTTGCAGAGATAGGCAAGGCTACTGACCGAGCAGCTGGGCTCTGTCGCCAAATGTTGACATACGCTGGTAAAGGCCAATCTGTTATGGCTCCTTTCAACATTGTTAAGCTAGTTGATGAGATGGTAAAGATGCTGAGAGTGACTATCAATCAGAATATTACCATTATTCCCAGCCTGCCTACAGATATACTTTTCATTAAGGGCGATGACAACCAACTTAGGCAGGTTGTTATGAACCTTATCATCAATGCTTCTGAAGCTATTGGTGATGGGCATGGTGAAGTTCACGTATCTATTGAAAAAGCAGAGGTTAATACAGGTAAATCTTTAAACGATCATCTCGGCAATGCCATTCCTTCTGGGCAGTATGTCTGTCTGGAAGTAACTGACAACGGTTGTGGGATGGATGATGAAACCATGCGACGAATCTTTGAACCCTTCTATACCACAAAGTTTACTGGTCGTGGTTTAGGGATGTCGGCTGTACTTGGTATCATCAATACTCATGGTGGAAGGATGCAGTTAGTTAGTCAACCTGGACAGGGATCAACATTCAAGGTCTTTCTCCCCATTTTTATCAATGAATCCATTAGTGATATACTGACATCTCCACCTGTACCATGGCAGGGTAGCGGCACAATTCTCTTGGTTGAAGACGAAGACCAGATCAAGATGCTTGGGAAAGCTTTCTTACAAAAATTGGGGTTCACAGTAATTGAAGCATCAAACGGTAAAGAGGCATTGGAATTATATCAAAAGCATGTCACAGATATTACACTTGTTGTAACGGATATGGGTATGCCTATCATGAATGGTTATGAATTGTTCCATGAACTTAAGAAACTCAATGCTGGCCTGCCTATAATAATTTCCAGTGGTTTCGGTGATGTTGCTGTTTCCTCTCACAACTTAGCACCTAAGGACATTGCTGGAATAATCAGTAAGCCGTACAGCTTTGATCAGTTGCGAGAGGTGCTGAAAAGGGTTGTGGAGACCATGAGAGCTATAAATATTTAAGACAATAGATGGAATATTTTGCAGTACCGTACTAATATTATTTCCACTTTGGTCTCCTATATATGCAAACCATTCTAAAGTTATCCAATACATCATATACGGGGATGGTGCCTAAATACCTTAAGCGGAATACATAGACAGGTAGCAATATAGCAGTTATTTAATTCCATTTCATTTTCACTTACTGACCGAAAATGCCAAAACGGATTTTTCACTTTCGGAATAGCAATATACTGACCCCCACCCCCTG
>CAIPHR010000054.1 GCA_903864905.1 uncultured bacterium
ATACAGCTATCCAATTAGTAAATATATGATCTATATTTAGTCACGTTCTTATTTTATTTAATAAAAAATATATATAAAAACACTGCTTTTATAGGAAAGTCAGGGTTATCATAGTTAATGAAAGTATCGGATTCTAATAATTCCAGATAGGAAAATATAGGAGTATCATACTGATAATGACTAGAATACTCACAAAGATCATTCCGACACTAAACACCTTTTTTGTTTTTTCATGAAATAACATGATAAATCTAGTATACTGTGTAGTATGAAAAACGGCAAACAGGGCACAATGAGAAAATTGCTTTCATCACCAATATCACTGATCATTGTTCTGTTTGCATTCGTAGTGCTTTGGAAAGCGAGTTCAAATATTTATGAGAAAGTTTTGATCAGCAGGACGAAACTCAATCAAGCTCAAGCCGAATTTTCTAAGCTAGAATTTCGCGAGAAAGATCTCGGTAGTCAAGTTAGTCGTCTTTCTACTGAACAGGGTATAGACGCTGAGATTCGATCCAAATACAAGGGTGTGAGACCTGGTGAGTTTGTAGCTGTTATCATCGGAGATAGTCAGGTAGCTTCTACAAGCAATGCTTCGTCAACCGCTTCCGTAGGTTGGTTTGGGGCAGTGTTACAAAGATTTGGTTTTTGATGTAAAATAAAAATGTCCTACTTCGCTCCTTGCGGAGCTACGAAGGACCAAGCGGGTATGGTTTAGTGGTAGAATGCGACCTTCCCAAGGTTGAGACGCGAGTTCGATTCTCGCTACCCGCACTATGATTCACGAAGACGCCTGAACGGCGTCTGAGTGAAGCATCATAGAGACGAGGTGGCGAGAATCGAACGCCGGAACGTGCGAGCTCTAGCAAGAGCGAGCCGTGAGGCGGTGCCCAAGCCGAACGAGCGGGTAGCGAGTGAGAGCTGCGGGCGATTCTCGCTACCCGCACAGAGTTGTAAAATCAGCGTTTTTAGGTGTTTTTATCATCAGGTCGAAGGGACTTTTAAGGCTAGCTGTATAGATATTTTTCTCTTTGATCGAAAGGTTCCAACAGAGATTTTCTAGTACTTTACGTTTCTTGAAGTCATCACCGTCCAGAAACTCATTTTTGGCTCTGCTTGCTTCTAGAAATACTTTTTTGGTCGGTTCCAACACGTTGACTGGTTGCTTGGATTTTGTTTCTTGGATCTGCTTTTCGATTGATATTCTCTCGTTATGCAAAGCAAGAATTTTGGCATCGTATAAGTCCTTGGTAATTTGTTGAGCGAGGAAAGTATCGAGTAGCAGAGATTCTTTCGTCTTGAGCGAGTTTAGCTGGGTTTGGAGAGTGTTTAATATTTGCTCACTGTAAATATTATTGGAATGAGACTCCGACTTGGCAGCTTTGTACATCAATTCGATTTTTCTTTCTGAAAAAGCAATGCCATTCAGAATATCTGACACCTTGTCATACAGATAGATTTCTCTCATATAGCTTTTATGTTCATTGCAGCCTTCTCTATTGCCGGTGCAGTAATAGTAATGATGGCCTTTCTTCAAAGAAGCCGTTAGAGCACAGCCGCAATTCTCGCACTTCATGAATCCACGGAGAGGGAAGAATAGTCGTTGTGGTCGTGGGTGTGATCGCCCGTTCATAACGTCTTGGGCTTTCTCGAATGTTTCCTTTGAGATGAGAGGTTGATGGATGCCTTGATAATATTTACCTTCTCGCTCCATGATTCCTGTGTAAAAAATAGATGAGAGAATTCTTTGAATATAGCTTTTGTTTGCTATCTTGCCAGTTCTAGTTCTAAATCCTTCATTGTAGAGAGTGTCCGATATTTCCTTGAAGCCATGAGAGCCGGTAAGATATAGCTCGAAAGCTCTTGGTATGTATTTTGCACGGGCAGGATCAATGATGAGAGTTCTGGTAGCCTTGTCGTTCAAGAATCCGAGAGGAGCACGATTTGGCCAACCTCCACGAGATAATTTTTCACGATTTCCTCTTTTGACATCGACGCTGAGATTCCTGCTGTATTGATTGGCCATGCCGAACTTTATAGCCATCAGCATGACATCATCACCTTGTTTGTGTACGCCTTCTGAAGTCTGTATTTCTTTAATGACACCATTTTGAAGCATATCTATGATGAGTCCTCCGTCAATGAAGTTTCTGGCGAGACGGTCTAACTTCCAACAGACTATGCGATCAGCTTTACCTGATTGAATAGTCTTCATCATCTCGTTGAATAATGGACGACCTGCTGATTTGGCGGACATGCTTTCCTTGAATGTTTTGGTGATGAGTAGGTTATGTTTTTCAGCAAGCGAAAGGGCTTCTCTTTCTTGTGAATCCAATGACAGAAGTTGTCTGTCTTCTGCTTCAGTAGATTTTCTGTAGTATGCGATGTATTTCATGATTGGTAATTTTATACCTGCTTCAGTGAATAATCAATCAAATCGAATCGAGAAGTTGGCGAAGGGATGATTAACTGCTCGATAATGTTCTGACTTGTCGGTGATTTTTCAATGGAAATACCTATTCCAACTTGTTTCAAATCTTTTTTGTATCTATAAATCGTGCTCCTGTTCAAGCCTCCTCGCAGAAACATATTTTTCATCTCCTCATTGAAGTAATAATCCTTGTAGAATTGGTAAAGTCTGGTTGCTTTGGTCTTGGTGAAATTTTCGAATAGGATCTGCTTGATGTTTTCATCGGTCATCGAGTTAGCGTTCACGTAAAAGAAGACTTTTTTCTCAAGAAAGTATTTAAGGACTTCAAATATCGTGTCGTCGTCGGTGACATCTTTCAGATATACCTTTTCGAGCTTGAAGAAATCTTGCAGATAGGTCTTCTTTAGATTGACTTCGAATCTGACTATTCGATCTGCCCACGCTTGCAAACTGTCCGCTCGATCAGGTTCAAGCTTTTTATAATCATGCGCCGTGAATTCAGCACCTTTGGCGTAAAACTTCACGGTATATGCACTTCCTTTGTACATGACTGAAGTATCGTAGGTGTATTTCTTCTTTCTCGGATAATCAATTCTTCGTAGGAAGTCCATGGCGTACGTAGATTCATTTTGATTCTTGAAAAGCCAGTTGTAGCAAACATCAAGGCGATATATTGGCCACAGGGAATAGTGAAGAAGTTTGTAATTCATATGGGTGCATAGTTCATCGTAAAGTCGCGCTATGATGTTTGGAAGCTCATGTGGGTAGATCATTTCAACGTTGTTTCCTTTAGCGTATTTTGGGACGGAAAATTCAATGAAGAATCCTTGGGGAACATTTGTTGATTTTATAGCAACCGTCCTGTGATACGAACCAAGCTCTATGTTGCTACTGAAGAATTCAAATTCCACCTTTCCGGTCTTTAGATCATCCTTACGAAACCGCATAAGGTTACCTTTTAACAGCTCAATAAGGGTGCTGTCCTCCATCGGTATTAGAAATTTAATAGTGTCTATCATGGTGCATATTGCAACGTACCCTAGGTGTTACTAACACCTAGGGTTAAGTCACCATGATTAGTGTCGACCGGAAGCGTCCCGCCCGCCGCTCTAGCGGTCGGGACGGGACGCCCTTCCGCAAACGCCAAAAACAAACCAGCCATTGAGTGTAAATACTCATTAGCTTGTTCTCTGGACAATTCCAAACCATCTTCCTCTTTGAAGCATTGGATTGTCCGTTCTATTAAATTCTTGCTGAAGTTTTTCGATTCTTCCATACCTTTTTAGGTACAGAAAACAGCTTGAAACAAAACAACATAAATAACCTCATAAATAGTGAGGTATAGTTGCTTTATTATCTAGCTGGAATCGGAGATCGGCGTGCCTTACCCGTTCCACAGATCTAGAACACCACGTAAATGCTGGTGTGCGACTGTGCGAGTTTCAAGGTGCGCCTGTACTGGTTACTATTATCCTACTTTAGAAAACGAAGTCAATATTTACGATGTGTAAAAGTTATTTCAAAATAACAAAATGTGGCGCCTCCGCATTCTCCACCCCTTTCGAATCACAGGAAAGTCATGCGCGGACGCTTGAGCGAGAGTACTTGGTCAGAAAGAGTTACGGGCGTGTAACCTCCGCCCTTATGACGACTGTGGCGCGCCTTTAACGCGCATACCAGTATGGCTTCGCGCCTTTCCCCCCAATCGCTTCGCGATAGCGGGGGCACTATCGCCATACAGATTATGCGCTAGGCGCGAACAAGACGCGCAGTGACGGGCGGAGGTACCACGCCCTTATCTGCCAAGCGTCCCGCGCATCACTTTCCCGAAAGGGGTGGAGAATGCGGAGGCGAAAAGATTATGATATTATAGTTTCAATATGAAAAATATATCAGAAAATAGGAATTCCTACGACGCCAGATTTGCCGACACTCTCGGTGGTGAAGAATACGACGATTTGTTAATTGCCCTTGAGTTTTATGATGAATTTCAAGCAGAGACAGGTAAGGCTCTGAAAGAATATATTCAGGCTCGTTGTTCAAACCAAAAAGAGATTCGAGTATTGGAAGCAGGTCCCGGAACTGGAATAACGACATTTCAAATATTGAAGGCTGACCCTAGAGTGTTAGTAGTCTCTGTCGACAATGAAAAAAAGATGCTTGATGCTGTCAGAAATCGTTTCGCTGAAGTATCAGAATTGAAGGGAAGGGCCGATTTCATATTATCAGACATTCTTAAATTTCTAGAGTCATGTCCTGATGAAAGATTCGACGCGTTTGCGTCGGTTTACACTTTGCATAACTTTACGACAGATTTTCGAAAGAAGGTCATTGGGTTGATTGCAAAAAAACTCAAGAAAGGAGGTATATTCATCAATGGAGACAAATATGCCGAGGCTGAAGATCCACACAAGAAAGATCTGGCTGCAGAGATTATGAATTATGACAAGTTTGACATTGCTGCTCTTAAGGCAGAAAAGGAAGGAAATATGAAACGAGCTGAACACTTGCGCACAATAAAGAAAGAATGGATCGCACACACATGGGAAGATGAGAAGAATAAAATCACGGCTGAGGAACAGAATGAGATATTCAACGAGCTCGGCTTTATAGATGTGAAATGGATGAGGAGATTCGACCTTGTGACGACGGTGAGTGCGATCAAGAAGTAAAAGTTCCGATGTTTTAATCAAAAAATCCCGTCGCTGTCGACGGGACCGGGACGATACTAGAGTAAACGATCATTCCGTGATGATTCGGGCCGAGAACAACGCTTCCATGCGCCTGCGGAAGGTAAACCGGCAAGTCACATGGTTTAGTACGTCAACGTTCCGAAGCAAGTCGATCTGATCCTTCTCGGTGAAGCGGATCTTCTCGTCCAGAAGATAGTGGACTGTCCACTTCAGCCGGTAAGCGGGATCGTCGTTGAAGACGTCGAAATGCAGAAGCTGATCGGCCAGGTCGGCGAGATGCTTGGCTTCATTATTGCGAGCGTATTTATCGGCGTTGATGAACCAACCGCCGCGAATTCTGACGACGTTGCAGATGCCTTTGAATAGCATGCGCCTCTGCTCGGGTGTCAGATTGTGGATCATGAATGCGGAGACGACAGCATCATAATTGTTTGATATCGCCTTGCAGACGTATTCAGTCGCATCCGTATGCATCCATGTTATGTTCTTGGAACGGACGCGTTTGCGAGCCTCGATAATCATCCGGCGCGAGGAATCGATTGCCACAAGATGACAGTTGGGCACATGCTTCATGATCTTCTCAGTTGTGAGCCCCGTGCCACACCCGAGTTCCAATACTTGCGGATCCTTTATTCCCCTGAGCTTGGCTGCAAGGGTGGTTGCCAGCAGTTCCTCGATTTCGTTGTACCATGGCATCGCTTGTTCAAAGCGATCGTAGTTTTTTCCCGCAAGGGGACCTGTTTTGAAGTCAGTTTGTTTGTTCATTATCAATGTTTCTCCTTCATAATGAATAATACATGGATTTATGGTTGTGTCAATAAGTGAGTTGACAAGGAAGGTCAAATCTGCTATACTATAAGGAGAATTCGGAATAGGTCCAAAATACATTAACAATCAACCATTTGGAACAATTGGAGTCAAATTATGAAGAGAATTCTGTGTCTTTTGGCGTGTCTGTCTGTAATCACTCTGCGCGCCTCTGACGACGCCCACTCCGACATTGAGACCGCCAAAATGGCGCCCAGTAGCGGATTGTCAGGTTTCGTTTCGACGGGTGTCGAGTCGAAGTACATCGGCCGTATCGGGGCCATCTTCTCCGATAAGCCGATCTCGGTCAACATTGTCGAGATTGACTACAAGGACTTCTACCTTGGCACATGGAATGCTACCGGCCTTACGCCGCGCACCTATGGCACAACCTACGCCGATGAATGGGATGCCTACGGCGGTTGGGCTCACGACTTCGGTCCTGTGAAGGTCGACTTGTCCGGGTCTTACTTCGGTCTTGCTCAACTCGATCAGTCGAAGGATGATATGTGGATCGCTGAGCAAGAAGTCAGCTTTCCAAAGTTTCCATTCGTCCAGCCCTATGTGCGGTCCAGGTACTTCGGCTCAGTTGCCGATGCTTGGAAGCCAGGTTGGTTCGTCTTCGGCGGTGTACGCAAGAGCATTGAGTTGGGTCATGGTGCGGCAAAGCGCCCATACATGATCAATCTCGATCTCTCGACAGCGTACTCCTTCGGAGCCCTGCACGATTATCACGGCTTTGTCTACGGCCGGCTCGGTGCCAGCCTCGACATTCCGCTTTCAAAACGCTTCACCTTCAACCCGAACATGGTTTACCAAGTTCCGGTTCCAGGCGAACGCAGTGATCCAAATGGTTTTACCGACCGCAACGAGTTTGTGTTCGGTGCAACACTCAAATGGATCTTTTGACAGGTGTCAATTTACGCGAGGCGCATGAGCAATCATGCGCCTTTCTGCATATATTAGTAGATATTCTGTGCCCTTGATTTATTTCAAAAAAAATTATAAAATAGTCCCAATAATGTTCATTGGAATTCCTATTCTATAGTGCCTGCCGTGCAATACAAGGTATCACCTAAAGGGTCGTCGGTAGTAATGATAACCTGTTCACGCAGTTGTCGATAATGTCCGAGCTGCTATCGTTGAACGTTTACCCCCAACAAAGTCGAAAGACTTGAGCGGATAACTTCTTTAAGTGCACCGGACGCCAAGTGT
Organism: uncultured bacterium; assembly: GCA_903864905.1. Classification (GTDB taxonomy): domain Bacteria; phylum Patescibacteriota; class Minisyncoccia; order Phycocordibacterales; family PALSA-1337; genus C7867-002. The sequence continues at coordinate 7,147 of CAIPHR010000054.1, forward strand.
ATTGCAGCCTGAATCATGACCTATAGAATGGGAATTTTAGTGAGTGTTATTTATTGCTATAGCGGTTCCAACTTCGTACCACAACCCGCACAACCCAAGGCTGATGCTGAGGCATGGCTTAATTGAGCCATGTTACACATTTGGTAGGAGTCAAATGTCGATTCTCGGATTCATCAAATACGAGATATGTTCCTACAGATCCAGAGATGCTGTATCCAAGTCTCCTTTTTGGTCTTCAATAACGAAATCGTTTTTGCGATAGTAAGCCGATCGTTTTTTCCACATTTTTTCGAGCACCGGTACCTTTTCATCTCGATAGTCATAGATCTTTTTGCTCCCACCATCTCTCCTAATGCGACCGACATATTGAGATAGCTTTCCATGAAATGATACGGGGAATGCCAAAAATAGTACCTCGAGATTTTCAATGTCCGTACCTTCGCCAAGTATCTGTCCAGTTGTAATCAAGATGGAAAACCTGCCACTCTTTATCTTTTGCAAAGCAAACTTCTTTTGCCTCGCTGATAAATCTCCAGAAAAAGCTATAGTCTCAAAATCCTTTCTCAAATATGCCTGTAGCATTAACACATGCTCTTTTCTTTCTGTAAGGATAAGGCATTTTTTACCAGATCGCGCTTCGTGAACAACATCGGAAACAATAAGAGCATTTCTGCGACTATCATTTGATATGACTTTTGATACCAGGGGAAAATGACGGGGAGTCGTTCCGAAAGGTATTTCTATGTCTGTTTGGTGAACAATGACAACATCAATCGTTGCATTACTGCCTTCGTTCCGTCGTTCTGTAATCTCTTCTTTCGTTACCGTATGAATAATGGGTCCTAGATATGCCGAGATTAGCTTTTGATCGTTATATTTTCTATCTGGCGTTGCAGTCAGTCCGAACAGATATTTGCCTTTGAACTTTGAGATGACGCTTCTGAACATCTTTGCCGGCATGTGATGACACTCGTCAATGATTACTGTTCCGAATTTTTCAGATATTCTGCCCCAATCGTTCATTCGTGCGAGTGTTTGGACCATAGCAACAGTTATGGGGAGTGCTTCATTTTTCTTCGTCGAACATATTTGACCAATCTTAGTCCTGGGAATACCAAGTGTTGATTCTATGCGGTCTAGCCACTGATCATATATTTGTCTTCGGTGAGTGAGAATGATTGCAGGCTGTTTCTTTTGGGCTATAAGTCCGAGTCCCATAATCGTCTTTCCTGCTCCTGCGGGCGCGATTAGGACTCCTTGGGTTTCTTTTGCGAAAGACTCCAACGCTTTCTCTTGGTATGGAAATAGTGTTGTCTTCAGCACAAATTTTACTGGTTCAGCTACGATACACTTATCAATGACTGAGTAATGAATGCCCTTTGTATCTAACCACTTGCTCAAATCAAGTATAAATCCACGCGGTACAGAGACAAATTCACCCTCCACTTCGATAGTATTGATAAACCTCGGAGATCCATATATAGGCAAGCCTGCTCTTTCCTTAACAATATACTCGATGTTCAATAGATTGAGCTCCTCGCGCAAGAATGATACAAGGGATGGCAAAAGTTCACCCCTGTAAATCTGGATGGTATTAGAGATTATGATATTTATCACACCTTTACCTTTCTTCAGTCGTTTTCTGATTCTCTTGTCGGCTGGAACAGGCGGGGGTGAAGCCAACTTTTCATGCAACTCATCCAATTCTTTTGAAGTCATCAGTCGTATGTCTTTCAAGAATGACCATTGATCGTCAATGACATGAAAATCATTTTCCGGATCAACGAATACACTATTGCCTTCCTTTCTCGATGTACCCTGAAGTGGCAGAGCGATAAGATTGCCAAGACCTTTACCTGATAGATAATCCTGGTTAGGGAACAGGCGGTCAAAGCTCTCGTTTTTCTCAAATTCACCAATAGCATTTGCTTCTCGTAGAAGCGCGATAAAGATTTTCCGACTTTTGTAAGCGGAATAAGGTTCAGAGAAAAATAGCCATGCATGTGCGCCATTACCAGAGCGAGATCTCTCAACCGCAATCGGTACGTCATATTTTTTGCAAACAGCACAAAACGCACGCACTGATTCTTTCCAGCCCTCGCCGTCGAAATCGGCCGCGATGAAATGTGAAGCGTTGTCTTGTGACAACGGATATAGTCCCAAAACGACACTTCCTAATAAGTGCTTCTCTGCCCATTCGGCCGTAAATGGTTCGTATGCTTTCTTCCTATAATCTGTATACACGGGAGCATATCCAGAGATCGAGCCGTCCCATTTCTGCCATCTACGCGCAATAACGTCGCTTCTTCCTTTGAATCGAGTTAGAAATATATTCACCCTTTCTTCCCGAGAAATCATAAGCGGATATTACCCCTTACTTCAATTCATTACAAGAACATGAATGTGTAATCAAATTACTTCGACTTTACATACCTCGTACTCCTTCCTAGACCAATTCGTTCGATCAGTTTCAGCGATACGAGACGCGAGAAAGCTTGTTTAATAGTAACCTGCGGGATATGAACTAACCTAGCACTTACATCCATCACAGAGAGTGATTCCGTGCCATCAAAAAGCGTATATATCTCCGTCTGTCGTGGAGAAAGCAACTTGGTCGGATCATCGTTATCCATCAATTCTTTTGCCTTGGTTGCTTGTATCAGTAAAGCGTCAAGAAAGAAATTGACCCACGCGGTTAGATCTTCATTTTCTGTTTTATGAAGTTTTTGAGTCCGTCTCAAAGATGAATAGTAGTCATCCTTTCTTTCTTCGATGATTTCTTCTAATGAAACATATGGGGTGTATTCGTATCCAGCTTGCAGAAGCAACAGATTAGTGAGCGCACGAGAAAGTCGTCCGTTACCATCTGAAAATGGATGAATAGCGAGAAATTCAAAGATGAAATTAGCGATGATAAGCAACGGGTGCAATTTTTTTTCAGATATTGCTATGTTCGTCCAGTAGATGACATCGTCCATCTCTTTCTTTGTCAGCCATGCTTCGGTTGGTTTGAATATCACTGCTTGCTCACCTTGTCTATTCATAGCAACAACAAGATTTTCTCTAGTTTTGTATTTTCCTTTATGGAGATCATCCTTCCTTGAATAATGCAGTAGGATCTCATGGAATGAAAGGACAGTGGACTCAGAGAGTTTAAACTTTTTCCAGTTGTCGAACACTCTACCCAATAGATTGGCATATCCGGCCACTTCTTCTTCATCGCGATTCTCGGGAGGGTTTGACTTAAATGCGTTCAAAAAACGCTCAACTTCCTCATCTGTCATATTTGCACCCTCGATACGTGTAGAAGCACCCGTACTAGTAATAATGACGGATTTCTTTAGTCGACTGAGTATCTGTGGATTGATATTCAAACCTCCACGCCAAAGACCCTTGAGCTCATCAATTTTGGTGATCTTTCCGAGGATTTCGGAAGTAAGTGGTATTCTTTTTTCATATCTTTCTTTCATAATATATTCATATAAATGTTATATATCCGATTGTATACGATTATATCCGAAAAGTCAAGCTTACTAGATTAATGCCATTAGTGATGCTAATGCAGTTCCAACTTCGTACCACAACCCGCACAATTATATATGGCGTTCAGTTATACGAATATGTCGTACAACTGAGAGTTGTAAATTCATCGATTTTGTGCAATAATTTGGACATGTCAATAGCAGAAATACAGAAAAAAATACATCCAGTTCTCAAGTCATATGGCGTTACCTATGCGGGTATTTTTGGCTCTATCTCACGTGGTGAGGATCGACCAGACAGTGATGTTGATATCCTAGTTAAGCTCGGTAAACCGATGGGAATGTTTTCTTATATGAAATTGATCGGAGCTATTGAAGGTCTCTTGGGGCGTAAAGTTGACATGGTTACAGAGCAAAGCTTGAGTAAATTTGTTCGACCATATGTAATGCCAGAATTAAAGACTATTTATGAAGGATGAGAAGGTCTACATAGAACAGATGTTGGATTCGGTCTCGAAGATCGAAGCGTTCACTCATGGCATGAAGAGGGAAGATTTCATGAATGATTCGAAAACGCAAAGTGCCGTCATCATGCAGTTGACTGTGATAGGTGAATTGGTCAAGAAGCTTTCTTCGAAGACAAAGGAGTCGAGTGATATACCATGGAAAGAGATTGCCGGATTTAGAGATCGAGCGATTCATCACTATTTTGGAATGGATCTGAATGTGATCTGGGATACTGTGGTCTTAGATGTACCAGTTCTGAAGGTGGCACTTATGAAGTTGTCATAGGGTGGTTCCAACTTCGTACCACAACCCGCACTGAGTAAAAATATCACCATTTTTTGGAGCTTTTGCCAGTATGTCATAAGGACTTCTGTAGCTCACCTGAGCGATTTTTCTGTCTTTGACTGAAAGGTTCCAAAGTAATTCAGAGACGATATTTCGTTTTTCTTCATCCGGTGCCTTCAAGTAATCTGCAATGGCTCTACTGCCTTGCATAAATATCTTTTTGATCGGTTCCAAGGTAGAAACGGCCTGTTTGGATTTCATGTCAGCGATCTGTTTTTCCAGAGAAATGCGGTTGTTATGAATTTCCAAGATCTTAACATCGTAAATTTCTTTTGAGATTTGATCAGCTAGAAATGTATCGAGTAACTTGGATTCTTTCGTCTTGAGCGATTCTAGCTGTTTTACAAGGTTGTCTAATGAGCGATTGAGATATTCGGAATCGGCATCGATCCTTTCTTTGGCGGCACGATACATCAGATCGATTTTCTGTTCGCTGAATTGAAGCGGGCTTAATATTTCAGCTACTTTTTCATCGAGGTAAGTTTCTCGCATATATTTGGTATGTTCCTGACAGTTTCCCTTGGCATTGGTGCAGTAATAATACTGATGACCTTTTTTGAGTGATGCCGTTAATGAGCAACCGCAATTTTCGCATTTCAAGAATCCTCGTAATGGGAAGAAGTGAGTTTGTGGCCTTGGATGCAGTTTGCCTTGTAAGACCAGTTGAGCTTTGTCGAATAGGTCCTTGCTAATAAGTGGCTCATGGTTGCCCGGATAGTATTTACCATCGCGGAGCATGAGACCGGAATAGAATGGATTGGTTATGATCCTGTGAATGTGACCACGATAGATTTTCTTGCCACAAGTGTTTCGCAGACCTTCGTTGTAGAGAATATTGGCGATCTCTGTGAAGCCGTGAATGCCGGCGGCGTATAGTTCAAACATGCGTAGAACGTATTTTGATCTTGAATGGTCGATTGTAATTGAGGCGGTAGCCTTGTCGTTTAGATATCCGAATGGGGCATGATTAGGCCAGCCACCTTTTTCTAGTTTGGCTCGATTGCCACGCTTTACATTCACACTCAGATCTCTGCTGAATTGATTAGCCATACCAAATTGCATAGCCATAATAAAGGCGCTTTCGTTTGGTAAATGTGTGGCTTCATAAGTCCGGATCTCTTTGATGACGCCTTTCTGAAGCATATCCATGATGAGTCCACCGTCTAGGAAATTACGAGCTAAACGATCTAGCTTCCAACAGAGAATTGCATCTGCTTTTCCGGTTGTAATCATTTGAATGACTTCATTGAATATGGGACGACCGGCTTCTTTGGCTGTACGGCTTTCTTTGAAGACTTTGATGACGTTCAGATTGGACTTGCCGGCTATATCGAGTAGCTCTTTTTCCTGTGAATCGAGTGACAGTACTTGCTTGTCTTCTGAATCGGTTGATTTTCTGCAGTAGAGAATATATTTCATGAATTTAATTAGTTATGGTTGATAATGAGATTAAAGTTGGTGACATTTTACTCCTCGAAAATGTTTTGCACAAATTTTGTAATATTTTCATGGTGATTTCTGATATGTTTTCTTGGTAATCTCTCCCATGAATATGCTTGGTCGTGTCCATTCTTTGATCGGCTTTTCTTTTTCATAACGGCGAGCCAATTCTTTTGCCATATCACCCCGGATGACGATCTCCTTTGGAAAGCTGTGCGATATCCGTAGCATTCTCATGGCGTTGAAGAGGATTTGGTTGCTCCCTTTGGTAATGTACTTGCTGATGTAATATGCCAAGCGTCCAGATCCATTAGTTTTTGTCGCATCCATAAAGCCCTCTCCCCATAATTTAGCGAGGGTACGATCTTTTCGTTCATCTCCATGCGAAATACACCGTTTACCTTGGCGCGTATCACCGAGAGACAACGGCACGTTAAAGAGTAAGCCATGAAAGTGGATCCTTCCTCTTGGGGAGAGTTCGGGAATAAATAATGACTGCGCAAGAGGATATTTAGCTCGCAACCGCACTTGGAAACTGCGTAAGGAATTATTTGCATAGGAGGCATCTGATGCGTCGCCGTGAAAGGTGAGTGTGACCAGAAGCGGGCATCCATACTCTTCAAGAGCAGAAAACACCCTCCGCACACATATCTGCCTTGTCCTTCGAATATTATCGGGTCGCCTAAGGCCGTATATGGGATTCCTTCGTCTCGCAAAGTATACGCGCACTTTGCGCGGGTGCGGTTCCTTCTCAATCTTGGTGATTTCGACGATTTCTCCATATTTCTTGTAAATGAAGTGCATAGTGAGTTACTTACAACTATGAGGGGATATCAAGTCAGGCGAAGCGCCGCCCGGAGCTTCGCATACCGGGACGGCGCCTTCTATCCTCGCAAAGGTTAAATACAACCGAGCGAATGAGTCCAGATATTCAATTGCCGTTTCAGCAGAAATGTCGACCCCATTTTCCTCTTTGAAGCTTTTGATGCAGTCTTGTATTAAGTTTTGCGAAAAAGTTAATGGCATGAAAAAACCCGATATTGGGTCGGGTTCATTATCATTCCTTGGCGTTACGGGATTGTACGGGTACGGCTTACAGATACTCTTTGTTTACATGCGCATAACCGGTTTTACCGGATTTAATGAACAAGAAATTGCTCACGCCAGCCTGTTTGCTCACTTTGGTGTTAACATCGTTGCAGGCTCTGTACATTGACCGCCAACCTTTGTCATCATTCTGGAACTTATCGTTCAGAATATCAGTGTAAAACGATTGGGCGTCCAAGCCTTCGTTATTTCCAAAGATATATTCAAGGACGAAATGAGAATTTGGCTTATCGTTCTTTTGCTTTATTTTCACTACTTTGCCACCGATCTTCAATTCACTTCTATCTGAGTCAAAATCATCGCGATTAACCTTTAACTTTGCTTCATTGGCAGGCTGCATCGTTTCAGTAGATTCCAATTCAATCGGAGCTTTCAAAACTAAAGATTCCGGTGGCTTCGTCATGTTATCAAGCAATCCCTTAACCAAAGCCGTGTGCAATTTTTCCATGTAATCGGCAACGTCTCCCATTGAAAATGAATATCGAACTCTAATCCAGACCACCTTGAGAAATTGCCATGCAGTGCCATCGTTGCTGTACGCCAGAGCTTGACCGGTCGTACAATCTTCTGAGGAATGATCTGGTGATTCCCAATACACTTTCATGGGAGTAAATATGTTTCGCTTGAGAATGTCGTAACAGCCGGAAAGCGAATGCTTCTTGATCTTGTATACCACTTTTTCCTTGTCTTTTGGAGCCAACTTACCTTCCCAATCAATGATCATTATCCTACCTTCAACATCCTTCTTGTCCTTGTCGATTAGATCTTGAACATCCTTCCGGTTATCAATTAGATCGAAGTATTCATAAACCTTCTTAAAAGAGCTGTAAAGTCTCTTGTTATTTTTGACTTCAAGAAATTCATTGTATTTTAGATTAAGCTGTGAGATCACGAGATCCATACCAATAGTTTACCATTATCAAAACAGCAGTAAAAACGAGTGAAAGTGGCGCCACCCACCCACTGCCTTTTCCGTGCAGGAATGCGTGAGTCGCGACTAACCTTTGTGGCTAAAGAATGACTATGGAAGCGGTGATGTCGCTTCAAAGAGAGCCTGTGGCGCGCCTTTCGCACACATCCGTATGTTTCCGCGCATTCCCCCAGTTGCTAGTCGCAACAGGGGTGCGCTCTCAACATACCGATGTGTGCGAGGCGCGAATTACACTCCGTGAGTGAAGCGACACACACCGCTTCCTCTGCGCGACATCACGCATACCTGCACTCCAAAGTCAGTCGGAGGGTGGCGAAGAATCTCTGTTGCACATCGCCCACATAAATCCGTTTTTCTGTTATAATAATAAGTACTTTTATGAAACCACACCTTCTCTTGGTTCACTCATTTCCAACTAACAGTATATTGCTTCGTGGATTAGAAGAATTTCTAGCTGATTATTTTACCGTCCACTTTATAGACCTCCCGGGATTTCATAAAGATATTCCGCCCCTTCAGGGTTCCATAACCTTAAGGAAGTTCTCGAATTATTTTGATCAAAAAGTCCAGGAATTAGATGCGGATGAATATGTGGTCGGTGGTGTCTCATTTGGTTTTCTGGTTATTAATAACGCGAAACTAGACAAGAGATGCAAAGCCATTTTGGCTATGGAGCCGTTCATAAATAACCAGTGTCTAAATCTCTCTCTATGGACAAAAGAAAAATACATGGCGATCACCCAGATCTTGGGACTAATCCATACTCTTGGTCTGGAAACGCATATTTGGAAGTCCGACTGGTTCAATAAATATTTACAGGAAGAGTCAGATTATCCCAAGGAAAGAGTCGATACCATAATAAATCATATCGATCCCAGAACATTCTTCGCGGTCACAAAGCTTTTATTGAGTTACAAAGACAATCCTAAGTTTCACAAACTACCGTACTTTTTGGTAGGAAATTTCGCCGATAAAACTATTAACTTCGACAAAGTTGTGGAGATTTTTATTAAGAACCTACATGAATTGCATATCACATCTGAACCGATTGATCATTACCCAAAAGATCTGACAAAGAATTATTTTAAGACAAGAATACCGAATGAGCACATAGGTCGAATGCTAGCCTGTATTAAGGGAGTTGAAACGGGATAGGTAAATACTATTCGGATGTCATGCAAAGATCTAGGGTTGTTGAGATTTATGACGATGTTATAATATGCATGAATTATTATTCACTTATAATTTGTAAATATATGCACAATGAGCAAATACCAAAACAAGCGGATAAATATGAGAAAAAAGTAGAGGTAGTATCAGAAGGAGGAGGAGAAAAAGGACCAGAGGTTCAGAATAAATCTTTTTTTGTTAATGGCTGTGAGCTAAATGCAAAGGTCTCTGTTGATCCTAATAATAATATTTCTTTCGCGGAAGATATTGACATGGGAGGGGATGTTCCAAACTTTCTAAGTTCTTTTATGGATGAATTCGACTTGAGAGTGTTATTTGATGCTGGAATACTTAAGAAAGGCAATCCTGCGAGTTGTAAAAGTAAATATGGTCTGGGTGGAGATGGTTATAGCGGCTACATACTTATTAATAAGGATGAGATTAATGATGCAGTTAAAAGTGGAAAGTTAAAGATTAGGCTGGATGAGGATGGTAACATAGAGGTTTTGTAAAACAAAAATATTTCATACTATGAAGTGTGGTCTTCATAAAGTCGCACCTGCCATTAGTATGTACCAATGGAGTCGAGACAGGACAATATTCAGTTTCGTTATATGATAGAATAATTCCATGGTTATATTTACAATAATTCCTGCTTGGATATGGATAGCTATATCAGCAATCTTTTTCGCCGTTGGAGAATTTATATCAAAAAAATTTGCCATTAGTCCTGGATGGACGCTGTTTTTGACATTTATTATTGTAGATATAATCAGCGCCTCAGCTTGGATACCGGCAATTGTTCAAAAAAATCAACTATCAATAACAGGTGTTGTTTGGTCAATTGTTTCTCTGATAGCTACAGTATTGATCGGGATACTTGTTTTCAATGAGAAATTTACATTGACTCAATCAATTGGCTTAGCGATAGGGTTTGTATCAGTCATTCTGTTGAGCATGAAATAGGAATGGCTGATATAGCGATATTTGGCCATTATTCCTCATTTTGCTATCACTTGGTCATGTTCAATGCCAAAAAGGTTCCAACATTGTCCCAGACGGCGCACATTAAAATTCGAGCTAATTCGGAATAGCGCACTAATTATATTCGTCGTCAATATTAATTTATTATTTTGGTGTGAGAAAATTGGAGCATGAATAATCACGAAACAAAATCAATTGCATTATTTCAATCTCATGAGGTCAGGAGGACATGGCATAACGAGCGATGGTATTTTGTTGTGGAAGATGTTGTACTGGTTCTTACTGGTAGTCATAATGTGAAGGATTATATTACGAAGATGAAGGAACGTGATCCATTACTCAATCAAGGGTACGGACAATTTGTCAGTACCCTTCGTGTAGAGACGAGAGGTGGTCCACAAAAGATGAATTGTGCCGATGTACAAGGAATCTTACGTATTATCCAATCCATTCCATCTCCAAATGCTGAACCATTTAAACTCTGGCTTGCCCAGGTTGGTAGGGAGAGAATTGACGAGATTCGAGACCCTGAACTCGCTGTAAATCGTGCCAAGGCTATCTATGAGAAAAAGGGATACCCAAAAGATTGGATTGATAAAAGACTACGAGGTATCAATGTTCGTAATACTCTAACAGATGAATGGAAAGCTCGAGGGCTTAAGGAAGGAAAGGAGTTTGCTATTTTAACGGATGAGATCTACAAAGGCACATTTGATTTTACAGCGCAGGAATACAAGAAGCACAAGTCGCTTTCAAAGGATAACAATCTTCGTGATCATATGGAAGACTTGGAACTAATTCTAACTATGCTTGGAGAAGCCACAACTACGAGGCTAACCAAGGAAAGAGATTCTGACGAGTTCAGGAAGATGCACAAAGATGCCAAGGAAGGCGGTGAGGTTGCTGGTAAGACAAGATTTGATATAGAAGGCAGGATTGGGAAGAAGATAGTTAGTAAGAAGAATTTTCTTCCGAAGAATGGTGAAAACAGCCTTATTGGGTGACGTTCTCGCGCATCACATTCCCGAAAGGGATGGAGAATGCGGAGGCGAAGAAAATCCCCCTTTTTTATCTAAAACGTGGTATAGTTTTGATATATGAAAAATACTCAAAAAGGTTTCGTCGTACCCTTAATTATTGCGGTGATAGTGATACTCGCAATCGGTGGTGGATTATATTATCAATCACATAAAAAATCAGTCGGTAGTGTTGTTATTAGTAATGTACCAGCGCCAACTGATAACTCATCATATACATATCCAACACCGACTAGGTATCAAGCTACAGGCGCAAGTGCGTCATGGCCACTATACACGAATGACCAATACGGGTTTCATGTAAAATATCCTGATAAAAATTGGTCAATAGCATCAAGTCCAAATAGAGTTTCGTTCACAAAAGATGGTTCTGGTTCTTTTATAGTTAATGCGCAGATTGAGCCTATCGATGCGATGATAGCAACTACCAAAAACAGCATTACAGGATCCTGTGTAGTCGATAGTGGACTAGTCGCGATTAATGAATTCCAGGCAAAAAAGATGACGTGTCAGGTCCGTTACTTTGATGCTAATTCGTCTGGCGACCAGAGGACATTCCTCTTTATTGAAAAGGGCGGCGTTTCATATGAGATTTCCTTTAGTTTAGGCACAGGACGAAACAAAAATGATACTACTTTAGAATCCAGTTATATCGAAATGGTTAGCACTTTTGGGTTTAATACGATAAAGGCTGCTCCTTTATCGTCATATTCAGATCCAAAGTATAAATACTCTTTTAAGTATCCGTCTACATGGATTACTCATACCGGAGGAAATCAGCTATCATTAGAGTCTAGAGAAGGTGCCGATGGTATCGGAGATCGTCTAGATATTGTAGTTATTGGAAATTCCACATTTGAGGCAACACGACAATTCCAGGGCAGTCAGATAAGTAATTGTACGCCACAGAAAGTATATTTTATTAACAAAATACTAGGAACAAAATGTGATTTCCTAGCAAAGGAGACCTATTTCTTTGAGAAAAATGGAAATCTTTACTATCTCAGTTTGGTACGAATAGTTAGTCCGAGGAGTGTTTTTGACGGTATTCTTAATAGTTTCAATCTTTAAGGAAATTAGCATGGTATTGCAATCGAATATTATACATATGTATGTTTGTGGAGCGTGATATTAAAGCGGGGAGATAAATCTAATCAATCTTATGAAGAAAAAATACTGGTTACGAGGAGGGATTATTGGATTTCTGATTCCGGTCATTATTATTGTTATCGTTACAGTGAGAAGTCTTATAGTTACAGGTTATGTGCCATTTACCTTAGGAACACCGATGTGGGAACAAAATATCCTAAATATTGTTAGAACATTGTTTCACCTCCACACATTAATGTACGGATCGATGCTTGGAACACAAACTACAGAATTAGGCGCAAAAATACTTGTCGCAATGTGGGTAATAATATTTATTGCTCCTATCCTGCTTGGATCTTTGTTGGGTTGGCTTTATCCAAAAGTAAAAAATATCTGCATGGTACCGCAATAAAATCGGATTAGTTATTATTCAGCGTAATGGCGTTTCCAACTTCGTACCACAACCCGCACTACTTCGCAATTTGTCTAAAAAGACAAATTGCTTCGAAGTGCAGGCACTCTGCAAATCACAAATATCATTGAAATAGATCGCGTAGAAGGGCGGGTTTTGATACAATCCAAGTATGTCCCACTATGTATATATATTAAAATGTTCAGATGCCTCATTCTATGTCGGCTCGTCAGACAATCTAAAGAATAGGATCAAGTACCATGATAGAGGTCTGGTCACTTCTACACATAATCGTCGGCCAGTTAAGCTTGTTTGGTACTGTTGTTTTGAAAATAAGACTAAAGCTTTGCAATTTGAGAAATATCTTAAGAAAGGATCGGGTTTCGCATTTAGCAGGAAGAGTGAACCGTACCCTATTTAGTAGACACTTTGTGTTCCCGCCCTTCGGGCTAAAAGATGATTTCTGTATTCGACAGGAGTCATCTTTTTTCTTTCCCACTGATTTCTTTCGTAGTTGTAGTATCGCATATATTCTGTAATTACCAAACGCAATTCCTCGAAGGTTTTGCAGAACTTGTAATCAAGCTCGTCTTTGAGATGTCCGAACAAGGATTCAATTGGAGCATTGTCGATGCAACTTCCTTTGCCGGACATTGATTGGATTTATAACAAAATTAGAAGCCAAAAGTAGGTTGGTACTATAAAATGAATTTGGGGGTATACATATTGGTACTTTAGAAAATTCTAAATGTGCGCTAAAATGAAAGTATGGAAAAACCTGACGAATTCTTATTCGACCGTAAATCTGAATCAACTCCTTTTGACCAAGTCGTAGAATTGAGAGAAGAAATGATAGATATTGCCAAGGAACAATTGGAGGTAATTGAACCTGCGTTATGTGACATTCTTTCTAAAATCATAGAGGAGAAACCAGATTATGTGATTTTCCTAGATAAGGGGGCTCGACTATTTGGGACACCTTTTAGACAGTACTTATCAAGTCTGCATCTGGATAAAAATCCAAAGATAGGATTTTATAATGATGACGCCGTAAAAGGAGCTTTTCTCAAAAATGAACCTCTGAAAGAAGTTGTCAATAGAGATTTCTCTCAATACAAAGGAAAGAAAGTTTTCTTTATTGACGAAACTTTTTCGAGTGGCAAAGGAGCCTTAGCCCTAAGATCGATTTTTGATATTGCAGACATTAATGGGAAGTATTTTTCTCTTTCCCAAGATTCAAGGAAGCCTGAATTAGAACAAGGAGATAATTTCTACAATATTACTCGTGAAGAATATGACGAACAAATGGCAGTAATGCACAAGGATGAACGTTTTAAGATATATGGAAACAAAATTGACATTCTCTTTTCCAAAGGAGCTTCGGAGCTATATGTGATAGATGATCAAAATTTGCCCGCAAACTCCCTATATCATCGAACTCTCCCTAGGTATCAATCTTTGCCTAGTTCGGCTGAGAAGGAAGTTTATGATTATTCAAAAAACAGTGGAGAAGCTCCTTCTCCTAGAAAATACACAGAGTTGCCCGAAGGAATGACTTGGCGACAATATGATGATCAAGTTCGTCAAATAAATTTTGAAACTATTAAAAAATTAAAGGGGATGATTTATAAGACTTTGCTAAAAATTAAACTTAGTCGAGATGTTTCGATTTAGAATGAATCTGGTCTTTTGTTTCTTTTCAAGTTATACTTTTTGCCATGAAACCAGACGAGCCAAAGCTAGCATTTGAACTTCCTCCTAAACCAAAGGTAGGTTTGTATGTTGATGATAGTAATTTATACAAGCGAGGAAAAGCCGCTGGTTGGATGACTGATTACAAGAAGCTTTACAAATGGGTTGCGCAACTCAATACGGTAATTCATGCACGTATATATATGGGTAGGCCAAAATATGAACCTGCTAAATCTATCAATGAAGCATTGGCAAAATATTTCACCAAGATGTGGATAATGGTCAAATAGCCGTATTTAACGCAAGAAAGGTTCCAACTTCGTACCACAACCCGCACTACTTCGCAATTTGTCTAAAAAGACAAATTGCTTCGAAGTGCAGGCACAATGATTTGCATTGAGACCAAAAGGTTACAAATTGTCACCAGTTGAAAGTGTGGTGATTTTGTGCAATAATTCGGACATGTCAATAGCGGAAATACAAAAGAAAATACATCCGGTTCTCAAGTCATATGGCGTCACCTATGCGGGTATTTTTGGTTCGGTTTCTCGCGGTGAGGATCGTCCCGATAGTGATGTTGATATCCTAGTTAAGCTCGGTAAACCGATGGGAATGTTTTCCTATATGAAATTGATCGGGGCTATTGAAGGTCTCTTGGGGCGTAAAGTTGACATGGTTACTGAGCAAAGCTTGAGCAAATTTGTTAAGCCGTATGTTATGCCAGAATTAAAGACTATTTATGAAGGATGAGAAAGTCTACATAGAATAGATGTTGGATTCGGTCTCGAAGATCGAAGCCTTTACTCCTGGCATGAAGAAGGAAGATTTCATGAAAGATTCGAAAACGCAAAGTGCCGTTATCATGCAGTTAACTGTGATAGGTGAATTGGTCAAGAAGATTTCTCCGAAGACAAAAGAGTCGAGTGATATACCATGGAAAGAGATAGCTGGGTTTAGAGATCGAGCGATTCATCACTATTTTGGAATGGATCTGAATGTGATCTGGGATACCGTGGTATTAGATGTGCCAGTTTTGAAGATCGCCCTCAAAAAATTGTTATGAAGCGTAGATCTAGGGAAGTCGTTTTGAGTTTCAGGGGCGGCCCCACCTGTCGAAGGTGAGAAGTCATTCTATAGCTCGATCAATAAAGCTATTGCGCGTGGCGATAATGTAGATGCGCTCAAAGATATCATCTATATGCTAAAGTATTCTATGCCAAAAAAGGTTCCAACTTCGTATCACAAACATTAATACAAAAAAAGAGTCACATTAGTGACTCTTTTTTTTCGCGCATTTCATTATTTTATATCTAGAGCAATTTTGAGTTTTGTTTCATCAAAGCCTACCACTACTTCATTACCTACTTTGATAACAGGAACACCCATTTGACCTGTCATATCTATCATCTCTCTTCTTTTCTCAAGATCAGATGATACATTGAACTCCTTGAAAGTCATGTTGTATGACTTGAAGAAGGTTTTTGCCATATTGCAATAAACGCAAGTTGGCGTTGAATATATTGAAATTTCTTTCATAAATATTTTTTATCTTTTTAACCGTTTCTAGTAATTCTTATTATTATCAACCTATGGATTTTGATTATAACATAATGCTATTATAAAGACACTACATTTTATGCCTTATCTTAATTTCTTTTTTGATTTGTCTAGAAACATAGAAAATATCGTCATAGCTGGCGGGTATCCTTTTTTATTCATAATCGTTGTATTGGAAGGTGTACCATTACTGGGCACTGCAGTACCAGGTCATATATCTATAATATTGGCAGGATTCCTCGCAAGACTCGGAATTTTCAATCTATATTGGGTTTTGATAATAGTTATGATCGCAGCATTACTCGGTGATTTCATTGGATTCTGGCTCGGAAGAAAATATGGTATGTCTCTCATCACACGTCTCAGTCCATATTTTTTTATAAAACAGTCACATATAGAGAAAGCAAAGAAAATGTTAGATAGTCATACAGGTAAAGCATTGATAATAGGACGCTTTAGTCCTGTTACTAGGGCACTCATGCCGTTTCTAGTAGGTACAGGTGAGATAAAGGCTGGCAAGTTCTGGGTGTTCAATATTGTTGGTGGAGGCTGTTGGGTTATTTTATCTGTTTTATTGGGTTATGTTTTTGGAGAAGGCTTTCATATTATTTCTGGCTATTTTGGAAAGTTTGCTGTTGTATCTATCATAGTATCTCTACTTATAATATGGGCTTATAAGTTTATAAATTCTAGGTTTCATATATTCGCGAAATATGAATTATTCAATTTGGGATTGAATATAGCGTCCATAATTTTATTAGCCAAAACGATACAGGACGCTTGGGCGTCTCAGTCATTCATGGCAAATTTTGACGTAGTAGTGAATCTTTTTATGAATAAGATCAATCATGCATATCCTATAATTACATATATTGCTACTTTCATAACCAATATTGGTGGCATGGTCGTCCTGATGGTTTTGGGAATAGTATTTGGAATTGTTTTATTATTTAGGCAAAAGTGGCGTATCGGTATCATATTCTTATTATCTACAACTACGACCGCCTTTTCTTTGGGGATACTCAAGGAATTCTTCATACGACTCAGACCTGACAATGCTCTCATAACGATAGTCAATGATCCTAGTTTTCCTAGTGGACATGCCGCTATGGCTGCAACATTCTTCGTTGTATTCATGTATATGGCTGTACCAAAAATAAAGTCTTTGTTTAAAAGGGAATTACTCATAATATTCTGTACATTGTCTGTGATATTTATAGGTTTGAGCCGTGTAGTTCTCAATGTTCATTGGGCTTCAGATGTGATAGGTGGTTGGTCACTTGGTGTATTCATCGCTACAAGTTCTATACTATTGGTAAGATATATAGGTGTATTGGTTGTTAGGAAAAAATAGTTACGTGGCTTTCATATCTTCTCAGTTCGTATTTTCTACTTTATCATGTGGTTTTTTCGTGTATAATTGTATTTATGTATAAAATAATATTATTGCGTCATGGTGAGAGCGTGTGGAATAAGGAGAATCGTTTTACAGGTTGGACAGATGTAGATCTATCAGAAAAAGGTATAACTGAGGCTCATATGGCTGGTAGAACATTGAAGAAGCTTGGCTATAGCTTTGATCTAGCTTTTCAGAATCCTTTGAAAAGGGTTACCAAGACTCTAGGAATAGTTCTTCAGGAACTGGGAGAACAAAATATTGATATACGCACAGCATGGCAGTTAAATGAACGCCATTATGGTGCATTGCAAGGTTTGAATAAAGCAGAAACTGCCGAAAAGTATGGTGAAGATCAAGTAAAGATTTGGAGAAGGGGATATGATGTTGCTATACCACCTATAACAAAAGATAGTCCTATGTATCCAGGAAAAGATCCTATGTATGCGAGTCTAAAGGAATCTGACATACCTCTATCTGAAAATTTGAAAGATGTAGTTGCTCGTGTAGTTCCGTATTGGAATAATGAGATAGTTAGAGAATTGAAGAATGGACGTAAGATCATAGTAGCAGCTTCCGGGAATAGTTTGAGGGCAATGGTCAAGTATATAGAGAAAATATCTGATGAAGCTATTACGGAATTGAATATTCCTACAGCTATACCTCTATCATATGAATTTGATGCAGATCTCAATGTGATCAATAAAACTTTCTTGGGTGACCTAGAAGAGATAAAAAAAGCCATTGATAAAGTAGCTAGTCAAGGATTAATGAAGAAATGACGTATTGAGTGAAGTTTATTTCACAAAGATAGAAAATTGTTGTCTAATATTAAGTAAAATTACATCATACTGAGGGAGCTATATTATAGGGCATTATTTCATACAATACTTTGACGACTAGTCAAGTTGATGAGGAAAAAGAGATCACTCTTGCCGGTCGAGTATAATTTGTACACGGGAGTTAACCAACCCGTACAATAATATGGCAAGGACAAAGAAGCCGGAGCCTCAGGCTCCTCAGACTCCTCCTCCAGCACCAGCCCCACAGGCATAAGGTGATGAGTCGAGTTAAAAGAAAACCCTGTAAAAGGGTTTTTCTTTTGTTTACTCAGTGTTAATGATCACATTGAAGACTATACTATTCTTCAATAAATTCACTAGCAATTATTTAAATACTCCTGCACCCGGATATTTTGCATCAGTACCCAACTGCTCTTCAATTCTAAGTAATTGATTGTATTTGGCAGTGCGTTCTGATCTGGAAAGTGAACCGGTCTTGATCTGTCCAGCACCAGTACCAACAGCAAAATCAGAAATTGTAGAGTCTTCAGTTTCGCCAGATCTGTGAGATATGACAGCAGTGTATCCAGCATCATTGGCCATATTTACAGCATCTATAGTCTCTGAAATAGTACCTATCTGATTGAGTTTGATCAAGATCGAATTTGCGATTTTTGAATCAATACCTTTTTTGAGTCTATCAATATTGGTTACGAATAGATCATCACCAACTAGTTGTATCTTTTCACCCAACATATCTGTCATCAGTCTATATCCATCCCAATCATCCTCAGCCAGGCCATCTTCAATAGATATTATAGGATATTTTGCGACTAGATCAGCATAGTATGAAATTAGCTCTTTCGAAGTTAGGGATTTATTGTCGCGTTTTAGTTCGTATTTTCCATCTTTGTAGAATTCTGTTGCAGCAGCATCCATAGCTATCAATATATCTATACCCGGTTTGTATCCAGCATTCGTAATTGCAGTAACTATCAATTGTAGAGGTTCTTCATTTGATGAGAGTGTAGGTGCGAAACCGCCCTCGTCTCCTACAGTAGTCGCTAGACCTTTTTCAGAAAGGATTTTCTTTAATGTATGGAATATTTCTGCACCAGCTCTCAATCCTTCACGAAAAGATGTGAAACCTACTGGTACGATCATATATTCTTGTATATCAGCAGAATTGGCCGCATGAGCACCACCGTTCACGATATTCATCATTGGTACTGGCAATCGAACTGGGTTCTTGGTTTTTGATATAGCTTTGAAGTATTGGAATAGCTCCTGTCCATTGCTATTTGCTGCAGCGCGAGCAAATGCCATCGATACTCCTAGTATAGCGTTCGCACCTAGCTTTGCTTTGTTAGGTGTGCCGTCTATAGCGATCAGTGTATCGTCTAGTGATCTTTGATCAAACTCTTTTTCAATAATTGAATCTGATATTGCAATGTTTACGTTTCCACAAGCCTTGAGTACTCCTTTGCCCATATAACGTTTCTTGTCGCCATCTCGGAGTTCTATTGCTTCGTGGCTGCCTGTTGATGCACCACTAGGTACAGCTGCACGTCCGAATGACCCATCTCCCAACGTAAGATCTACTTCTATTGTTGGATTGCCTCGTGAATCTAGTATCTCTCTTGCGTGAATTTTGGATATTTTATACATAGGTTTATTATTTTAATAGATTATTTGCCAATTATAGTCGTTTTATCATTATTTCACAAATATTATTAAACTTTAATAATATTGAATTACAACACACTTTTCAGTTCCGATATGAGGCTACTAAATGTATGCAATAATCAGAATACCACCTCTCACTAGCCGATTGGAGGAAGTAAAAAGTGTGTTGTAATGACCTAGCATAGTATCTCGATGGTTCGAGGACTGGAGTTAGCGAAAGCGCCCGCAGAACCGGAGAGATATTTATAGCGGGGTTATTCAATCTTCACAATTCATAAAAACTGTGTTATTCTATATTAATGATAGAAAAAAATACTTCATGGGGCCCAATTGCAGATTGGTATGATGGTTTAGTTGAAGATACGAGTG
Source organism: uncultured bacterium (assembly GCA_903864905.1). GTDB lineage: Bacteria > Patescibacteriota > Minisyncoccia > Phycocordibacterales > PALSA-1337 > C7867-002. Next base: position 27,133 of record CAIPHR010000054.1, read on the forward strand.
ATTCGTACCAAAAGAACGTACTTATGCCCAACTTGATCCGACTCATAGTGCCAAAAGCTGGCATGACTATTTTGGACGTTGCTTGTGGTCAAGGGTATTTTTCTAGAGCTTTTGCAAATAATGGTGCTGAAGTTATTGGTTCTGATGTCTCTATAGAACTCATCGAATTGGCGAATAAGCATATAATTGGTAAAGGTAGGGGAATAGGATCACTAAATTATCATGTGTCAGAATCACATAAGCTTTCATTTGTCGCTGATCTAACTGTCGATATTGTTGTTATAGTTCTAGCACTACAAAATATTGATAAAATGATGGAAACGATTCAGGAATGCAGTAGAACATTGAAGGTTGGTGGAAAATTGATATTGGTTTTGAATCACCCAGCATTTCGCATACCCAAGAATTCTTCTTGGAGATGGGCTTCCTCGATAGCCGCTCCCGCAGGCGAAAATGTTCTCACGACTTGCGAAGCAACGAAGGGAGGAACATTGTCGCAGAGAGGGATCGGGGACGAAAAGATGTACAGACGCATTGATAGCTATATGTCGGACGCACAGATCAAGGTTGATATGACGCCAGGTGAAAAGTCGGCTGATAAAAAGAAATTTACAGTTTCATTCCATAGACCACTACAGTCCTATTTCAAAGCATTGACTAAAGGAGGCCTAGTGATTACTCGCTTCGAAGAGTGGATATCACATAAGAAGAGTCAGATAGGACCACGATCTACAGAAGAAGACCGTATGAGGAAAGAGATACCTATGTTCTTGATGATTGAAAGTAAGAAAGTATGATCAGGTTCTAGCTTCTTTGATACCAATAATTGGTATCAAAGCTATTAAACATATAAACCCTACGATTGCGAAAATATTTTCATTGGTAGTAAAATATAGGCCTATCAAGGTTATTGCTGGAGCGATGAAATATGATAGAGGTCTAGTTATCCTAAATATACCCAACGCTGCCGAATCTCGTACAGAAATAGTTTTGAAAAAAGATGTTTCTATCATGATCTCTGCTGCTGCTGCACCTATACGAGTTATGAACAATAGGGTAGCCCAGAGAATAACGCTTTTTTCTGTAAACAGTGATAGTGAAATAGTGGAAATTCCCATGATTATGAATCCTATTGCCATGATCCATTTTTGGCCATATTTGTGGCCGCCATATCCACCATCAGATAATTTACCCAATGGGTATTGAATAAGTGGAAAAGGTATGAGCATTATGACCAGTATTATACCTATATCTTCCCAACTAAAACCGATATTTTTATTTAAATAAATAGGACTATACACCACCATCCATGAATAAAATACTTGCAATATTATATTTGCAAAAAATAGGCGTACCCAGTTTGCATTTTTAAATATATGTTTTAAGAGCTGATGTGGAGATAGGTGTATATAGTTCGGATCTTTGAATTTTGGGAAATTTCTATAAACGAGATATAGAAGTGGGAATAACATTGCTAGAGCTGCGACGTATGTATTGCGATAATTATCTGTTCCACTGATCAGCATTGTTCCTATGAGTGGAGCTACTACCCATGATGCATTTAATGTAGCTGTATATAGCCCTCTTACTCTTCCTACATTTGAGCCTTCTGTATAAACCTCCAGAAATATATCTAGACATAGACTGATGAGTGCTATGATAGCGGTCTGTATAATAAATATAGTTGTCAATGCTATCTCTGAAGTCACGGTGATCATCCCCCAGAATAGTGCGATCTGTATGATGATGAGTGCTATCGTTGTTTTATAATTTCCAAAATAACGTATTATTGCTGGTGCAATTAAATATCCAAATATTGATAATGCTGCTCCAGCCATGTATATGTAGCTCAATGTTGTTTCGTCTGCGAATATACTGAGAAAACTTGAGTTTGAATACATCGGTATCACTAGGTGCAGTGTATAGATGAAACCGATCACCGCTATTGTGTAAATGATATGTGATCGAGGAGGTGTTTGTAATGACATCATAGTATTATATCAAAGATAATAGATGGTTGCACAAGAATATTGGTTTCTTGAGTATATTTGTAGAATTGAAAATATGATGTATGTAGTGCTATAATTGTTGTATGAAAAATACCAATGAAGGTAAGTATCTCTTGGTTGTTTGTGCAGCATTCTGTTTGTTAGTGACATTGGTGATAGCAAACAAAAGTTTATTTCAACAAATAAACTTTTCATTTATTGCGGCGCCTTTACAAAGCATACCGATGGTTGCACAAAATTCTACATTAAATCTAAAACAATCTATTACAAAAGATTTTATATCGTTAACTCCAGAAGATGTTATATGGCCAAATCCAGAATTTCATTTGACTCACTTTGACTCAATTTCAAGTTCAACTCTAGGATCTGCATCAGATATATCATCAAAAGCTATATATGAAGTATGGAACTGGATGCCACTGGTTGGAATTGGAGGTAATACAAAGAATTCTTCTTTGAAGACTATTACGGTCTTTGCAAATCCTCCAAGTTTGACTTGTACACAGACATTTACATATTCTGGAGTAACAAATCCTAAAGGTGGACTGCAGACAAACGCTTGTAGTGATGGAACATCAGATTCTAAACCAAACTATTACAATATGGTAGTTGGTTATGATACATATATAGGTAGTGATAGTTTTACGGACACCGTTTCAGGAAAGACCTTATATAGCGCGCAAAATGGAAGGACAACTTTGATATTGAAAGGGGATTCTAGCTTCTATTATAGTATGGGGATATATTTCAATGTTTACAGGGTACGACTAACTAATGCGGATGGAAGTATAGAAACCTTAGAAAAGTTATCTTGTTCGCAAACTTCTGTACAAGGTCAAGTTATGAATGATCTAGGAAATGGTCATTGTTATGCGACGGTTGTAGGTAGAGGTAATTCGACTGTAGATATAACTCCTTCATCAGTAGCAAAGTATTATTGGTATGGCATGACTTTTGATTCTGGAACTGCTATGGAAGCAACGTCGGTAGCTCCTAGTGATAGAAATAGTCCATCTATTTCATATGCTCATCCTTTAGTAGTTTCTGCTGGATCAAGTATGAGTATATTTGGAGGAAATTTTGATAACAATGATACTGTTAGATTGATGAGCGGCAAAACAAAATCATTGTATATTATTTATGGTCAGACTACTGATCGATCACAGTTCAATGTGATGATTCCTGGTAATGTTCCATCTGGCTCCTATAATGTTCAGGTAAGTAATTCGAAGGGTGATATGTCCAGTGTCATTTCGGTCACTATCGTTGGTAGATCTACGAAGCCAGTTCCGAGTAAGCCTTTACCAGCGATCAAGGCACCTAGTCTATTTTAGTATCTGTAATATCAATGATTCTGTAAATCATTCTTGCTTTTATCAATTCTGTATGTTACATTATCTCCACTTATGAAAAAGGATATTCACCCAAAAAACTACAGACAGGTCATATTTGCTGATAATTCGAGCGATATTAAGTTTCTCATTCCTTCAACAATTGAGACAAAAGCTACTGAAAAGTGGACAGATGGTAAGGAGTATCCTATTCATCATGTTGAAATTTCTAGTGCATCTCATCCTTTCTATACCAATCAAGAGAAGACTATCGATACTGCTGGTCGCGTTGAGAAGTTCAAGACTCGTCTATCAAAGGCAGCGAAGAAGTAATGTATCTCGTCCTTTTGGCTACGCCAGTTTCCCCTTCGTGGCTACCGCCAGTCGGGAAAATGGCTTTGCCAAGCGGACGATATTTGCATTATACTTAATTCACTTATTATCATGAATTTAGAAATCTACAAAGCAAATCCAAAGACAGCATTTCTAGCGAGTACATATGAGAAGCTTGTTCGTGATGAGAATGAAGTGCGTAGTATGATGGAGAAAGATCCGTCGCTAAAAGAGATGGCTGAAGGTGATCTTGTTTCTATATTGGAGCAGAAGAATAGCCTAGAAGATCAGATGAAGTCTATTATTGAAAATGACGTGCAAGAAGAAGAGAAACCAAATGAAATTATATTAGAAGTTAGAGCTGGTGCTGGTGGAGATGAAGCTGCGTTGTTTGCTGCAGAGCTTCTCGATATGTATAGACGATATGCAGAGAATCGTGGATGGAGTACAAAGATCATCGATGAATCATCCAATGATATCGGTGGTTACAAGGAAGCTTCTATGGAGATAAAGGGTAAAGGCATATATGATGATCTGCGTTGGGAAACTGGAGTTCATCGTGTTCAGCGTGTTCCGGAAACTGAGAAGTCTGGTCGTATCCACACATCTACAGCATCGATCGCTATCATGCCTATACGCAAGAAATCAAAGTTTATTATCAATCCTGCTGATATAGAGATAGAGACATCTCGCGCAGGTGGAAAGGGTGGTCAAAATGTTAATAAAGTAGAAACTGCTGCGCGCGTTATCCACATACCTACTGGTATGGCTGTTAGATCTGTTGCGGAACGCAGTCAGTCTGCAAACAAAGAAAAAGCTATGCAGATCCTTACCGCTCGTCTAGAAGCTATGCAAGAAGAAGCAGAAGCCAAGAAATTCTCTGCTAACCGCAAGGGTCAGATCGGTACAGGTGACCGTTCAGAGAAAATCCGTACTTACAATTTTCCACAGGATCGTCTAACTGATCACCGCATCAAGGAATCGTGGCATACATTGCCACTTATATTGAAAGGGAATATTCAGCCTATTATCGATGCTCTGCATGAGTTTGAAAAAAGTGGGAAGGAGAGTAGTACGGCGGCAGTAGAGGAGGAGTAAAATTTTTATGAAACTTTGTTGGAAACATACACAGTCTGGGAATTTATGGTATAGTTTGACAATGAGTTTGATTTCTAGTAAAATAATTAGATTAATAATTTAATAAAGTTAAGTATGATGAAAAAATACATATTTGCGTTGTCCATATTTATATTGCCACTATCCGTTCTTGCGTCCACTGTAGATAGTAGTACAGCTGTAGACCAATCCTCAGTGACTAATTCAAAGGCTATCGGTACTGGTGGTACTGTACCAGCGAGTGAATTGGTAGATTATAGTAAGAAGAAGCTTGAAACTCAAACTACTCAGACTAGTGAAACAGTAGAGATGCCTCCAAAGGTTAGGTCTGGAGGAACGGTAGATGTGAGTGAAGTGATAAATTTCAAAAAGATTACAGCCGAGACTTCGCAAGGAGAGACAGTCGATGTGTCTCCAAAGACCAAATCCGGTGGAACAGTATCTACAAGTGAGATAAGAGATTATCAGACGATAAAATTCGAGACAGAGATGGGGAAGAAAATGGAATTTATAAGGGCTTTGGGAGCTGGTGAGATGACTTCGACTGTTTCAGCTTCATCGAGTAATTCTATCGATACAACCATCGTCAATGAGTCAGTAGATTACAAGAAAAACATCGTCGTTGGTACGGATGAAAAGATAAGTATGCAAGATAAGAAGGTCTATGTTGGTGGTGACGAAGTGAAAGTGATGCCAGACAAAGCCATTGATTCTGTTACAGCACAGACAGGAAATAGTGAAATAACAAAGGTAGAATTAAAAAAGGATACAACGAGCGCTAATGATCAGTATGTGAAGTATGAAGTTTCCTCAAATCAAGATGTGAAAATATTGGGTTTATTCTCAAAAAACATGGAGGTCAAATCTACTGTCGATGCTCAAACAGGCAGTGTTACGAAGGTCGAAAAGCCTTGGTGGAAATTCCTCGCTTTCTAATCTCTATTATAGATAAAAACGGCTTCGGCCCTCCCCGAAAGGGGTATAAACTAGAAAGACTCAGGCGAGCAATTGCTTGAGTTTTTCTTTTATCTCGTCAAAATCCCCCTCGTTGATCTCGGCAAATTTTTCTGTGCCCGGGGTGGGACAATGTTGGAACCTTTTTGATGTCAAATATGGCTATTTGACCATTATCCCCTAGATTATAGTGAGTTTCAAACCCAATCCAGAAGTAATTTTCTGGAGAAAAGAAAGGGTGGGATTCGTTCTACCAGATTCAAAACGTGCCAAGTTTGACTGGGTAATGCCCAATTTCATTGCCAACTCTTTTTGTGTAAGTTTCTTTTCAATCCGAGCTTTGACTAGCGCGTCATGAATCTTGAATTCAACCTCAAGACTATCGTATGCCTTTTTTTTGGCTGGATCCTTCAGAAATTCTTCCTCAAATTGTTTGAATGTTTTCATATTATTACCAGTATATCATATATGATATACTATGCAAGCTCCATGACCTCTTTTTGCATTCGACGAGCGTAATTAATGTCTTTTAAGCTTATCTTCCAAGCCTTTTTTACAAAACCATGGATCACATATGCCTTATTTTTATGAAAAATATATAAAATTCTGACTCTTATCCTGCCCTGAGTCCTAAGAGCCCATCCACCATCTTCCCCCTGCCATATAAAGCCTTATTTTTGGCTACAAAACCGCGCTTCGTTCTCGCCATAATTCATTATGACTCGAACTCCAGCTTGTTTTTCGCCTAAAAATAAAGCTTTCCTGGTAGGGTACCACGAGATGGTGGATGGGCTCTAAGTTCAAACAAACCCTTACCTAAACTTTTAGAATCTGGCATATCTAACAGATGGCCATATTCTCCAAGAAGATGTAAACAATGTCTGACACGAGAAATCGCCAAATCATCAAGATTATTGATAAACTTATCAACTTTTTCATTCCAAAAAATTATTTCCATATCTGCATGATACATCACACATCATAAAATGCAAAAAAGCACTGAATAATGGTGTCCACTTTATGGGGTACATATCAGTACCCTTGGGTCTGGAATCTTTCCTTACAGTAACGGTACAGGTCTCACATTTTCTCGGAGCAGAGCTCCTCAAAAATATGTTCGACCTTTTCGATTCCCACTCGCAAAGCGAGCAGTCGCTTTGCTCCCGGAAAAATAGATGTATTTCATTTCGAATTTTTGGTGCGCCGTCTGAGACAATGTTGGAACCTTTCTTGCTATGAATATAGCATAAATTGGTAGAAGATGACCATTTTCCGGTATTTTGATCAAATTGCTGATTATCCAGAAATGAGTATAATTAGACTATTATCATAAACATTCAACAAATTATATGACTATGGAAAAATTTCACCAAGGTGACCAAGTATTGGATAAGTATGACCGTCCGGAGGATGAACTTGAGACACCTGAAGGTGCAGCTATAAACAAAAGGGATCGTGCGTTTAATGCAGAAGGTGGTTTTAGAAATCTATTGAGGTTGAAGATTGTTATTGAGGATTTGGTACAAGAAAATGGTTTCTTGGGCATACGATCTAAGCCAGATTTTATACAGGAGGTAATTGATGATCCAAAAGCACATGCCTATAGCGCCCTAGGTTTTGATATTCTTAAGAAAGAAATATCTGAGGAAGAATTACAGACAGCACTTAAGAAATTTTTGGAAGAAAGCAAAATTCCCAGAGCAGCTGAAATTGATGGATATTTACCTACAATCATTGATTATGAAAGTACCACACAGTCGGAAGCTCTCAATGGATTAAGATCGATGCTTGAGGAGTGTAAGAAGTCTGCTTTAAGTGGAGACTGGGGATCATATTGTGAACAAGCAACTAAAGCAAAGTCGTATCTTCGAGGAATAGGGGACATGGTCGAGCTATGTTGTGGTACTGCTGTTGAAAATGACAGCACGAGAAGTCTTCTCAAGGTTAATAAAAAGGGAGTATAAACAGAAACTCGCAACCATATTTCAGATTGCGAGGGTAAATTGTGAAAGTTTCGAGCTTACGCTCCGGTTACTTCGCCGAGTGGACTGACCACTATTAGCTTGCGAGCTTGCCGCAAAGCACCTTCTGGAGAGCCCCGGTGTTGGATTCCATGAATCCTTTCGACAAGCATTGTGAAGATCAATTCGAAATCATCCATATGATCACGCAAGTTTTGTCGCTTCAATCCCTTTAGTTTTTTGTAATCATCCGGAGTAATGCCAAACGTCGCTTTAGAAATTTCTACCGTTAAAATCTCATAATCTATCTGGTCTTGTGCACCTCGTTTTTTCCATTCATCGGTCAATTCTTCGCGAATAGCGGTATTGATTGAATAATACGTAACATACCTTCAGTATCAGCACAGTCGGTCTCATACATTTTTCCGTCTAGCGACTCTAATTTCAGTTGTCTACAAATTGTAGATAACTGAACATCACTTTCATTTTTTACCCTAGCCTTCATTGCAGTCCAATAAGCACTAGGTCTGAACATTATCCCCACTTTTCCTTGACTTTAGTAGAGCTTTTTGCAATCAGTCATCCAGCCGGCGGCTTTTCCTCGCTTATATAAATTACTGTCATCAATGTAAATACCCACCTTTGGTTTAGGAGGAAGTTCAAATGCTAGCTTTGGTTCGTCTGGTTTCATTGGATTACATTTTCCAACTTATAAAAAAGAAATCAATCTTCTGTTAAGAATAGAACTGTGTCGTTGTGTACCATAATACGATTTCCTGAACAGGACAGGATGTATTTGTCGGCAAAAAAGCCTGTCTCGTGACAGGCTTGTAGACCAACAGACATGGAGTCAATCGCCGCAAGTTACTGCGGGTGAAGGATTGTCAATAATGACTACTTCAACTCCACGATCTCGCAATAGTTCCAGGACGTCGTCGCCGACTCGGTTCATGCTCGACACGTGATTTCTAACAGGATCACGGCGAGATATCATGGGTGTTTGATCGGCGGCGTTGTATCCTGTAGGGGTCGGTATGACGGGAAAAGTGATGTGATCCCAGACTAGCTCTCCTTTTTCAGTATCGACGGCGCACCATTTAAAATCATAAAGAAAGTTTGTGCCTTCGATCGTATCCTCGTAGTCGACGGGACCTTCGACGACAATAACATTTTGTGACATATTAAATCCTTTTGAGAAGTTTGGGTTTTATCATTGCTACGGAATCTATGATAAACACTACTTTCATTTAGTTGTTTGTAAAGTGTGCCCACTTTATGGGCTACAGATCACAGTGCGCCGTCTGACAATGTTGGAACCTTTTTAGCGTTAAACGCTTTCCAAAATAACTGATTTATGGGAATATAGTAGCATGAATACACTTGAAGGGTCGGTTATAGATATTAAACAGGAGGAAGATAAATCAGGACAAGCAGATCGTTTGGCAAAATTCGAAGATGTCCATGGCTTAAAACAGGCTGATTTTGAAGCATTTCTAAAAAATATTGGTCCATTTTGTGACCCAGACGGCAGACCTTTTACTATTCTCGATGGTATGGGCGGATATGGAGATGTAACTTCGCATATTCTTGCGGAAGCAGGTAAACAAGGCGTAACACCAGATATCTATATTGCCGATGAAAGCATTAATCAATTGAATCGCGGTATTTCAAGCAATACATTACCGGAAGATTTTCCTAAGGATCATCTTGTACTAACCGATATTCGCAAAACCCCATTTACCGATGAGACGTTTGATACCGTAGTCATAAAAATGGGAATTCACGAAGTGCAGTTGGAAGAGCAGACGAAAATCTTGCAGGAAGTTTTTAGGGTTCTCAAAGAGGGTGGTAAATTTGTTACATGGGAATTAGCATTTAGTAACAAAGAATCACAAAAAATATTTCAAGATATTATCCGCAAAAAAGATGAGATCGCTGGATTTACACAAATGGTAGAGAAAAGGTGGTTTCCGACCGAGGCAGAAATATTTGATTCGTTTGAAAAAGCTGGATTTGTAGATGTGAGTTCGCCGCATACGCTTGAACCAACTGTAAATTTAAGAAAGCGAGAATTTGAGCTAGCTTCAATCGAACGATCAAAAATAATGCACGAGAGAGGTGTTGTGACCCCGGAAGAAGAAGTTCAACTGGTAGAATTAGGTAAACAAAGATGCAGTCAGCTAGTCGCATTCACGAAACAATATATGGCTTCAGTATCTAAGGAAATGAAAGAAGCTATGAATTATCGCGAGACTGAAGATAATGTGATTTTTGAGCCTGAAAAGAAAATATTCGTTGGATATAAACAGAAACCCGCGATCATTGCTGACCGCGGGGAAAATCAGTGAAAGTTTTGAGCTTGCGCTCCGGTTACTTCACCGAGTGGGAGGACCACTATTCACATCTCCACAGCATTCCTGAACCTTGAATCGTCGGAGCCATATTGCATGAATCACCCGAGAATCCCGACAGGTCACGGAATGAGGATTGGTCACCACTACAAACTGTGACGCAGACCATCTCTTTCAATAGTTTCGTAATGAAGACGACAGAATCGACATGAAATGTCGCCTTCAGGAAGGAAACGACTTCTTCTAAATTCGGAATGGTTTGTTCACCGATTAGTTTGCATATGCAGTGTGTCCCCGATATTTTGTCGATGTTGACAAGGACAGCCCCGTCCTTTGTTTGAAGGATCGAATTTGTGAGCAAATGAACAATGTTGAGTTTCATCCGCTCAACACCATTAACATTTGTCAGAACACCATTAACACGTATCTCAGTAATCACAAGTTTCTCCTGTTGTTTGTTTTGGTTAAATCTAGCTCTCAAAAGGCAATTTTCTACCTTTTCGGAGCTAGACTTAGCCGTTTCAATGTCCTTGACCTTCTGGAATAAGTATAGCATAGTGCAGTCTACTTGTCAATACTTTGACGATTCCGTCAACTATATGTCGCAGTATGGCTATGTTAAGCCGTTTCTCACGGGGGTTATTCGCGACAAGCGGTTCACGGTCGCGGCACCCTCCTTTGCTAAAGCTACGGAGGGCAAAGGAGGAAGCGTGTGTATGTCGGCCACGAATCCCATGTCCACTTTATGGGGTACAGATCACAGTACCCGGGGTGGGATCTTTCCCTACGGGAACGGTACAGTCTTCGCATTTTCAGCCATAAAAATGTCTGAAAATATGCTCAGACTTTTCGATTTCCACACGCAAAGCGCGCAGGCGCTTTGCTCCCGTAATATGATCTGAATTCCATTTCGATTTTTTGTGCGCCGTCTGACAATGTTGGAACCTTTTTGACAGCAAATGGTACGAATTACAATAACTGATTAATATCCGCTGCAATTAAACGCAAATTTTTCTCGTCAATAGTATACCCCATTTCTTTAAAAACAACCTGTCTCACCCAACTTGCTTTTGGGTTATGTGAACCACAATAAACTAGCTCTTTATTTATTAAATCATTATCAAATCTATTATGAATAATAATAGCATTGTTATAATATGCTACTTTAGATATTGTAAAATCAAATGTTTCTAATATATCAAAAACATTCGTTGAATTAGGCATCCAACAAATATCTATTTCCAGAGTCGATTTTTTATATTTGCAGAAATTTATATCGTGAATCTTTTCTGCATATCCTTCGCTTAACAATATCCTGCCACATTGATTAAATATATTGTTATCAAAAATAAAAAAATCTAAATCCCGTGGTTCTTTGTTCTCAAAACAATTTCTAATTGCACCACCGGCTAAAATAATTAAATTATTTTTCCAAAGATCAACTATATCTTTGGGCAAATTGGATACAAATTTTGAAATCCGTTCAGTAAATAGTTGGTCATTTCTTAAAACATAGTTTTGCATATTCAACACCCTACCAATTTGATACTACTTGCTAGGAGTTTCTAATTTTTCAACTCCAACAGGAGTTAATTTATACTGACAGGTTATTACATTCTTTGATTGGGAATGGTATTCATTTAGGATTTTAGCTTGAAACTTAACCGCGTATAAGTCGCCATTAAATAAATAGACACCTTCTGGATTTTCGACAAAATTTTCTTTCCGTACTGAATTTATTGATACGTCATACAAACCCGAAGTAAAAGAATATTCGCCTAGCATTGAAAGTTTGCTTTCTGAGCATTCTAATAATTGACCATTCCGGCAAATTATTTCCGCAAATTGTTCTACAGAAAGTTCTCTTTTTTCAACTTTCTCTGCATTATTTTCTGTCTTTATTTCTTGATTCGGAGTCAAACCTTCTTGATTTTTCATATGATTTACTTTTTTAAGTGTTAATTTAATAATGACTTATATACCTTGGTAAAATTGTACATCCTAATGTTTTTTTGCGCAAGGTACGATATACACAGCTTTCTATCAACAAGTATACAACCATTCTGTCAAAAGAAAAAGCGCCGTACCCGAAGGTCGTGCGCTTGTTTAAAGATTTGATAACCATGGGTATCTTCACCCATGAGTGATTTTTACGGAATCACACAACGTCTTTGGTTCACACGATTTTGGAAACCAAGTGGCGATAGACAAACGCGGCAACAGCCGAGTCATAGAGCGGATTGTGCGTCCTGCCTTCGAACTCGCCGACGGACTTTGGAGTGCAGGTATGCGTGATGTCGCGCAGAGGAAGCGGTGTGTGTCGCTTCATTCACAGAATGTCATTCGCGCCTCGCACACATTGAACTGTACCCCATAAAGTGGACACGGAACAATCCCGCCCCCCAGTTTCATTTGGTAGAATTAAAAGACTAACCATAAAAATGTCTGAAAATATGCTCAGACTTTTCGATTTCCACACGCAAAGCGCGCAGGCGCTTTGCTCCCGTAATATGATCTGAATTCCATTTCGATTTTTTGTGCCCGGGGTGGGAATCGAACCCACACTGCCTTACGGCAACAAAATTTTAAGTCTTGCGCGTATACCAATTTCGCCACCCGGGCGGGTGTAGTAAATGTAAATATTAAAAATCAAAATGGAAAATATACGAGTACGACATTTACAATTTTTCATTTTGACTTTTACATTTTCAATTCACAATGAGCCCCATAAAGGGACTGCGATTTGTATCCAATCGCTATCGCTTTTGGACAAATCGGGAGGCCACGGCGAGAATCGAACTCGCGTATAGCTCTTTTGCAGAGAGCCGAATTACCACTTTTCTACGTGGCCATATAATATTTTAAATATCTATTACGATATTCATATTAGCATGTAAATTCAAAGACATTAAGTACTTAATTTTTTATAGTAGAACTTGTGATCTCATCCAATCTCTGTCTATTCTTCTCTCCAATATCGATTCCAACTTCAAAGAAGGGTATTCTCTGTATCTTTGAATGAGTTCTCACATATTCTTTGAAATCAGTAAGTTGTCTATGCATAAATTCTACCGCATCATTCTCCTGATTTTCTGGTAATACTGTAACCAATATAGTTGCAGTTCCTCCATGACTACGTGTCTCGACTTTGGTAACGGTGATCATCGAAAGTCTATTGGATTCACGAGAAAAGAAGTCAGCAGCTAGCTCACGTAGTATCTCTTGAATTTTGGAGTCTCTTTGGTTCATGATTGTGGACACATATTTGCGCCCTTTTGGCTCCGCCGTTTTCCTCTTCGTTCTTCGAAGTCGAGGAAACAGCTTTGCCAATCTGGCGGACAAATTACTTCTTTTCAACCATCCTCACCACCTCTACCTTATCTCCTGCAGCTATCTCGAACTTCGCATCTATAAGACTACCAAATTCGAAACCTTCACGCACCTCCGTAACTCGTTTCTTTTGCTGCTGTAGTTCACGAATAAATCCGCGCCCAATCTCTGCTTCACGTCGAACAATCTTGACTGCTGCTCCAGTCTCTAGTTGTCCTTCCTGAACTTTACCACCAACAACTTGACGGTCTTTGTCCTTCGAAAATACTGCCATGATCTTTGCTTTGCCAGTGACTTCTTCTACATACTCTTTCGGAATCATCGATAATAATGTCTCACGTACGAATTGTGATAACTCATATATGATAGAGAAATTCTTCATTTGTATCGGCACAGCGGCACGTTCGATCAGAGTCGCAGCTTTCTTATCTGGTTCTGCATTGAAACCAATAATGATGATATTTGGGTCACCCTGGGCGCTCTTTATGTCATTTTCATTGATGGCACCGATACCTTCAGAAACAATCTTTATATGTACTCGGTCATGTCGGATCTTTGCTAGTTCAAATTTTATTCCTTCCAAGGAACCTATGACGTCAGCCTTGAGTACAAGTGGCAGGGAAACGATAGCATTAGAAGTTAGTTCCACTGTAGGATGTGTAGATGGAACATTCAGAACTGACTTTGAATTCCTGACTTTCGTCTGGTATTCCTCTATAGATTTTTCTGCCAGTTTTTTTGTCTTCACAGTCCCAAATAGTGCTCCGCATGGTGGCATAGAAGTCCATCCTAGAACTATGACTGGCATCGATGCTCCTGCTGTTTCTATCTTTTCACCTTTGAAGTTTTCTATGAAGCGAACTGGGGCATAAGCACCTTCGGCGAATACGAATGTTCCGATCTTCAATGTTCCATTATCTATAAGTAATGTTGCTGATACACCTTTGCGTGTATCTAGGGTTGACTCTATTACCGTTCCAGTTGCATCAGTATTTGGATCTGATCTCAAATCCTCGAGTTCTGCCTGAAGCATGAGTAGGTCCAGCAATTCTGGTATACCTTCTCCAGTTATAGAAGAAATCGCTACACATGGTATATTACCACCCCATCCTTCCACGTATATTTCATTTTCACCTAAACTTTGTTTTGTTCTTTCTATATTGGCGTTTGGTTTGTCTATTTTCGTAATTGCCACAATGTATGGCATTTTTTGTTCGGTTATATTTGCAAATGCTTCCAATGTTTGTGGTTTTACACCGTCCTCTGCAGAAACTATGAGAATAGCTATATCGGCCGCTTTCGCACCACGTTCACGTATATTACAGAAAGCTTCATGGCCAGGCGTATCTAGAAAAGTTATTTGATACTTTTTTCCATCACTTGCTATATGTTCAGCCTGGTAAGCACCTACATGCTGGGTTATACCACCAGCCTCTCCTGCAACGATATTAGTTTTTCTTATATAGTCGAGAAGTGTAGATTTGCCATGGTCAATATGGCCCATGATGACAACCACGGGAGGACGAGGAACCAGGTTTTGCTGGTCTTTGTTAGGCATATTAATGATTGATTCTAGCATGCAGAATGGATATTGACAATCGTTTTTATCAATGATATTTTTTATATGGAAGGAGTACATTATATGAAATTGATCATTCAAGGTTTTGGAGAAAATTTTAGAATAGATATTGCAGAGTCTATTCAAAGTTATATTGAACAGTCTGGTGCTTCGGTCGAAATAATATACGTCGATGGAATAATAAGAAATCCATTTTTTCGGATTGAGGATATACAATCATCTGAAATAACCGTAGCAATGCTAGCTTTCTGTTTTATTGAATCGTATATGTCAAAATATTTGATTCCAGACGGACGGCGATCAAATAAACCCAGACTTTCAATACAGTGCGCGTATTCAAACTCAGAATGTGAGAGTTGAATAAACTAGGTGTTTAGTGCGAGAGGGAATATTAAAAATCCCTCTCTTTTTATTGTTTCAATCCATCCCTGGCGCTGTCTATAGCTTCTTTTTCTTCAGTTGATAATTCATGTTCACTTCCGTAACTCTTGATAGGTTTCGAATATATGCTCACATGTTCTCTGGAGTATAGACTTGATAGTACTACACCATCACCTTGTTCATTTAGGAATGCTGTAGCAAAACTTTGATTGCCACCACCGCCTGTACCATGAAATGGATTGAATCTAACTGTATGCACTGATCGTACACTTTTACGCAGTCTATTCTCAACACTAGCTAAGTATACGGTCATCTCTTTTTCAAAGTTCTGTAATACCTTGACTTCTTCGGTTATGTGAGTCAATGAGTCCCCAATATTTTTTGCATCGATATGTACTAGGAATTTTTTCAATTTGCTCTGCATAGACACTACCATCACTAAAAGTATGATAGTTATTATTGCGAGAATGATGAGACCGATAAATAGTGGGTTTGAAATGAGTGTTGTTAACATGATGATTGATTATAGCGACAAGTGAGGAATTATGAAAGCTTTGCTTTCATATATTCCGAACGCCGTCGATTCAGCAGAATCGTGTCGTATGGACCGATATATGAGCGAAGCGATTATGGCGATCAATGAGGAATTATGAAAGCTTTGCTTTCATATATTCCGAACGCATCTATTATAACCCTTCACATCGAAAGGATTTGATGTTATATTTTGGATATGTGGAAAAGTAGAATATATCTAGATTACGCTTCACTTACACCTATAGATCCTCGTGTTTTACATGAGGTAAAGAAATTTTCTGCAATAAAATATGGGAATCCTTCTTCTTGGTACAGAGAAGGTGTAGATGCAAAGAAATCTCTTGATTCCGCTAGAAAGTCTATAGCAGACCATATCCATGCGCACTCCGATGAAATAGTTTTTACATCAGGTGGTACTGAAGCAAACAATTTGGCAATACTTGGTGCGTATAATTCATACATATCATATTTATCTAAAAACTCGGGTATAAAGGATAGTAGTGAAGGTGTATTGAAACCGCATCTCATAATCTCATGCATCGAACATTCTTCTATAATAGAGGTTGCTAAACACTTGGAAAAAAATGGTTGTGAAATTACAAGATTGAGTGTTGATGAAAAAGGTATTGTTTCAATAGAAGAATTGAAAAAATCTATCAAACCAAATACTTTCATGGTTTCTATTATGACTGTGAATAATGAGATCGGTACGGTACAACCTATAAGGGAGATTGCAAAGATTATGAGAAAAGCTAGGAATGAATTTATTAGCGTCCGCTTGGCGGAGGCCGTTTCCTCGACTTCGAAGAACGAAGAGGAAAACGGCGTAGCCAAAAGGACGAATCATGAAATTTCGAATAGGTTTGATGTAGATGGCTACTACCCCCAAGCGGGCGATACAAAATTACTCTATCCACTTTTTCACACAGATGGCGCACAAGCAGCGCTTTGCAATGAACTATATGTAGAAAAGCTTGGAGTCGATCTATTATCTTTGGATAGCAGTAAAGTTTATGGTCCAAGAGGTGTTGGGGCACTTTATGTGAAGAGAAATACACCTATCGAACCTATCATTTTTGGTGGTGGGCAAGAGGCTGGTATGAGGTCTGGTACAGAGAATTTGTCAGGAGTTGCTGGTTTCGCTAAAGCACTCAGTATTCAAGATTCAAAAATTTCAGAATTCCGAGAAATGATGATATATGGATTGAGATCGATTCGCAATGACATCGTTGTGAATGGGCCAGAAAATGGCGATAGTGTTTCTCCACACATCTTGAATGTTTCTATTCCGGGGGTTGATAATGAATTCCTCGTACTTCAACTCGATGCAAATGGTATAGCGTGTTCAACGAAGAGTTCATGTTTGAGAGATGAAAAAGAGTCTTATGTTTTGAAAGCTATTGGTGCGAATAGTAATGAATCAGTCAGGTTCTCATTTGGTAGATGGACAAAAAAGAGGGATATTAATAAAGCACTGAAGGTCATAGGTATGTTGCTCAGTAAAGATTTGTAGATATGATATAATTTCTGTATGAAAAATAAAACTCTTGCATATGCACTCGCAGCAGCGATCGCTTCATGCTCATTATTGATGTTCGTTGTCATTGGTCAAAATTTATCAGTTGTATCTGGAAAAGATTCTGTTGCGCAGGTAGTAACTGGTGGTAATAGTGCTAGTGACCCAAAAATAAGAGTTTTTCAGGATTATTTCGGTGGTAAGGATTACATTTATTATTCGAAAAGGGCATGTGAAGACTGTGAGACATGGAGCAATGTAGTTGAAGTGTTCGATGTCCCGCTTGATGTCATGTACAAATATGCGAATCATGAGAAACTTATTGATGTTTATGGCCAAGAGGTGAGCTACAATAATATTTTTGTGGAGTCCACTACGAATGATATGGCTAAAAGATATAATTGTACTAGGAAAACTACTCAGACATATAAATATACACAAACAATACCATATACACGTACAGGTCCTTGTCCAGTTAATGAACCTGAGAGATCTTGGCGGGAACCTGCATTGCGGATGAAACAAGAGGAGGTGGGTAGTATATCATATCTTGATCTTAGTAATTTCGAAGTAGATGGCAAGGTAATTACCAAAGCAAGAAAGTCAATATCATCATTGGTTTTTTGGGGTGGAGATAATAAAAAGAAATATACAACTACAATTACTGGACATTTGGCTACAAAAACAGAGACAGGTTTGGATAATTCAAGGGTTGCATATGTCCCATGTGACACCATAGCAGCTGGTTTTTATTATCGTCTCAGTGCAGATTGTAAAACGAAGCTTTTGATTGAAAATACGTCTCAATTTTATCTTGATGTTACTATAAATAAAGCTGAGGGGTCATATTGGTATTATGATTATGACGTAACAGCTAGTCAGCCAGTCATAGCAGAGGATGCACCATCTATTTCAATACCAGAGACAACTACTCCGACTACTCCAATTATTCCTGAAATCAAACGTCTAGCACGATTCACTGCCGCTCTCGGTGGGGTTGTAACTTTGACTGGGTCAAAGCTCGGTGTACAAGGCGACAACTGGGTTACCATGACCAGTGCTGTCGGTAGTAGTTCATATTCACTATCTCTATCTGATGTAGTAGTAAATGGCAATACTCTATCTATCACACTGCCAAATAGTGGTAATCTACCCGCAGGTGATTATTTCCTACAAGTCGGAAGAACAGATAGCGATTGGTCAAACAAAATCCCTATAAAGATCACAGCAGGTAGTAGCAAACCAACTGTCAATCTCATAGCAACTCCAGATCTGATCACTCAAGATCAATCAAGCACGATATCCTGGACCACTAGAAATGCTACTAGTTGTTCATCTGTACCACCTTCAACATCAGGCTCGTTTAGCCTACCTGCATTTTCTATCACGAAAACAGGGCAGGTAAGTAAGACCATATATATCTCGTGCACTGGCCCAGGAGGAACAGCTTCTACTAGTGTGAGAGTAAATATTTTGCCAACTATTCCACTACAGACTCCAGCAGAAATTCAAGCTGCTGCACAAGCTTTAGCAGCTTCACAAGCAAGAGCTCTAGCTTTAGCCCAATCCAAAGTACAACCAAACCAGCAGCAAACCAACTACACTCTCGCTCCAGTACAAACAGCAGCAGACATTGCAGCTCTAGCAGCAGCAGAGGCCGAGGCAGCGAGAGATACTCAAACAGCAGCCCAAGCACAGGCAGCAATTCAAGCCGCCATCCAAGCAAGAGTAGTTAAACCAGCAGTCCTATACGCAGCAGCAGTACCAGGTGACAAGAACGGCACAGTCTCCATATCAGGTAACAACATCACCATCACAT
>CAIPHR010000055.1 GCA_903864905.1 uncultured bacterium
CCATAATAGAATTTGCCATTTATATTTACCCCAGTTTTATCTATATGCCAATAAGGCAGGGAGAGTCATAGCTGATCCCCCTAGTATTTTTGTCCCTGCGTTCTCATATTCAACCATTCCATAATCATCTATATTATCCGAAACTAACCAAAGATCGCTTTCATAACCAGCAGAGGGAACGAGTCCACTAGTTGCGTAGTATACCCTAAACTCGTCAAAATCGGGATGCCCGGAAGCAATTGGATCATATAATGCTTGTATATATAAATATACAGCTACATCATCATAAGCGTCTTCATCTGCTACCAGTTCTAGATACTTTACCACTCCACCTACAGTAACAGTTGCCTTGTACCCAGCTTGCAACAAATCATATGCTTCAAAAGTTATTTCCTTAGCCATAGATTTTATTATAGGCTTTATTGCTAAAAAAGGCTCCACAAGTGTATCATCACTAGGAGACGGAGTATCTGGTACATCCTCATCGGTCCATTCTGAGGTCTTACCCATCACTATCCATATATCATCGCCTTGCTTCATCTCTAAAGCCCGCTTTATACTAGAATTATACTTCTTTACAGCGCTTCTGCTCATCAGTTAGCAACCTCCGGCTCAACCGCTATTTCGGGAACCCAATCAAAATATTCATAAAAACCATTTACGATGTCATAAAAAACAGTACCACAGGTATTATTACCAGCGTCCACATGTATAATAGGAGTATAGCACAAAGAACTATCGTCTTCTACTTCTCCTATGTCGCTTCCCCCTTCATCAATAATTACCCTATAGTACCACTTAGTACCAGCTGGTTTTAAATACTGAAAGTCTTCTAAAAAGTCTGTTATGTTTATATCATCAGAAAAGAAAATCTGAAACACGCCGGGATGGTAATAATCACTATCGAAATACCAACTATCATCGGCCCCATAAGTTCCTTGTTTACTCTCAACAAGAACCTTAGAAGCCATATCAACTACTTCACAATAAGTAGCTCCGTGTTCTTTTGCAAGATCCTTAATACATAAATCAACTGTTTTATATGAGGCGCGAGTTATTGATACTTCAGATCTATTTCTATTCCATTGGTAAGACTTAGAACTCTTCCATCTATGTCCCGTGAGAGGATCAAATAAGAAAATAAATCGTTCACGTATCTTTTCTATATTATGAGAGCGTAAAAATTCAGCTATCAAATCTTCAATACGTCTAACACCAGCGTCGGGTGCAAGTAAGAAACGCTCTAAAAGACCACGGGATCCAATAAATTTACCACAATTTGGGCACCTATTGCTGAAATAGCCTTTCTCAATAGTATAACCACAGGCCTTGCATTCAGTATCTAATACAACGTCACTTACCCTAAGATCAAGATCTTTCCAAATGTCTGGCAGTTTTTTAAATAGAGAATCAGACAAATACATTCCTTAGATTTGCAATTGATTGCAAATTACGAAGAGACGATTATTGAAATAGTTCCTACTGTAATTATTTTTCCATTTCC
>CAIPHR010000056.1 GCA_903864905.1 uncultured bacterium
AGCGGACAAATGGGGGTGCCAGTTATTATTATTAATGATCAATTAACGGTGGGTTTTGACAAACCCAAAATTGCCAAATTGCTTGGACTTTAATCTATTTCTAAGATACTATTCGTTTAAGCCCTCGTAGTTCAACGGATAGAACAGTTCCGTCCTAAGGAATAGATGTAGGTTCAATTCCTGCCGGGGGCACCAGTGATGTGTACCCCATAAAGTGGACAACATCGATGGTGACGGGCGGAGGTAAACGCGCCCTTATCTACCAAGCGTCTTCGCGCATCACTTTCCCGAAAGGGGTGGAGAATGCGGAGGCGAATAGATCTTTTGTTGGGGTCTATTTTACTGTTTTTTCAATCCCTTATAATCCTCATCTGCAAGTTGAAATGGTGCAACCTCCCATTTTATCTCCTGTGTCTCCGGGAAAAATATGCCCATACGTCCATCTTTCCTGACTCTATATTTGCCATCAATCCACGGATTCTTTTCTTTGGCATATTCTGTCCCTATCAATTCCTGAATCATTTCGAATTCTACAGGAACGATCATCTTCTTTTCATTGATTGAATATACACCCTGTTTCTTCTCTTTTTCGACTTTATAAGCTCCCTCGGGATAGCACTTGTAAACGTAATCCCAGTTCTCCCCACTCACTTCGCGCACTTGTTTTTGAAAATCCATGATTTTTTATAGTTATTAATATTTTGTTGTTAATTTGGTATTCTGGCTTTGAGAAAGTACCTTTCTAGAGTGCCTTTATAGCTTTCTAGATTTTTAGGATTGGCACATATGGTTTTGATGATTTCGTTCAGTCTATTCTCAAAAGCATCCTCGTTCTTATACAGCTCAGTCTGGTATTCACCGACACCCTCGGGTCGTGAATCTAAAAAAGCACCATCTTGACCTCTCAAATACCCAATCACGTTGATCATCGAGATCAGTTTTGGCAACGATTCCATGTTGATCTGTTCAGGGTGTTCCTTGACGTTTGCTTCAAGTTTTTGCAGTTCCGAATCAACAAGCCACGAATATTTGCCTACCAAATCTATATATTCGTCAGCTGTTTTTATATCAGTGAATTTCATGCTAAAATTCTACCATAAGCGCATGGAAAAATCTCCACAACTGAGTGATGCAAATACACCTACTATTGAATCACGAGTCAGCTCCGAGGGTGTTGCCAATACTAGCGAAGTGATGTTTATGATCCGTCCACTACCCGCCAAGTCTCAAGCGGAGATGTTACAGCTTTTGAATGGTATCAGGATGGTCGCAGATTGTTCAATACCTTTTGCAGGTGAGGAAGCTGACCAAATAATTGAAGACCTACGGAAAAGCGGTTTTGCCGTCATAGAGCATTCGAAAAAGAATGGCGTGATGAGCTATTGTGTATCTAGAGATCCTAAATTGGCTGAAGAGGCCATAAATACTGAAAATATGGACGAAAAAAGATATGCTGAATTGATGGGTTTTCCTGCCACCGCTATTGATGCTTTCGTCGCTGGCAGTGACAAGCTGTTGAGTAACAAGGAACAGGAAAAGCTACTGGGTTTCTTGAATGTGTTTTTTCCTTTACGACTTTCCAAGGAGCATTACCTCGAAGAGCTTGAGTATCTGAAAAAGAGTTACAGATTGCTTTTGGGGCAGGCTCCATACTTGATTGGTGATGTTATTCATAAGGATGACGCTGGAAACTTTATGGAAGCAGTAACGAAGTTTGTAACTAGCTAATTGTGTTATAATTCTAGCGTTACCAATTTAAAGTATACCCATGGAGAAAATGGTAGATATCCCAAAAACAGAATCGGTTCCACAGCCACTAGCCGATTTTCTTGACAACGATCCAAGATTTAAAGAGCTTCTTCAAGATGCCAGCAAGGACAGTCTAAAATCTGATACTTCTGACTATGTGGGACGACAAGGTTATTCCTGGAATGAAAAAGGTGGCATTGTAGATAAGGAAGGCCACGACGTGTCTCCTAATCAATTAGTAGGACCGGCGCAGATAGAAGGAGTCACTGATGCTGCAAAGAGAGAATTTTCTGATAAGTACCAAAAAGATTTTAGTGAATACGAAGGAAGAGAAAAAGTTAGGGTCTATGAATCACCTTCAAGCGACCCAGCTTATGCAGACGCCGAAAGACAAATTACACGATTTACAAATCAAAAAAATGATTCATCATTTGGTTCCGTAGATAGTTTAGGCGACAAACGTCGACTTAGAGATCGTGAAGGAGAATTAGTAAGTACTGCCCATTGGGGAAAGTTTGTATCAGAATATCCAGAAAAAGCCTCAGCTTATGCTTCGAAAAATGAATATATTGCAAAAGCAATTGCTGAGGAAGAAAAAAGGAAACAGTATTGGGAAAATCTAGAAAAAAGCAAACAAGCTGAGAAAGATAAAGCTCGTATAGAGGAAATTCGTCGATCATTGAATGGAGAGCCTGCTCATGAAAATGAAGTACCTATTAAGGGAACCACTCAAGAGAATCAGTCTGGTAGCGAACCTACAACTAGAGAATTCTGGGATAAGAAATTTATTATGAAGGACGAGGAAGAAGTCTACAAAAATCCATGGGATGATGATCCGGAATTGAGATCCTTGCAAGAAAATATAAAAGCAGAAACTCAACAGCGTATCACCGCCGATACAGGTACTCACGAAAATTTTGGAGATCATTATGGTTCTGTAGCCAACGCAGTCCGTAATAAGCAGTGGAAAGAATTTGTTACCAAGTATCCGGAGAAAGCAAAGGCTTATCAAGAACATTACAAAGAAATACGAGATATATTAAATCCACCAGCTCCAACGAAACCTGAAGCTGTGGCAGAGAATCCTGTCACTACAGAGGCAAGTCTCGAAGCACCTGTTATTGAGAAAACCGTAGAAGTTGAGAAACCTAAAAAAGTAGAGGAATCATTGTCAAAAGAGGATGTTGTTTCAAAGTATTTGTCATATCAAGATACGGATGTCTCCGCCGATGAAAAGAAAGCAATGCTTGAATATACTTTGAATCCAGATAAGTCTGGGTTGAAATATGCTGAGTCGTTGCAAGAAATACTTGTTAATAATCCAAAAGAACGGGTTGAAGGAGTAGCTTCGCACATGGTCACTGAAGCAAAGGATATTTTGAAGAAGTTGGGTGTACCAGGAAGCACATATTTGGGAAGTAAAACGTGGGCGATGTGGGATATCGGAAAGCAATATCATTATTTTACACACCCAGATGAAGCTGACAAGAAATATTCAATAGCTGATCCATTCAAATCACCAGAAAAGATCAAAGAAATTATTGACCGTCACGTTGGTTGGGAGGCGTACCACACAAAAGATAAGAAGTTCGCGGAACGCTTCAGAAAAAATCCAGCATATAATAAGTTGCAGGAATTATTGAGTAAAGCTCCAAAAAGTAATAACGGTGATTTGAGTTCAAAAGACCTGGCTGAACTCGGATCAGTGATACGCAAGATTACAATAGAGTCGTAGTCTGTAAACGATGAAGCGAGTGGGGGCGAGCCACTCGCTAGGGTTAAGGTGTTTTCTTCTTCATTTTCTTAAAATCGTTAAATGAAATACCACGAATACGCATTAGTTAGGCCAACTTCAATTCATTGAAATGCCTAACACTCATAACGATCTGGTTCCAATTCCACCCTACGAGGGGCACACGAATACAAAAGAACCCGAACGAAATGACCGTTCAGGTTTTGAATATCAGCAATTATTTGATTCTAATGCTGTATGATTTTTCCGTCATGATACCTGTAACGCAAACCAGGATTGTTATCACAGAAATAGTCATCGAGATATAACCATAGCAGGGTGACATTATTAGCATGAACGACTAGAAAAGGAACCTTGACACATCGATCAATATCGCATGTCCGCACGACACCTTTCCAACCAAATACTGCTTTGTTCAAAAAATATCTAGAGAACAAACCAACACCTTTCCTCTGTATTGCTTGCAGTTCGTACATACCGTAGCAACTACCGATCATACGATTTCGAACTAGATATTCGTGAATAAGTTCGCCACTTATCCATTTGTCATCTTTTTGCGAGTCGTGGAGCCATTGAACACAGTTAGTTTCGATATTTATCTCCGCTGGCCCATGCTTTTCCTCTTCACCATACAGAGGTTCCTTAACCCAACTTTCATATTCTATGGGTACTGTACGATGTATGTATAATCTATTCATATATTAATATTTCCTCTTTTCATTTTTTTGAGCAAGCTTTATGTTGAAGCAAGCATATCAAAGAACTATGTATATAATACATCATGATATTGGTATAAGTCAACAGCATGCATCACAATCTCTACTATACTACAAAAAACTCAGTCTATGTATAGAACAGACTCCATATTTTTTAATAGCTGAATAATGAGCTTTAGTTCCATAACCCTTGTGATTTTCAAAACCATAATCAGC